>CAYWOK010000001.1:0-51562 GCA_964459895.1 uncultured Candidatus Izemoplasmatales bacterium
CTATAAAGTCTTTTTTGAGTCATTTTCCTCACCCCTCGAAATTATTATATCATTCTTTTATTCAAATATCACATAAAATTCCATGCAAAAGCAGAGATAATTTCGCAGACGCCTTGTCAGCGGTATCAATTACTTCTTTGTGAGACAGTTTTCCTTTTTGAATTCCAGTAGACATGTTTGTGATACAGGATATTCCCAGGACTTTCATTCCGGCATGGTTGGCAACGATGACTTCTGGAACCGTGGACATGCCTACGGCATCTCCTCCCAGATGAATAAACGCTCTAATTTCGGATTTTGTTTCATAACTTGGTCCGTTATAACCAACATACACGCCTTTTTGAAGTTTAATGTTGTTTGTGAAACCCACTTTTTCTGCCAAAGAAATCAAATTATGGTTATATGGTTCCGACATATCGAAGAATCTCGGTCCGATTTCCGAATCTTTTGCGCCTGTCATTGGATTTTTTCCCATCATGTTGATATGATCGGTTATCAGCATCAGATCTCCAGGTTTAAAATTTTCATTCATTCCGCCGCAGGCATTGGTCACAATCAGATTTTTGACTTTTAATCTGGCAAAAAGCAAAATTGGAAATCGCATCTCTTCATCAGAGTAGCCTTCGTAATAATGATTTCTTCCCTGCATACAATAAATGGGTTTTCCACAAAGCGAGCCGATGTGCAAAATACCGCCATGGCCTTCGACGCGTTCGGATTTTGCTGGAAAAATATCTTCATAGTTGATTGATACTTTATTTTCTAGTTTTTCCACAAAGGCGCCAAGGCCCGATCCTAGTATAACCAAAGTATCTGGTCTATGTTTTGTGCTGTTTAATATTATTGTTTCCGATTTTTGAAACCTTGATTCGTTTTGCATGGTATCGCTCCTAAATTGATTGGTTAAATGTTAGAAAAAACGCGTTTATATATCAGTTCCACATGTTTGGTATAAATATCAAGTTTGAATATATCTTCAAGTTCTTGTTTAGTAAAATAACGAGAAATGGTTTCGTCGTTTTCCAGTAAAGTTTTGAAATGGACTTCTTGATTCATTGCTTTTTCTGCCAATGGTTGAATAAGATCGTATGCATTTTCTCTTGAAAGGCCTTTATCAATCATCGCAGTCATGATTCGTTGCGAGAAAATCACACCTTGTGTCAAATCGATATTTTTAAGCATTCTTTTTTCATTTACGACAAGATTTTGCAATGTATTGGCATATTTGGCCAACATATAGTCTAGTAAAGTGGTCGCATCAGGAAAAATGATTCTTTCCACCGACGAATGCGAAATATCTCTTTCGTGCCACAACGCAATGTTTTCGTATGCCGGAGCAATATAGCTTCGCATGATTCTTGCCAAGCCGCAGATGTTTTCGCTGGAAATCGGATTATGTTTGTGAGGCATTGCAGATGATCCTTTTTGTGTTGAGGAAAAAGCTTCCTGGACTTCTCCGATCTCTGTTCTTTGCAGGTGTCTCACTTCAAGAGCTATTTTTTCTATCGATGAAGCAATAAGTGCCAAAATGGATATATAGTGAGCGTGCCTGTCTCTTTGCAAAGTCTGGGTGGAAATGTTTGGTTTGTTTAAACCCAGTTTGTCGCAGATATATGTCTCGGCTTCAGGATCGGTAAATGCATAGTTTCCGACTGCTCCGCTGATTTTTCCGGTTTCGATTTCTTGACACGAATTATTAAACCGAACTAGATTTCTTTTTATTTCGTCGTACCACAAAGCCCATTTTAATCCAAAAACAGTGATGTCGGCATGAATTCCGTGAGTTCTTCCGATACAAAAGGTGTTTTTGTACAAATCAGCTTTGTCTTTTAATATTGATAAAAACGCTTCGAGATCGTGTAAAATGATTTTATTGGCCTTCTTTAATATGACCGCATTCGCCGTGTCGACGATATCGGTCGAAGTCAATCCATAATGGATGTGCCTTTTTTCTTCTCCCAACGTTTCCGATACGGCTCTAGTGAAGGCTATCACATCGTGTTTGGTCTCATTTTCGAGTTCATGGATTCTGGCAATATTTACTATCGAGTTTGCTTTCAACAATGCCAGTTCTTTGGAGGATACGATTCCCCGTTCGAACAGAAATTCGGCGTTTAAAAGTTCAATCTCAAGAAATGTGTTGAATTTGGTTTCTTCGGACCACAAATCTTTCATTGGTTTTCTCGCGTATCTATCGATCATTGTTTTTCACCTCGAAGATATCTGTAACAAGTCAAAGTGTTTTCCAAAAGGCAAGCAATGGTCATCGGTCCAACACCGCCCGGAACAGGCGTGATGAACCCGGCTTTTTCTTTGGCGCTTTCAAAGAAGACATCGCCAGTAAGTTTGCCATCGACTCTAGATGTTCCCACATCAATGACTACCGCGCCTTCTTTAATATATGTTTTGTCAACCAAATTCGGCTTTCCGATGGCGACCACCAAAATATCTCCGAGTTGAGCGACTTTGTTCAATTCTTTTGTCCGACTATGACAAACGGTCACGGTTCCATTGGCTTTTAACAACAGGGATGCCATCGGTTTTCCGACAATTTGGCTTCTGCCAATGACCACGCAATGTTTCCCCTCGATTTCAATGTGATATTTTTCCAAGAGCCGCATGATTCCTAATGGCGTGCAAGGAACAAGCCCCGGGTGCCCCATGGCAAGTTTGGCAACGTTTATTGGTGTAAATCCATCAACGTCTTTTTCCGGCAGAATTTTGGAGATGATTTTATCTGCATCGAGATGTTTCGGAATCGGCAGTTGCAACAAAATACCGTCAACATCATTATTTGCATTCAAATCATCGATCAAATTTAACAATTCCATTTCCGATATGCTGTCATCTTTGTGGATTATTGAACTTTTGATTCCGGCGTATTGACATGCTTTTTCCTTGCCCGAAACATATGTCTGGCTTGCCGGGTCTTCGCCAATCAAAATCACGGTCAAATGAGGAATTTTACCATATTTTTCTACAAGTTTGACCACGTCAAGCCTGACTTGGCTTCTGATTTCAAGCGCAAGTTGTTTTCCATCAATAATTGTAGCCATAATTACTTTTCTTCCTTGTAAATGTAATGATCTACAATTTCGCCAAAATATACTGTATGGATGGCATGATTTGTCGATTGAGGATTGTAGTATTTATCTTTTACAATCCGATTGACGTCAACTTGATTGAGCTTTTGTTTATATAATACTTTGCATTCATAATGCAATCCCGCTTCTTTGATGACTGGAGTATCTATTTTTCTGCCTTTAAGCGGCGTGAGTCCCAATTCCTTGAATTTATTGAATTCGCGAAGTGATTTTGTACCGCAAAAGCTTAGTTCCTTGGTCATTTTATTTATAATCGGAATACTGATGGTGAATTCCATGCTTCCTTCCAAGAGCTCATATGTGGCTCTCGAATCGCGGACAAGAACCATAAAAATCGGCCGTCCCCACACAACAGTCACGCCACCCCAACCGATTGTCATGGTATTGAGGACGCCTTTGTGAAAGGTGGTGAGAAACACGCCTGTGGACAAGTTTTGCAATACTTCCTCAGCATATTCTGTCACGCCAATTTCCTTATACATATTATCACTCTCCTTAGAATATAATTATATCACAAGCAAGGGATTCAGATAAAGAAAAACCAGAATCTGGGTTGTGATTAGCGATAGATTTGGCATGCATTTCTAATATTCTATCTTTTTTCAGCATATCACGTGAATTTTGTGATAAAATTATATAAACTAAAATATGAGGTGTTGTTTTATGAATATCGGCATTATCGGATTAGGATTGATGGGTGGATCGATTGCGTTATCTTTAAAAGGGCAACACAACATTTATGCTTTCGATATCTCTCGCGAAAGTCTTCAATACGCGCTTGATAACGGCGTTATCGATCAGGCTTATTTTGATTTGGAGAAATTGCTGGCACAAATCGATATCGCCTTTCTCTGTGTCTATCCGAAAGCATGCGCCAACTTCATACTGGAAAATCAAAGCAAATTTAAAGCAGATACAATCATCATTGAAATTTCCGGAATAAAATCCGGCTTGGTAAATGAGGTTATTCCGCTTCTAAGAAAAGATATTGATTTGGTTTTCACCCATCCGATCGCGGGAAGAGAAAAAATTGGAATATACCATTCGCAAAAATCTATTTTTGAGAACCAGAATTATGTCATCGTCCCAACAAAGAAGAACAAGAAGGAAAGTTTGCAAATCGCAACCACACTTGCAATGCAAATGGGTTTTAAAAACGTTTCTTATCTAACTGCCGAAGAACACGACGAAATCATTGCCTACACATCTCAGCTCGCACACGTCCTGGCATTGGCTTTAATGGAATCTGACAGTCAAAAATATGATACTGCAAAATTGATTGGCGACTCTTTTCGTGATCTTACCAGAATCTCAATGATCAATGAAGCCCTTTGGAGCGAATTACTAATAGAAAATAAAGAGTATTTGTTGCCACAAATTGACAAAATGATTGAGTCGATTGGAAAATACCGCACTGTAATCGAAGCCAAAGATGTCGAATCTTTGACAAATTTGATGCGTAAAGCCAAAGAAATGCGGCTTGCTCTGGAAAAGGAAGTGGCGGAATGAATGTATTGATCTATCCTAGAAAACTTGGTGGTTCGGTAGCCGTTCCGCCTTCAAAAAGCCAATCGCACAGAGCAATAATTGCCGCTTCGCTGGCAAAAGGCAAAAGTGTAATTTCCAACGTTATCTACAGTGAAGATATATTGGCCACAATTGGCGCAATGGAAAAAATCGGTGTTAAGTTCATAAAAAATCCCAACCAATTAATCGTCAACGGCGTTTCTCGAATAGGAATCTCCGACGATAATTTTATCGAATGCAATGAATCTGGTTCCACACTAAGATTTTTGATTCCAATATTATCCTTAAGCAGGCAAAAAATCGTATTTACAGGCAAAAAAAGTCTGTTTCAAAGACCGTTGGGTGTATATGAATCTTTATTCAAAAATATGAAACTTCAATTTCAGAAAAACGAAGATTCTTTGATTATCTCCGGAAGTTTGATGCCAGGCAACTATTCGATTCCAGGGAACATCAGCAGTCAGTTCATTTCAGGCCTTTTGTTTGCCCTTCCTTTATTAAAAGGAGATTCCAAGATAACCATCGTTGAACCTTATGAGTCAAAAAAATACGTTGATATGACCCTCGACATGTTGAAAAAATCTGGCATCGAGGTTTTGGAATCCAATCTGACGTACACTATAAAAGGCAATCAAACGTATTCTCCAATCCAAATAAAAATCGAAGGGGATTATTCCCAAATGGCTTTTTTTGCGGTAATGGGTCTTATCGGCGAAGACATCGAATGCAAAAACATGCCCTTTGAGTCTTTGCAACCTGATTTTAAAATCATGGATTTCATCGCTCAAACCAAAGGTCAATTCACAAAAATCGATAATGGCTATCAATTTATAAAATCACAGACCGTGTCAGGAACCTTTGATGTAAGTCAATCGCCTGATATAGCGCCGATTCTTGCGATATTGTTAGCTTTATCGAAAGGCACGAGTGTTATTGAAAATGCAGACCGATTGAAATTGAAAGAATCCAATCGGCTTTTATCGACATACAATACGTTAAAAACGCTTGGTGTTAAAGTTGAGATGACAGAAGATTCGTTGATTATCGAAGGCCAACCCGACTTTGAAGGCGGAATTTTCGACTCATATAACGATCATAGAATTGTAATGTCCATCGCAGCGGCATCGGTCCGATGTAAAAAACAAGTCTTGATCAAGAATGCCGAAGCGGTACAAAAGTCGTATCCTGATTTTTTCGAGGATTTTAAATCACTTGGAGCTGAAATAACCTTTCTTGAGGAGTAATTATATGAAAACAATAACTGTGCGTTCCGGATATCGTGATTATAATATCTATATTGAAAACGATCTCCTGAATCGTTTGGAGCCTCATTTTAATTCCGACAAACAATATGTTCTCATTGCGGATGATGGGATTCCTGAAATTTATTTGGAAAAAATTAAAAATATATGTCCTCATCTTTTGCAAGTGACTTTCCCTCGGGGTGAAAAAAGTAAATCACTTGAGGCG
Organism: uncultured Candidatus Izemoplasmatales bacterium; assembly: GCA_964459895.1. Taxonomy (GTDB): domain Bacteria; phylum Bacillota_I; class Bacilli_A; order Izemoplasmatales; family Hujiaoplasmataceae; genus JAAYZB01. The sequence continues at coordinate 6,102 of CAYWOK010000001.1, forward strand.
TACGAAAGAATCGTTCAAATCCTGATTGCAAACAACATCTCCAAAGACGCGATCATTATCGCTCTAGGCGGAGGCGTTACTGGAGATCTCGCGGGCTTTGTGGCATCCACATATTTGCGTGGCATTCCCTATATTCAAATTCCCACAACGCTTCTGGCCCAAATTGATTCCAGCGTCGGCGGAAAAGTCGCCGTGAATGTTGGTAATACCAAAAATGTCATTGGACAAATATACCCGCCACTAAAAGTGCTCATTGACCCGCTTGCTTTAAAAACTTTGGAAAAAAGACAGTTAATGAACGGCATGGCGGAAATGATCAAATATGGCATGATCGCAGATGAAGATTTTTTTAATCAGATAAAAAATGAAAATGTTTTTTCTGATATGGAAAAATATATTTCCCGCTCAGTTGAAATAAAAAAGGAATTTGTCGAAAAAGACGAACTTGATAATAATGTCAGACAAGCTTTAAATTTCGGACACACTTTCGGACATGCCATTGAATCATTCTATGACTTTGAAAAATATCTTCATGGAGAAGCGGTTGCGATTGGGATGGTTAGAATTCTTTCCGATAACCCTATAAAAGCAGAATTGGTTTCCGTGTTAAAAAAATATCACTTGCCAACTTCCGATCCTGTCGCCGCAAACGACTTGATTCCATATATATTGAAAGACAAAAAGAACCGTAGCAATATCTCATATTTTGTAGATGTTCCTAAAATTGGAACCTTCGAAATTAAAAAATTGACATTATAGCCCTTAATAAGGAGGCTTGAATTTATGAATACTTTTGGTCAACTGTTGAAGATCACATTCTTTGGAGAATCCCATTCAGAGCTGATAGGAATCGTAATCGACAATCTAGCTCCTGGGATTACATTGGACGAAAATCTAATCAAATCGCAATTACAAAAAAGACGACCTTCCGGTTCTCTTTCCACTCCAAGACAAGAACAAGACGATTATGAAATTGTCTCAGGATATTTCAATAATCAAACAACTGGAGCCCCGCTAACTATCGTCATTCATAACCGGGTGCAGCTTTCTGAAGACTATAAACACCTTGAAGGAAAACCCCGTCCAAGTCACTCTGATTATCCCGCTTTCATCAAGTATTCCGGAGCGAACGACCCAAGAGGTGGAGGCATTTTCTCTGGTCGCCTGACTGCCTTGTGGATGATAATCGGTGCAATCTCAAAACAAATCCTTAATGCTAAGGGCATATACGTTGGATCTCACATTCTAAGTATAAAAAGCATAAAAGATACTGGTTTTGATAAATCAAATGTAAATAATGAATTTATAGAAATCCTGGAAAATAGCGGTTTTCCCGTCATAAACCATGAAATTGAAACAAAAATGACGGCAGAGATACTCAAAGCGAAAAATGATGGCGATTCGGTTGGAGGCATCATTGAATCTGCCATAATTAATCTTCCTGCAGGTCTTGGAGAACCGTTGTTCCTGTCGTTTGAGAGTTATTTGGCTCAAGCTTTGTTTTCCATTCCCGGAGTCAAGGGAATTGAATTTGGTACTGGATTTTCAATGACAGAAAAGTATGGTTCTGAGGTAAATGACGAATACTTTTTCGACGAAGGAAAAGTGAAAACAAGATCCAATAATAATGGCGGAATTCTTGGTGGAATCACTTCGGGAATGCCCGTTATTTTACGTCTGGCAATCAAGCCAACGCCATCCATTTCCAAAAAACAACACACCGTAGATCTTATTGAAAACACCAATATCGAATTGGAAATAAAGGGCCGTCATGATCCCGCAATCATCCAAAGAGCCATTCATGTAGTCAATTCAGTATTATATTTTTCTGCGTTGGATTTGTTGCTTTTGTCACAAGCCAACAAATGGATGCGTTGAGATATGTACGGTTTATTAGGAAAGTCTCTTTCTCATAGCTTATCGCCTATGATTCATACTGGTTTTGGAAACAAGGAATACCGCCTATTCGAAACCGAAGACTTAGACGGATTTCTTAAAGCAAAAAACTTTAAGGGTATCAACATCACAATTCCTTTCAAAGAAAAGATTATTCCATACTTGGATAGCCTTGACGAAGTCGCCAACAGAACGTCCTCAGTCAACACGGTTATTAGCAAAGACGGTTTGTTGATTGGGTATAATACCGATTATTTTGGTTTGAAATCAATGCTTGAATATTTCAAAGTTTCAATAGCGAACAAGCGCATCTTGATAGTAGGCAATGGTGGAGTTGCAAAAACCGCCAAAACACTATTCAAGGATTTAAACGCGAAAAGCGTCTTGAACATATGTCGCACCATTCGCGAAGATGGCGAAATAACTTTTAGCGAAATTGACAAGATTACGGATTGTGATATAATCGTTAATACAACTCCGGTAGGAATGTATCCCAACAATCAGGATAAATATCTGTTTTCGCTCACTAGATTTTCTGGGTTGGAATTGGTAATTGATCTCATTTACAATCCTTTACAAACAAATTTGCTTCAAGAAGCGAAAGATTTAAGTATTCCTTCTATCAACGGATTATTCATGGTAATCGCTCAAGCCGCTTCTGCTCACGAACTGTTCTTTGATCAAAAATTATCAGCGGAATTAATCGAGCAAACTTATTCTGCGGTAAATAGAAAATTAACAAATCTTGTTCTAATTGGACTTCCTTCAAGCGGAAAGTCCATGTATGCGAAGAAACTTCATGATATTTTTCATAAAGATATCATCGATACGGATTCTGAAATCGTCAAAGATCAAAACATGGAAATTACGGATATTTTTGAAAAGTTTGGGGAATCATATTTTCGAAAACTTGAATATGCTTTGGTTGAAAAAATTTACAAAAATCAAAATTGTGTAATTTCAACTGGCGGCGGCATGATTCTCGATGAAAAACTGATGCATTTGTTAAAACAAAACGGACTTGTCATCTTTCTTGATAAAAAACCTGAAGCGATTGCCAAACACAAGATTGAAAACCGTCCTTTGATAAAAAAAAGCAGCGATATCTTTCAGTTGTCTCATCAACGCAGACCTTTATACGAAAAATATGCGGATGTTATTCTGAAAATCAAAAGGGAATCAAATTATCACTTTAAGGAAATCGAGGTAAAAATCAATGAACATTTTGATTATAAACGGCCCTAATTTAAATTTTTTAGGTATTCGTGAACCTGAAATATATGGCGATTTGACTTATAACGACCTTGTCAACTATTTGCTTGATTATTCAAAAGAAGCCGAAGTTTCGATTGAAGTATACCAAAGCAACCATGAAGGGGAAATCATCGATATCATTCAGGATAATTATTTACGTTTTCAAGGCCTTGTAATCAACCCTGCCGCTTTGACTCATTATTCTTATGCGCTTTATGATTGTATTAAGTCTGTTCCGTTGCCTACAGTAGAAGTTCACTTATCTGATATCACAAAAAGAGAGCCGTTCAGAAATAATTCCGTCATCAAACCCGCCTGTATAGAACAAATATCCGGTAAAGGTTTCCAAAGTTATACCGAAGCAATTGACTTGCTTAAGAGAGGACATAAAGAATCATGATTATCAAATTCAAAGAAGGAACAAAGCAACAGGATATCGAACTATTAAGATCCGCTCTTATTAATCAAGGTTTTGCGATTCATGAAAGCATCGGTGCCACGACAACGATTTTCGGTGTCGTTGGCGACACAACCAAATTCGATATGGACAGTCTTTATGCCTATGATTTTGTCGATAATGTGTTACGGGTTCAAGAGCCATATAAAAAAGTTAACCGAAAATTTCAACCGGCCGACACAATAGTATATGTCAGGGATATTCCAATTGGAGGCAAAAATGTCGTTATCATCGGTGGTCCATGTGCTGTTGAGTCAAAAACTCAAATGGATATAATCACCCCTTTGGTTAAAGCCTCTGGTGCGAAAATTCTTCGAGCCGGGGCATATAAGCCAAGGACAAGCCCATATTCATTTCAGGGTTTTGGACAAGAGGGCCTGGACATATTGAAATATGTAAGCGATAAATACGATATTCCGGTCGTAAGCGAGGTTATGAGTGTCGAAGATTTAGCATATTTTGTCGACAAAGTCGACATCTTGCAAGTCGGAGCCAGAAACATGCAAAATTTCTCCTTGCTTAAAGAACTTGGAAAGCTTGACAAACCGGTGCTTTTGAAAAGAGGGCTTGCAAATACAATCGAAGAATGGCTGATGTCCGCAGAATATATCTTGGCTGGAGGAAACAAAAATGTCATATTATGTGAAAGAGGCATCCGGACATTCGAAACTTCGACCAGAAATACGCTTGACATCAGTTCGATTCCTGTGCTTAAAAAGCTTACCCACCTTCCCGTAATTGTCGATCCGTCGCACGCTGCTGGACGATGGGAATACATCGAAGCTCTTTCAAAAGCTGCGATTGCTGCCGGCGCAGACGGCCTGATCATCGAGGTCCATCCAGAGCCGGAACGTGCTCTTAGCGATGGCCAGCAGTCTTTGAAACCAGAGCGGTTTGATGCTTTGGTAAAACAGTGCAGGCGGATTGCGGAAGCCGTTGACAGAACGCTTGATTGAAACTACCAGCCATTTTGAATGGCTGGTTTTTTGTTTATTCATTAAACGTAATTAATTTTGTTTATATTATGCTATAATGTTACTTGAAAGGGGGGTGATGCCATGAAAGAATATGTTAGTTTTATTGATGGTCTGCCTTTGATAATAAGATTGATTTTGGCTCTACCCGGTTTAGATGGATTTGTTTATGGTATTTACAGAATTGCAAAGGGTCGAATAATTATCGGCATTTTATGGATTTTTCTTGGATTTGCGATTTTATGGATTATTGATATCATAACCATCCTCTTGAACGGAAAGGTCACTTTCCTCACTTAAAATCATGACCAAACAAAAAAGGAGCCCTTCATCGGACTCCTTTTTTCAATTATATATGTTTCTTCAAAATTGTAACAAGTCGTGGAATCTCCTCCAAATTCAAGGAGCTGATGGCAATTCGGATCAAATTGTCCATGGAGATCACATAAGCGTGGTCTGCGGCCAAATCCTTGAATATGTTCTTGTTGTTGGTAAGAATACTAATGAAAAAACCGCCGCAGTATGGAATAATATCCAATTCTTGCTTGTCGGCTTCTTCCATAAACAAGATTGCTCTGTCTTTTAACAATTTTCTTGCCTCGACAAGTTCCGCTGAAAATTTGTCCTGATATTTCTTTTCTGTGAAAATTTTGCCGATTATGCTGATTGCAGGTTGGCTGACGCTCGAAAATCTAGCTCTAACAGAATAATCGCCAACTCTTAAAAAACTGTCGACGATATCTTTGTTTTTACTCAAACCAATCTGAGCGCCGATTCTGAATCCGTATAGCGAAAAGGTCTTGGATCCGGAAAATACGACAACAGTCAAAATGTTAGGATGCATATCGAGATAGGCCAAAAAAGTATCTCGCGAATATTCTGCCGGTTTCAATTGGTAATCGATATAAGCGATGTCATGAATCAGAGTAACGGGTATATTCATTTCCGCAACTTGATTTAATACTTTGACAACTTCGATCCAATCTTCTTTTGTCATGCAAAGCCCGGTCGGGTTGTTGCAAGGATCGTTTAGCAATAGACAAAGTCTGTTTTGTGCTTTGGCAAGTTCTAATGCTTTGGCTTTGAAATCTACTCTGTTGAACTGGTTATGTTCATCATACATTAAAAAGGTTTTTAAATTGATGTTGGCTTCGTAGGCGAAATTTTCGTATGGAGTCCAATAATGATTGGGAATCAATACACTCTGTCCGAAATCGTTGAAATTATAAAAAGTGTTGCTGATGGCGCCGCTGCCGCCTGTTGTCGGAATTATCGAGTAGTAAAAGTTTTCTCTGATTATGTCCTTGTGCGGTCCGAAAACCCAGTCGAATACGCCTTCGGTAAATTTGATTGTTCCTCGAACCGGAGCATAATGATAAGTTTCCGCATCCGTAAGATTATGAAGCAATTCCTCGACAATTTGATATTTGAAAATGTTGCCTTCCTCATGATGCAGCATTCCGACGGTGGCATCGATGACATCTGAATATTTTGCTTTCATCGCTTTGGCTTCTTGAGAAATTTGTAAAATGTTTGATTCCAATTTCTTGTTTTCTGCATGTCTACCTACAATTTGGTTTAGCATTTTTCACACCCTTTTCTGAAATTAAAAATAATTATGTAAAATTACGGTCTGCTCCCGGTCGGGACCAAGGGACAATACCGTGATTTTTGTTCCCGATAACATTTCAATCGCTTTTAGATAATTTATACAATTTTCAGGAAGAGCTTCGAAGTTCTTTATTTGCGTTATGTCTTCGTCCCATCCCGGAAAAGAATCATATATTGGTTTGCATCTTTTATACTCATCATAATTTCCTGGAATATAATCGATTATTTTTCCGTCAAGTTCATATGCGATACATATTTTCAATTCTTTGATTTCTGACAGAACATCCACGAGCGTAACCGCGAGTCCGGTCAATCCGTTGATCCTTACAGCGTGACGAATAACATTCATGTCCAGCCAACCGATTCTTCGGGCCCTGCCGGTAGTAGTCCCGTATTCATGTCCTTTTTCGCGGATATATTTTGTAATTTCGTCTTCAAATTCTGTCGGGAAAACTCCCGCGCCGACTCTGGTGGAATATGCTTTTGTTACTCCGACTACTTCTTTGATATATTGTGGTGCAATCCCGGCCGCGAGCGGAACTCCCGCTGCGGTAGGTGAAGAACTTGTCACAAATGGATATGTTCCGTGATCTAAACAAAGCATTGTCCCTTGAGCGCCTTCAAACAAGACGTATTTATCGGCTTTGATCGCTTTGTCAAGCAAGATTGATGTATCAGTAATGTATTTTTCAAACATTTGGCCATATATATAATATTCTTCGGTTATTTGTTCTGGAGAAAAAGTGTTCTTTCCAAATGTTTCAAAAACAGGGTTATAAAAAGCCAATGCGTTATTCACTTGTCGAAATAAACTGTCTTTATGAATCAAATCCCCGAAGCGGATGCCAAGCCTTGTTGCTTTGTCTGCATATGCGGGGCCAATGCCGTTCTTTGTAGTGCCAAGCGCGTTTTCGTTTTTTAACGATTCATATAGTCTGTCAAGCTCCAAATGGTATGGCATGACTACGTGAGCTCTGTCAGAGATATATAGTTGAAAATCGGTTATTTCTTGTTTGATCAGATTATCAATTTCTTTTGCCAAGGCTTTTGGGTTGATTACCATACCTCCAGCCATGATATTCATAATCTTGGGATTAAATATGCCTGAGGGTATAAGATGTAGAGCAAACTTTTTTTGTGCAAAAAAAATAGAGTGTCCCGCATTGTTGCCGCCTTGGCTGCGAACCACAACATCTGCATGCATTGCAAGATAATCAGTAATCTTGCCTTTGCCTTCATCTCCCCACTCGGTACCAACAACGACTACTGTTTTGGCCAAAAGACATCCCTCCAGAAAACACCATTATTATAACATAACAATCCCTAAAATGTAAGCCTAAAAAAATGAAAAGGCGTAAAAGCGTCTTTTCATATTAAACGCTTGCTGATTTGCTTTTTTAAAGTTTTTATTGTTGTTTGCCTACAATGTTTCTGGCAATCCAAATTCCACTTGCGCCGGCCTGAGCCAGACCTCTGGTAATTCCAGCTCCGTCACCACCTACATATAACCCTTTGATTTTGGTTTCCAAATTATTATCCATTTCCGGTCTGGAAGAATAAAATTTTGATTCGACTCCATATAACAAAGTATGTTCTGATGCGACTCCGGGCGAAATGTGATCCAGAGCTTCAATCATTTCTATGATGGATTTCATGGTTTTATATGGTAAGACCAGTCCCAAATCTCCAGGAACCGCCTCCTGTAAGGTTGGAATGACAAAACCTTCTTTGATTCTTTTAACTGTGGATCTTCTGCCTCTTTTCAAATCGCCATATCTTTGAACAATTACGGCGCCATTGCTCAACATATTTGCAAGCCTCGATACTCCGTGAGCAAATTCGTTAGGTTGATTGAATGGTTCGGTAAAATTATGGCTGACAAGAATTGCAAAGTTCGTGTTTTTCGAACCAAGTTGACTATCGTTATATGCATGCCCGTTAGCTAAAACAGTTCCGCTATGGTTTTCCATGACAACATGTCCAGAAGGATTTGAGCAGAAAGTTCGGACTTGATTTCCGACGCTGGTTCTGTAAATGAATTTTCCCTCATAGAGATTTTCATTGATTTCTTCCATGATTTCGTTGTTAGTTTCAACGCGAACGCCGATGTCGACAAAATTGGACTTCATCGGAATGCTGTGTTCCTGGCAAATGGCGGAGAGCCAAGTGGATCCGTCTCTGCCCGGGACGATTACAATTTGGTCGCTTTTGATTTTCTCGCCTGTTTCCAAAACGATTCCGTTAATGATGTCTTCTTTAACCATAATGTTAGTAACTTCGGTTTTATACAACATGTCAATTTTGTCTAATAAATATTCATAGATGTTTTTTAAAATTGCCAAATTGATTTCAGTTCCCAAATGTCTTACTTGTCCTCGCAACAGCTTTAAACCAACCGCGAGTCCTCTGCGTTCGATTTCTTTCACTTTTTCCGTAGTAGGATCGGTGATTTCTTCTGGTGCTCCAAATTTTAGGTTGATCGAATCTGCATGTCTGATCAATTCTTCAACCTGATCATCTTCCAAATATTCGTTCATCCACCCGCCATATTCACTGGTTATATTAAACTTGCCGTCAGAGTATGCTCCGGCGCCTCCAAAACCATTAGTAATCGAACAGTGCGGCAAACAGCCGATGTATCCATTTTTTTGTAAAGGACATTTGATTATTTTTTTATCTAAAATCGGACATTTACGATTATAAATGTCATTTCCTTTATCAATTAGTAATATTGATAATTCGGGATTTAAATTTACGAGTTCATAGGCACACATATACCCTGCGGGTCCTGCGCCGACAACAATAACATCATATTTGTTTTTCATAGAATGCACCCCTTTGGAACGATAAGATAATATCATTAAATAACTATAAAATCAACCTCCGAACAAAAGAAAAATGGAGTATGCTACTCCATTTAACTAAAGTGATTTTTTATTCGGTTCTAACTGGTAAAATCAATTGCACTAATCCGGGATCGCTGTCTCCTTCGATTACGAATGGTCTAATTTCACCAGTGAATTTAACATAAATTTCTTCAGAATTGAATGTTTTGAGTGCATCCATAAAATATTTGGAGCTGAAGGCTATTTTGATTGACATCCCGATAGCTTTTTCCAAAGGATAAACTTTTTCTGTCACTTTTCCAAGTTCAGGTGAATTAGAAGTGATTTCAACAATATTATCATTACGCAAATTTAATTTGACGATGCTAGAAGATCCTTCTTTGGAAGACAACAAAGAAGCTCTTTCAATAGCTACAAACAATTTGTCTTTATTAAATTTGATGATAATAGGAAATTCCATTGGAATCAATCTTGATGTTTCCGGAAAATTACCATCAAGCAGTCTTGATTGAAACAGAACATTTCCATATTCGAATAAAATTGATTTATGATTCAAATGAATCAAAATCTCTTCCAGATTCGATTCTAGTATCTTTGATAATTCGTCTAAACTTCTTCCTGGAATAACAACATTCATGTTTTCCATGTTTTTTGGAATATCGATTATTTTTTGACTCAATCGGAAAGAGTCAGTTGCTATAGCTACTAATTTTTCACCTTCAACCCGAATATTTACCCCGGTTAGAATTGGTCTGTTTTCAATAGCTGAAGTCGCAAATGTAGTTTGTCTGATGATTGATTTCATGATTTTCGATTCCAGTTTGATTGGTTCTTCATTCAAAGGAAAATCGAGTTCAGGATAATCTTCAACACTAAGCAAATTCAAAGTCACATCGGAATCTCCCGCCAAAATTCGCAATATGTTATTGTCTACAACTGATAATTCCACGTTTTCGCCTTCTAATTTGCGAATGATATCGACAAAAAACTTTCCTGGAATTAAAACTTCTCCTTGTGATTCTACCTTCAATGATTCGTCCTTGACGGAGAGTTTAATTGAAATATCGGAATTACTTGTAATAAATACAATTTCTTTTTGATATACTTCCAATTTGATACCTTGGAGATATGGGGCAGGGGTTTTTGTAGATAGGGCTTTTTGAGCAACGATTAAATTGTTTAGCAAGACATTCGTCGAAATAATAAAATTCATAGACAACCTCCTGTTTATTACATTATTTATCTTTTGTTTTTTGTTATTGTTATTATTATAAGTGTTGAAAAGGGTAAAAAATACGATTTTTACACTTGCTATTATACCATATAGAGCGCTTTTAGTATAGATTTATTGATGTTTATAACCGTTAATATTAAGGTTTTTTTCCACATTTGATTAACAATTTTTCGATGTCGGTTTTCTTGGCTTTATCTGTTTGCATATCGTTTGAAATTTGTTCAATGCTATAGATGACAGTCGAGTGATCTCGATTGTTGAATATTTGGCCTATTTTCTTAAAAGTCAAATCATGGAGGTCTTTTAGTATGTACATTGATACCTGTCTTGGAAAAACATATTGTTTTTTCCTTTTTTTAGATAATAAATCAGTGGTGGATATACTATAATATGAACTTACAATATCAAGAATATTATTGAAATTGCCTTTTTCTATTGATTTGTTGGAAATATTTTTAGAATTTACAAGATTTTTCAACGCCTCTTCCGCGTTGGCGATTGTGAATTTATAGTCAAAAGCAGTACAATAGAATAGAACCCGCTTTAGTGCACCTTCCAATTCCCGGACATTATTGTCAAAGATGCTAGCAATATAATCAAGAATACCTTCGGGAATCAAATCAGGATCTGCAGTTTCGGCTTGGAGCTTCTTCTTTAGAATAAGAATTCGATGTTCCAGATTGGGTCTGTTGATATCGACGGATAGGCCCCATTCGAACCTAGACGTAAGTCGGGACATTATTTCGTACAGTTCCGAGGCCGGGCGATCTGATGTAATCACGATTTGTTTGTTGGTTTCCTTAAGTTTTTCAAATATCTTGAAAAATTCCAATTGTGATTGAGTTTTTCCGGAAAGAAACTGAATATCATCTACTAAAAGAATATCGACATTTTCATATTTCTTTGAAAAGTCATCAAAACTTTTTCTCTGAGCAGCTTTTGCATAATCTTCAATAAATTGGTCGGTTTTTGCATAAAGAACCTTTTTGTTTACATCGTTTTCCAAGATATAATTTCCCACACACTGCATGAGATGGGTCTTGCCCAAACCGACATCACCAAATATATATAAAGGATTGGCGACAACTCCAGGTTGATCCGCTACTTTCATAGCAGACGTGTATGCCAGACGGTTACTTGATCCAACAACAAAATTGTCAAAAGTGTAAGAGTTATTCAAGCCGGTTTTATATTTATTTTCCAAACCTTGTTCAGGAGTATTGATCTCATATGTCGAGGCTTTTGCAATCTCTTCAGCTGCTTGTTCTTTGGTAATTATTTTAAACATATGTTTGTCCGTAACATAGTCATTTAACATTGCATTAAGGCGATTCAAATAAAAAGATTCGATTTTACTCTTGATGAAAGAGTTGGGCGAAATCAGATAAACATAGTTGTTGACAACCTTAAATACATTGGATATCAATGAAAAATGTTCATTGTAAACATCTTCATCCATTGTTAGTTGCAACTGATATTTTATTTTGTCCCAGATCTTTTGAAATTCTTCCATGAACAGTACCTCTACCTTAATCATAAATATACCATATATAAAAATAAAAGAGTCAATTATTTCTCCACAAAAAATGTGGAAAACTTTTTTGTTAAAAATATTATTACCACTCATATAGTGGAAAACAAACCGCCATTTTAAGCCCTTAGAATTAGTTTTCCACATTTAAACAAACCAATTGAGTCAACACGTTTGTGGATGGTTGGGAAAACATCTTGAAAGCGCCAAACCGTGCAAGGATGAAAATGTGGAAAAGATAACCATAAAATCAATATTTTGCAATTATTTAAAGAGATTCGCCGGATATTAAAAAGCAGAAATGCAAACAGACAAATGGTTATTTTGTCCAAATTTAAATGCATTCGACCTGGAAACAAAAACAGTTGACATAAACTCAAAAATCCCTTATAATGGTGTAGCATAGTTTTAGAGTGAAAGTTTGGAGGTGTTGATTATGAGTAGAACATATCAACCAAGCAAAATCAAAAGAGCAAGAACACACGGCTTCAGAGCGAGAATGGAAACTGTCGGCGGCAGAAAAGTTCTAGCAAGAAGAAGAGCTAGAGGCCGCAAGTCGCTCACGGTTTCAGACCGATAAAACCTAATAGAAATACACCCAATATATATTTGAACTTGTAATCACCAGAATAATATATTTTCGGTGATTTTTGTTTTTAAGGGGATGACCCAAATTGGAAAAAACATACCGCATTAAAAAAAATATTGAAATTGAAACGATCATAAGACAAAAAAACAACGTTGGGAATAGCTATTTTGTGATTTATCAGGCTCCAAGCGGGACCAACCAACACTTTCGTTTCGCTATCAGTGTCCCGAAAAAATTTGGGAACGCCGTAAAGCGAAACCTAATGAAAAGGCGAATCAGGGAAATAGTTGGACATACCGAGTTTATAAGTCAATGTGATTTTTTGGTTATTGTGAAAACAAAAGCTAAAGAATTGGACTTTTCATATATAAAAGAAAATTTAATTAAATTATTCGCGCGCGCGAAAATAATAAAAGGATAGGACGCTATGAAAAAGAACAAGATAGTAGCATTAATATTAATTGTATTCATCTTTTTGGGGCTAACTGGATGCGGTTCAAAAACAGGCGTGGTTTCATATGCAAATTACGACAAAATTGTTACTGTAACCGAAGACGCAAATAATGCGACATCATTCAGTGGAACGATCGTATTGCTTGGAACTCCCGCTTCTAATACAAGTACTTTCAACGGCACTGGGGTAGTGGAATGGACGGAAGGAGAGGCAACAATTATCGTCACTTTTGCAAATTTTGAAGCTGTCGATAAATCTCAAACCGGATTATTTGCAACCTCAGACTTGACTCCGATCGGGTCGAAAGATTCGTGGACTGATTGGGTTGTCAAACAAGTGGCGATTTTCACCTTTCATGCCAGCAATCTCTTCGGACTGTTAGGGTCCACATATTTTTATTGGATCGGACTTCTGTTCATGACTTTAGTCATCAGAACAATAGGGTGGCCGATTTATGCCAAAAGTAATGATATGACAATCAAAATGCAAATTGCTCAGCCAGAACTTACAAAATTACAGGATAAATATAAAGGAAAAACTGATCAAGCCTCAAAACAAAGAATGCAAATGGAAACCATGGAGATCTACAAGAAATACAAAATAAATCTCTTTGGATGTTTCATGCCGCTGCTCCAGATGCCGATCTTTCTTGCCATGTATTCTGTCGTTCGTCGTTTTCCGGTCACGGATACGGCCGTATTCGGCAATGGATCAGCGGTAATGAATTATTCATTCTTATGGACAGATTTGGGCAATACAAATTGGCTTGAAAATTTACCATTGGCAATCATCGTTGCCGCAACTATGTTTCTAAGTCAATGGATTATGCAAAAACGCACAAGGGCAAACCAAAAGAACAACCGTTATCAAGATGCTAAAGCCCAACAAAGCCAGAAAATGATGAAGTTCATGATGTATTTCATGATTCTGATGATGGCGTATATCTCCATCGGCAATGCGGGTATTGCATTCTACTGGATACTTGGAAACTCATATCAATTATTACAAAGTTATGTCAGCCATAAGCAGGCAGACAAAAAACAAGAAGCAATTAGAAAGCAATTTTAATAGGGGGAAACACAATGAAATCGATTCGATTTGAAACGAAAACCCTGAATGATTCCGCAATCAAATATGCCGCAGACGAACTTCGGGTCAACAAAAATTACATAGAGTTGAAAGTAATCGAGGAAAAAAGAAGCATTTTGGGCTTAAATAAAACCTATATTGTCGAAGCTATGGTCACATTTGATCCCCTTCGAGACGGCATAGAGTATTTAAAAACCATTTTAACCGCAATGGAAATCGAAGCTGTTGTCGAAGCTAAGGCCGAAGAAAATAGACAAATTGTCTTTTCAATCGACGCTAGCGAAAACCCGCTTCTAATCGGAAAAGGCGGTAAAACGCTTGATGCGATTCAGATTCTAATGAAAAATTACATCAATCTGTTCACCGACGAATTCTATGTTGTTTTGGTTGATGTCGGCGGTTACAAATCGCAACGAAAAAAACAGCTTGAAATCATTGCCACAAAAACCGCAAAAGAAGTTGCCAGATCAAAAGTGGCAGCACGTCTTGGAAAGATGAACGCTTACGAAAGAAGAGTTGTTCACACCAAATTGTCCGATTGGCGGGATGTAATTACTGAATCCGAAGGCGAAGAACCCAATCGGTACGTCGTGATCAAACCTAAGCACAAGTAAGATGGACCGGTTAATTGTCGGGTTAGGAAACCCGGGAAAAAAGTATGCAAAATCAAAACATAACATCGGATTTATGTGTCTAGATGCGTACGCCAAAGCCAACAAACTAAAATTTTCCAAAGAAACTAAATTCGTTGGGGAAATATCAATTCAGGGACAAACCATATTTTTGAAGGCAAAAACATTCATGAATCTCTCTGGCAATTCGGTTAAAGCGGTTCAAGGTTTTTATCAAATAGACACAGAAAATATTCTTGTCATATCAGATGATATTGATTTACCGTTTTCAAAGATCCGTTTAAGAGAAAGAGGCGGGTCAGGCGGGCACAATGGATTGAAGTCCATTATCGGACAATTAGGTTCGGAAAACTTCAAAAGGCTCAGAATCGGAATTGACAGAAACGAAGCGGTTGACGCCAAAGATCATGTCCTGAGCGATTTTTCAAAAGCCGAATTGAAACTGTTGAACGATGAATTGATCAGATATTCTCAGATTATTGAGGATTTTGCGCGCGGAGAAGACTATCAAAATATCATGAACAAATATAATTGAAACCGCTTGAATCAAGCGGTTTTTTAATTGAATCCTTTCACATCTGACCAGTTTGACTTTATTCAGTCAAGGAAGAGTGATATAATATATCATGAACAAAAACCAGATCCGAAAGGAATACATACAATTGAAAGCAAATAAATATGCAGGAAAATATGCAATCGTAACTGGTGCGTCCAGCGGAATTGGAAAAGCAATTTCAATGGAGCTTGCGAAAAAACAAGTAAATTTAATTCTGGTAGCAAGAAGAATAGAGAGACTTAATGCGATAAAAAAAGACTTGGAAAACAATTATAAAATAGATGTTATTGTAAAAAGTTATGATTTGAGCGACATCAAAAACTGTCATCTTCTTCATGAGGAAACAAAGGAATATGATCCAGAAATTATCATAAATAACGCAGGGTTTGGGCTGGTGGGGCTCTTTCAAGAAATTCCTCTGGACAAAGAGTTGGAGATGCTTCGACTCAATCTTGAATCGGTGCACGTGATGACAAAACTATTTGTTTCTAGCATGAATCATGGCATTATCATGAACGTTTCCAGCATGGCGGGACTCCTTCCGACGCCTCTTATGGCAGCGTATTCTGCCAGCAAAGCATATGTATTAAACTTTTCTAGAGCAGTAAATCACGAGTTACACGAACAAAAAAAGAACATCAAAATCATGGTTTTATGTCCCGGGCCAGTCGATACAGAGTTTGCCGGCGTTGCTAACGTAAAGCAGAGCATGAAGGGCATGAGTGCATCAGAATGCGCCAAGATAGCAGTAAAAGGAATTGAACGAGGAAGGGGACTTGTTGTTCCGGGATGTCTTATGAAACTGACTCAATTCATGGTTAAGTTGCTTCCAGTGAAGTTAATTCTCTTCTTTTCATACCGCTTTCAAAAATCAAAAAGATAACCATTTCTATTTATGATATACCCCCTGCGAGTTGAAAAACTCGCAAAACGCACGTGAGGTGAACTATGAACAAAGCGCTTGAATTTCTTTTAGAAAAACCGAATTTCAAAGAATTTGTTAAAGAAATACAATCCGAATCAAGGGGAATTCAAATTGAAAATACTACCGAAGAAACTGGGTTATTTTTGGTTCAAGCTGCATTTAACAAATCACGGAAATCAATTGTTATTGTAGCTCCAAATTTATACCATGCGCAAATGATATATGATAAATTAAGTATAACGATGAAAACGGATGAGGTTCTCTTTTTTCCTCAAGACGAATTTATAACAAGCGAAATGCTGGTCTCGTCTTGGGAATTTAGAATCGAACGGATTAATACAATTAAAAACATTTTAAAAAATAAGCGAATAATACTTGTCACTCACCTTCCAGGAATATTGAAACCACAATTGTCACCAAATCGTTGGAAAAGCGCTATATTCAGCCTTATTTCGGGACATGAAATATCTATTGAAAAGTTAGCAAATCGGTTGTTTCAACTTGGATATTCAAAAGAATACACAGTGGAAAAAATGGGAGATTACAGTATTCGGGGAGGCATTGTGGACATCTTTCCATTAGGAGAAAAATCTCCAGTTCGTCTAGATTTTTTTGGAGAATTGATTGAAAAGATCAAAATGTTTGACATAGAATCGCAAAGATCATCTCAAATCATTGATTCGATTGAAATTTTGCCTATGACTGAGTTCTTCTTCAACGAAAACGATTATTTATCAATACAAAACGAAGTCAATAATAAACTTTCATCTACAAATATTGCAATCGAAACAAACGAACGAATAATGGACGATTTATCAAGACTGTCGGAGAGAAACGATTTGGACAGACTAAAAAGGTATATTTCTTTTCTTCCTGATAACAAATTTACAATTCTAGATTTTCTTCCAAATAAACTAGTTTTCTTCTTTAATTACGGTCGAGTCATTGATCAATACAAACTCTTGCAACAAGATTTATCTGACTGGTTCATTCATACAAGCGATTATGCAAAAATGGGGTTTTCGTTTTTCTATCCACTTGAAGAAATCGAGATAATTCAACCGATATTCTTGAATTATCTCATTGATATTTCTAATGTAGAAGTTGATAAAAAATTTTCTTTTACTGGCAACGAACCGCTCAAATTCGACGGTAATCTTAATCTACTAATACAACAACTTAAAGAGAATTCTAAATCTGTCACTACCTTGATCTCAGTTAGGTCTTCAAAATCTAGAATACAACTTACAGACTTGTTATCGGATAGTAATATCGAGTACTGTCTAATTGGAAACAAGGATACTTTAATTGAGTCCCATATCAATATCATAATTTCTGATGAATATTTTGATTACTATTCTGATTCTGAGAAATTGATTATTATTACCGAAAACGCCATTCAAAGAAAGCAAGTTTTACGTAAGAAAGGGCAGTATGTTTCGGTGTATGAAAATAGTAAACGTCTTTCATCTATTAACGATTTGAAGCACGGCGATTACGTTGTTCACTATGATTATGGTATTGGGAGATTCCTTGACATCAAAACAATTGAACTTGGAAATACTCTGAACGATTATATTCACATTGAGTATAGAGACGGGGATAAACTATATATTCCTATAGAGTCTTTTTCTCAGATACAAAAATACGCCGGAAGCGAAGGGTTTATGCCTCGACTGTCAAAGCTTGGAGGGGCCGATTGGAGCAAGACTAAACAAAGAGTCAGAAATAAAGCAAAAGACATTGCAGACAAATTGATTCAACTTTATTCGCTTCGGGAAAAATCCACTGGCTTCTCCTTTTCTTCAAACCCAGACATGGAATTGGATCTCGAGACTGATTTTCCTTTCGTGGAAACCAGAGACCAGCTGAAAGCCATCAATGAAGTTTTTTCAGACATGGAATTGGCAAAACCAATGGACAGACTGCTTTGCGGAGATGTCGGTTTCGGCAAAACAGAAATTGCTCTTCGAGCTGCATTCAGAGCAGTATTAAACAATAAACAGGTTGCATATTTGGCTCCGACAACCGTTTTATCAAAACAGCATTATCAGACATTTTCAGACCGTCTGAATAAGTTTGGCGTCAATGTAGTACTACTTAACCGTTTTGTTTCAAAAAAACAACAGCACGAAATTTTGGATGGTTTGAGGGTGGGTACGATCGACATCTTGATCGGAACCCACAGAATTCTGAGCCAAGATATTGTTTTTCATGATCTTGGACTTTTGGTGATTGACGAGGAACAACGCTTCGGAGTTCAGCACAAAGAAAAAATCAAGGAAATGAAAGTCAATGTTGATGTCTTATCGCTATCGGCGACTCCAATTCCCAGAACTTTACAGATGGCAATCATGGGAGTTAAAAACATGAGTCTTTTGGAAACCGCCCCCGAAAACAGATACCCAATCCAGACATATGTATTAGAAAGAAACGATACAATTGTTAAAGATGCCATCGAAAGAGAATTAGCAAGAAAAGGACAGACCTTTTATTTATATAATCGCATTGATGATATTGAAGACATTGCAATGAATATTCAAAAATCTGTTCCTGAGGCAAAAGTTGCAGTTGCACATGGACAAATGCACAAGCATGAATTAGAATCAGTAATCGATGATTTCATAGATCAAAAAATAGATGTATTGGTTTCCACTACAATTATTGAAACTGGTATTGATATTCCTAATGCCAATACTTTGATCATCCACGATTCCGACCGGCTCGGATTGGCGCAACTATATCAGATTCGAGGAAGAGTTGGAAGAAGCAATCGCATCGCATATGCATATCTAATGTTCAAAAAGAACAAAATATTGACTGAAGAAGCCGAAAAAAGACTAAAAGTGATCAAGGAATTTACCGAACTGGGAAGCGGCTTCAAAATTGCGATTCGCGATTTGTCGATCAGGGGAGCGGGAGACATCTTGGGAAGTGAACAATCTGGATTCATCGATTCTGTTGGAATTGATCTTTATATGAAGATCCTTGAAGAAGAAATTCACGAAAAACAAGGCCTTATTGAAACGAAAGAACCGAAATCAATTGTCAAGGCGACGGTTTCTAGATATATTGATGAAAAATACATCGAAGACGATTTTGTCAAAATAGAAATGCATAATAAAATAAATGCTATCGAGAAAATCACTGACATTGAAGATCTTTTGCATGAATTCAAAGACAGGTTTGGTGAATACGAACAGGAATTGGAAATATACATGTATGAACGACTATTTGAAAAACTGTCAGCAAAGATAAAAAGCGAACGGTTGATTGAAAGCAAAACCAATGTTACCCTATCGTTGTCGGAATCAGCAAGTAAAACGATTGCCGGAGACAAGTTGTTTTCTTCCGGTATTGAAATTTCTAAATTCATCCGTTTTGCGTACAGAAACCGGCACATTCAAATCATTCTTGACACTGTTGGGTTGGAACGGCATTGGCTTTATACGATGGTCGAATTTTTGGAAAAAATAACCTAAAGAAGCAAATTAACACTTTTAAAAAGCGCAAAACATTATGCGCTTTTTTGTTTGTATGAAAATAATTAACAAAACCACACTTAACTTTTGTGTTTGGAAAATAAACATTGAAAATTATATAATAATATTATATAATATTATATATAAAGCAACAGTTTTGTGACACTTTGAATGCGACGGAGGAAACCGATGAAAACAATAAAAATCAACAGTCCTTTCATTACGCTCGGACAATTATTGAAATATGCTGATATCATTCAAAGCGGCGGACATGCAAAGCTGTTCCTTGAGGAAAATATCATCCTCTATAACGGAGGACTCGAATCAAGGCGAGGGAAAAAAATTTTTCCCGGAGACACAGTTACCATCAACGGGGATATCGTTTTGAGAATAGAGACTAAATCATGAAAATTGAAAAAGTTACCCTAACCAATTTTCGGAATTATCAGAAGCAGACACTGAATCTTGGTTCGGGTATTCATTTTATAATCGGCGCGAACGGCGAAGGCAAAACCAACTTTTTGGAAGCGATTTATGTCCTTGCCTTGGCAAAATCATATAAAGTCGAAGATTCTGAGTTAATCAAATACGGCGAAGACTTCGCAAGAATACAAGCAACCATTGTAGCTTCTGAAAGAAAGTCCGAACTAACGATGATCGTTACTGAAATCGGCAAGAAAGCAATGTCAAATGAAAACGAGATCAAACGACTCAGCGACTATATCGGAAATTTAAACATTGTCTCCTTTCTGCCCGAAGACACAACGCTTATCAAAGGTTCTCCCAGGGACAGAAGATACTATATTGATGTTTTTCTGGGACAAATCGACAAGAACTATCTGAATGATTTGTCAAAATACAAACACATTTTGAAACAAAGAAACGAATTGCTCAAGAAAATGTCTGATGCAAATGACAAGGATTATACTTTACTAGACGTAATAACGGAACAATTGGCAGAACAAGCGGATAAGATTATCCAGCGTCGGAGAGTATTTCAACAGGAGATCAATTCTCTGATGCAAAAGATGTATCAGAAACTTTCAAACAAAAAAGAACTTTTCGTGATCGAATACATGCCTTCGGTACCCATTGAAGACACGGGCGCTTTTCTGAAAACCAAATACAAACAGGATCTTATGCAAAAAGCGACCGGATTCGGTCCTCATAGAGATGACTACGATTTTATGATTGACCAGTATTTCGCCAAAAACCATGCGTCTCAGGGAGAACAGAGAATGATGGTCTTGGCGCTAAACATGGGCCTTGCGGAAATGGTTTATCTAATCAAACGCGAGCGGCCTGTATTCTTGTTGGATGATGTTTTTTCCGAACTGGACGCGTTGAGACAAAACAGATTGTTAGAATATCTTGCCACGTCGCAAATGCAGGCAATCATCACTTCGACAAACTTGAACGAAATCAAGGAAAGCATCAAAAAACAAGCGAAAATATTTCGCGTTTCAAACGGATACATCAAGGAGGAGCTATAAACATGGTCGACCACAATTCAAAGTACGACTCAAGCAACATTCAAATCCTCGAAGGACTTGAAGCGGTAAAAAAAAGACCGGGAATGTACATTGGCACCACCGGGCCAAGAGGTCTTCATCATTTAGTTTGGGAAATCGTCGACAATTCTGTCGATGAAGCTTTGGCCGGTTTTGCAGACGATATCCGTGTGGAAATCCTTCCAGGAAATGTGATTCGCGTCTCTGACAACGGGCGCGGGATTCCTGTCGACATCCATCCAAAAACCAAAAGACCGAGTGTTGAAACCGTCTATACCGTTCTACACGCCGGAGGAAAATTTGACCACAATTCATATAAAGTGTCTGGAGGCTTGCACGGAGTTGGCGCTTCAGTCGTCAATGCGCTCAGCGAATACATGCATCTTGAAATCCACAAAGACGGCAAGATATATATTATCCAATTTGATCATGGTTTTGTGAAAAAAGAACTTGAATGCATCGGAGACACAGATAAATCAGGAACAATCGTAACCTTTTTAGCTGACCCTCAAGTCTTTGTCGAATCAAACGAATATGAATTTGAAACCTTAAGAACAAGAATCCAGCAGTTAGCATTTCTGAACAAAGGTATCCAATTTAGCATATCCGATTCCAGAAATGAAGCTAATGTAATCAAAAAAGAATATAAATATGAGGGTGGCGTCCGGGAATACGTCGAATTTTTGAATTTCGGGAAAAGCGTTTTGCATCCAATGGTCGCATATTTCGAAGGCGAACAAGAAGGTATCACCATTGAAATCGCCATGCAATACAACGATGGATATGCCCAAAACATCTATCCATTCACAAACAACATAACCAATCCTGAAGGCGGAACCCATGAAGAAGGATTCAAAATGACGCTTACCAGGATTTTGAACAACTATGGTAAAAATTATAATATTTTCCGCAAAGACGAATCCTTACTTGGAGAAGACACTAGGGAGGGATTGGTCGCTATTATATCAGTAAAACATCCGGATCCACAATTTGAAGGCCAAACCAAGTCAAAACTCGGATCCAGTGATGTAAGAAGAGTGGTATCGAACATCATGTCTGAAGGTTTGGATAGATTTCTTTTGGAAAATCCACAATCCGCCAAAATCATCCTAGAAAAAGCATTGATGGCACAACGCGCCAGAATCGCTGCCAAAAAAGCCAGAGAAGCGACCAGAAGAAAATCACCGCTTGATTCTTTAGGTTTTGCATCCAAACTAGCAGATTGCCGCACAAAAGACGCGACAAAATCAGAAATTTATATTGTCGAGGGAGATTCTGCAGGAGGTTCCGCAAAACAAGGAAGAGAATCGGAATTTCAAGCGATATTGCCTTTAAGGGGCAAAGTATTGAATGTGGAAAAAGCGAGACTAGATAAAGCGCTTCAAAACAAGGAAATCTTATCGATGATCCAAGCTTTTGGAACTGGTATCGGGGAAGATTTCCAAATCGATCAAGCCAGATACCACAAGATAATCATCATGACCGACGCCGATGTCGATGGAGCCCACATCAGAACCCTGCTCCTAACATTTTTCTTCCGTTATATGCGGCCCTTGATTGAGAAGGGTTATGTCTACATTGCACAGCCACCACTATTTAAGGTTCAACTGGGAAAATCAATCGAATACGCATATGAAGAAAAGGAATTGGAAAAAATCCTTGCAAGGCTTACTGGAAAACCAACTTTGCAACGATACAAAGGTTTGGGCGAAATGAATCCCGAACAACTTTGGGAAACAACAATGGATCCCGAAAGCAGAACGCTTTTGCTAGTGACTTTAGAAGATGCAATTGAAGCTGACCGCATCTTTTCTATGCTTATGGGCGATGATGTATTGAGCCGCAGGGAATTCATTCAGGAAAATGCCGAATACGTTCGCAATTTGGACATTTAGGGGGAAACATGGACAACATTATTGAAAACCAAATCAACATTGCGAATAAAGTCTTGGAGATAAACATCTCAACAGAGATGAAAACCTCTTTTTTGAGTTATGCGATGAGCGTTATTGTGTCGCGCGCTCTTCCTGACGTCCGCGATGGGCTCAAACCCGTTCATAGAAGAATTCTCTACGGAATGGACGAACTCGGAGTGTATCCGGATAAACAATATAAAAAATCCGCAAGAATCGTCGGCGATGTCATGGGTAAATATCACCCTCACGGCGACTCTTCAATCTATGATGCGATGGTTCGCATGGCTCAGGATTTCAGCTACCGATATCCTCTGGTCAATGGACACGGAAACTTTGGTTCAATTGACGGAGACGGAGCAGCTGCTATGCGTTACACCGAGGCAAAAATGGAAAAAATCACGGTGGAAATGCTGAAGGATTTGAAAAAAGACAGCGTTGATTTTATCGATAATTATGACGGCTCGGAAAAAGAACCAAAAGTATTGCCGTCAAAAATACCCAATCTTTTAATTAATGGCGCTACTGGCATCGCTGTCGGTATGGCAACCAACATTCCGCCACACAATCTCGGAGAAGTAATTGACGGATATATAGCCTTCATCCAAAATCCGGATATCGAAGACGATGAATTGTTCAACTATATTAAAGGACCAGACTTCCCGACGGGCGGAGTGATTTTAGGCATCTCCGGAATCAGGGAAGCTTATCTGACTGGCAGAGGCATAGTACGAGTCAAAGCCAAGACACAGGTGATTGATACAGCTTCCGGGAAAAAACAGATCATCATCAAAGAGATACCTTACCAAGTAAATAAAACAACTTTGATTGAAAGAATTGCCGAACTTGCCAAAGACAAAAAAATCGACGGAATTACTGATCTCCGCGATGAGTCCAATAATAGAAACGGCATGCGCGTCGTGATGGAACTGAGAAGGGATGTCAATCCGGAAGTCTTGCTTAATAACCTATACAAGAATTCCCAACTGCAGACTTCATTTGGAATCAACATGCTGGCTTTGGTGAACGACAAACCAGAAGTCTTGCCACTTAAAGAGATGATCAGGCACTACTTTAATCACCAGACAGATGTGTTGGTCAGAAAAACCAAGTTTGACTTATCAAAAGCCTATCAAAGAGAACACCTTTTAAAAGGATTTATTATCGGGCTTGACAATATCGAAGATGTAATAAGAATTATTCGGGACTCCTACGATGATACCGAATCAAAATTAATGCTAAAATTCGAACTTAGTGAAATTCAAGCCAAGGCGATTTTGGCAATGCAACTTAAGAAATTATCAGGGCTTGAGAGTGATAAAATCCACGCCGAGCTCCAAGACATCGAAAAGGCGATAGAATTTTACAACAGAATATTAAATGACCAGGAAATGCAACACCAAATCCTGATTTCCGAAGCCAGAGAAATCAAAGAAAAATACGGAGACGAAAGACGGACAGAAATCGATGTCTTTGGTGATTATGACATTGAAGATGAAGATTTGATCCCTGTTGAAGATGTTATCATTGCCGTTACGACCAATGGATATGTGAAACGCATGAATGTCGATGTGTACAAATCACAAAACCGGGGTGGAAGAGGTAAGACGGGAATGAAGATGAACGAAGA
The DNA here is from genome assembly GCA_964459895.1 of uncultured Candidatus Izemoplasmatales bacterium. GTDB lineage: Bacteria > Bacillota_I > Bacilli_A > Izemoplasmatales > Hujiaoplasmataceae > JAAYZB01. The sequence continues at coordinate 30,686 of CAYWOK010000001.1, forward strand.
CGACGTGATTGACTCGATCATCTCGACTTCGACTCATGATTATCTATTGTTCTTTACTTCCTTAGGAAGAGTGTATAAAATAAAAGGGTACAAAGTACCAAATTATGGCAGAAATTCCAAAGGATTGCCGATTGTTAACTTGCTGAACCTTTCCGAGCACGAAACGTTAGCCGCAGTCATGAGTGTCCATGATTTTGAAGAAGGATATCTGTTCTTTACTACCAATAAAGGAATCGTCAAGCGGACCAAGGTATCCGATTTTCAAAACATCAGAACCAATGGCATTCGCGCCATCTCTCTACGAGACGACGATGAACTTCACAGCGTTAAGCTTACCGACGGCAACAGAGATGTAATCATAGGTGCATCCAACGGAAAAGCAATCAGATTCAACGAACATGATGTCAGATACATGGGCAGAAACGCCGCTGGAGTCAAAGGAATTTCATTGTCTGGTAAAGAATCTGTCATCGGAATCACCACCGTCACGGGTGAGAGAAACGAAATACTTGCAATCACGGAATTCGGGTATGGAAAGAGAACCGATGTCGACGAATATCGTCTTCAAGGCCGAGGAGGCAAGGGCGTCAAGACCATCAATGTCACAGCCAAAAACGGCCATTTGAAGAAACTTATCAGTGTCGTCGGCGATGAAGATTTGCTTGTAGTAACCGACAAAGGCATGATCATCCGGGTCCCGATCGACCAAATTGCTCAGACTAAACGTTCGACACAAGGGGTCAGGATTATTAATCTGTTGGAAAATCATGAAGTCGCAACAATCGCAATCGTCCCCAAAGAAGAAATGTGTGATGATTATCTGGAAAATCCAGAAGAGGCACCTTGCATTCCGAACCCCGAAATTGAAACAATAAATCCCGTAAAATCTGAATTCAAAATGGACGAATACAAAGAAATGGAAAAACGTTCAATGGAATCAGAGACCGAAGACGAAGAAGAAACAGAAGAAACAGACGACATTGACGATATTTTAAGCGATAGTTATTAGGAGGGTACATCTAATGTTGGATATCAGACTGATCCGCGAGGAACCCGAAAAAACAATCAAACTTCTAAACCGCAGAGGCGGAGATTTTTCCTATCTTTACGAAGTGTTGGCTAAAGACCAGAAGCGTCGCGAGGCAATCTTGGAAGTTGAGACCATCAAAGCCAAAAAGAATGAAATTTCCCGTCTAGTCGGCCAATACAAGCGGGAAGGCAAATCAATTGAGTCCATTTTGCGTGAAATGGACGATTTTGCCAAGACTGTCGCTGATTTGGAAGCTAAAATACGCAGCTATGACGACGAAATAAAAAATGCATTGCTGATGACACCTAATATTCCAAAAGAAGATATTCCTGTTGGTAAAGATGATACCGAAAACGTTGAACTGAAAAGATTTCTTGAGCCGACCAAATTTACCTTTCCAATCAAATCCCATTACGAGCTTGGTGAATCACTTGACATCTTGGATTTCAATCGCGCCAGCAAAATCACCGGTTCGAGATTCGTAGTATATAAAGGTCTTGGCGCAAGACTTGAACGTTCGCTGATTCAGTTTATGATAGATTTGCATGCAAATGAACACGGATATATTGAGATTATTCCACCATATATCGTCAACGAGACATCAATGTATGCGACAGGACAATTTCCTAAATTCATCGAGGACGCTTTCAAACTCAACGATGAAAGAAATCTCTATTTGAATCCCACTGCGGAAGTTCCGACAATCAACCTGCATCGGGATGAAGTGTTGGAAAAACAGATGCTACCGATCAAGTACGTTTCTTTTACTACGGCTTTCCGCAAGGAAGCAGGATCTGCAGGCAAAGACACCAGAGGCATTTTACGTCAACACCAATTCAACAAAGTGGAACTAATCAAATTCACGAAACCGGAAGAATCATACCACGAACTTGACGAAATGCTCAAAAATTCGGAGCACGTTCTGCAGTTACTAGAGATTCCTTACCGAGTTGTCACGCTGTGCACTGGCGATCTTGGTTTTTCGATGCGGAAAACGTATGACATCGAAGTTTGGTTGCCTTCGGAAGACAAATACCGTGAGATTGGTTCAATTTCTAACGCAGAAGACTATCAGGCCAGAAGAGCAAATATTAAATACAGACCTGATACGGATGCAAAACTCGAATATGTCCACACCTTGAACGGCTCAGGCCTTGCGGTTGGAAGAACCGTGATTGCCATCATGGAAAACTTCCAACAAAAAGACGGGTCAATAAAAATACCCGAAATTTTGCACAAATATATGGGCATAACAGAAATAAAATAAAAAAAACAAGGGACCGTAAATGGTCCCTTAATTTTTTTTACAGACATTCTTTAATTTTGGAAACCGTTTCTAGATATTGTTCCTTGGAAATGTTTCCGGCGTTGTTGATAAAATCGATTTCAACACCATCGTGGACATATCTGGGAATCAGATGCAAATGAAAATGAAACACTGTTTGTAGAGGCTTTTCTGTATTTATCAAGACATTTAAGCCAATCGGATGAAAGGCGCTCTTGATTGCGTTGGCGATTTTTGGCACTTGTCTAAAAATGTTGGCAGCCACATCCTCATTGATATCATATAGGTTTTTGTAATGTTCTTTTGCAATCAAAAGCGTATGTCCCTTGGTCGCTTGGGAAATATCAAGAATAGCCACGATATTTTCGTCTTCATAAATTTTATAACTGGGAATCTCCCCATTTACAATTCTGCAAAAAATACAATCCATAATTATTCATCCCCCTCATTAATAGTGTCTACTATATTTATCAATTCCCGAAAATCATTAATCCAATAGTCGGGATTTGTTGTCTCTAATTCAGCTTTTTTAATCGACCAGCCAACACCGCAAGTCAAGATCCTCGCATTCTTTCCCGCTAATATGTCAGAAGAATTATCGCCTACCATCATTGCGAGACCGTGTTCAAAATTAGCAAGCGCTTTGATGATCGGCTCGGGGTGTGGTTTGTGGTTTGTGACATCGTCAAGGCCGATTAAGATATCAAGATATTTACTGATACCGAAATATTCTAAAGAAGGCAAGGCTGACGCGCGAAATTTTGTTGTCACGACACCGATATTAAAGCCTCGCATTTTGAATTCTTTCAAAGTCTCGATAACGTGTGGATAGATATTTACGAGCGAGAATTCAAGTTCAATATAGATTTTTCTATATGTTGAAATCATTTTATTGAGGACATCTCTGTCTTTAGTTACCGCTTGGAAAGTTTCAAAAAGCGGAGGCCCGATCATCTCGATAATCATTTCGTCAGAGTAATTTTTATTTGGATCGAATTTAAGCAATGTGTGTCGGAAGGATTCAATGATCAGCCTGTTTGAATCAATCAAAGTTCCGTCCAAATCGAATAGCAATGTATCTAATTTACTCATTTTACCACCACTTTAATTATAACAAATCTCTTTGGGATTTCCTACATATTTTGAAATGAAGTTCGAAGGTATGGCGTTCTTTTTTCGATTGTGATATAATAGCCCCGGTGATTTAGTGAAAAAAGCGATGATGATATACAATCCGTATAGCGGAAAGCAAAAGTTTGTCAATCATTTGGAATCAACCGTCAGTAAATTCAGAAACTCTGAATATGATATCGATCTTTTTGAGACCAAACATCCGGGACAAGCCACGGAATATGCCAAACAGGCATGCCTGGAAAACTATGAAACATTGATAATCGTCGGTGGCGACGGAACATTCAATGAATGTGTCAATGGGTTGATGGACTTTGAAAAGCGACCAGTGATCGGTTACATACCTGCCGGAACCTGTTGCGACATCGGTATGACTTTAGGCTTAACAAAAAACATAGATAAAGCCATTAAGAACATCCTGACAAATGATTCCGTCAAAATGGATGTGGTCAAATCAAACGACCGCTATTTTTGTTATGTGTCTGGAAACGGAGCGTTTATCGATATCAGTTACGTTACAGATTCCAAACTAAAGAAGAAAATTGGATATTTTGCCTATCTTATCAAGGGCTTGGAAGAACTGTTCACAATCCCAAAGATGAAAATACACGTTTCTCATGACAACGGAACTGTCAAAGGAAGATTTTCCTTGATTCTTGTAATTAATTCCAAACGCGTCGCAGGAGTGAACATGATATATAAACCCAGTCTCGATGACGGTTTGGTTGATGTGGTAATGTATCGCAGTCTTTATCCTTTGAACGGACTATTATATCTCATTTCCTTTTTGCTGCCGTTTTGGTCAACGCCGATTGTTACTAGGTTCAAAACATCGCAACTAAAAGTCGTGACCACCACAAAATCGAGATGGAATATCGATGGTGAATCCGGAGGATACGGGAACCAGAATATCAGTGTCTGTCCGCACGCGATAGAAATCATTGTGCCACCCAAAATTAAGCAGAAATATTTTCGAAATCAAGATGTTTCCTAAAAATATAATTGAAATTGTCGTGGTCGAGGGCGTCCATGATATGCAAAAACTGCAAAGCATATTTCCTGGCATCGATTGTATAGTAACCGGTGGCAGTGAAATATCCGATAATACTATTGACATGATTTCCACCGCCTTTGAAAAACGAGGCGTGATTTTATTCATGGATCCAGACTACCCCGGAAGACAAATAACCCATAAAATACTGGAGAAAGTTCCAGAATGCAAAATTGCTTTTATCGCAGCTAAAAACGCTAGAAGCAAAAATCAAAAAAAAGTGGGTATTGAACACGCTACGCCTGATGAAATCATCAGGAGCCTCGATCACCTGTTTTCGTATAAAAAGAATGTTTCCGAAAAAATTACTAGAACTGATCTTGCTTCAAGGGGACTGATTGGCGAAAAATATGCCGCCAATAAACGGTTGATCGTTACCGAAGCTTTGAAACTTCCTCCTTGTAACGGCAAGACATTTTTAAAACTAGCAAACATGTTTGGGATAACCAAGCAAATGATTGACGAGGTCATAAAATGAATAAGATTGGGACAAAATGGGAAACGATAGACACTTTACATCAAACAAATTTTCGAATCAAGAAGCATCTTGGTCAGAATTTTTTGGTTGACCAGAATATTCTTGACAAAATTATTGAGGTTTCAAATATTGACAAGACCACATGCGTAATTGAAGTTGGGCCCGGATTTGGGGCTTTGACGGAAAAATTATGTCAAAACGCCAAGAAAGTACTGGCGTATGAAATTGACAAGGAATTAATTCCCATATTGAAAAACAAACTCAAGGGAACAAGCAATCTGATTCTTCTCAATCAAGATATATTGAATACCGATATCGATAAAGATATCGAACATTATTTTGAAAACGAAATGGATATCATCGTCTGTAGCAATCTTCCTTATTACATTACAACTCCGATTCTGATGCGTTTTCTCGAAACATCAAAACGAGTTTCCAAACTGATATTGATGATGCAGACAGAAGTCGCTAGAAGAATCACTTCGAAACCAAATACCAAAGACTATAACGCTTTGAGTATTGTGATTGATTATCGATCCGTGGCAACTTATTTATTCAAAGTTCCCAAAACCGTATTCATACCGACACCAAAGGTCGATTCCGCCATTGTTCAAATTGAAGTAAGAAAAGAACCCGTAAACCAACCGATAAATGAACCTTTTTTCTTCAAATTTGTCCACAATTGTTTCGCCCAAAGAAGAAAGACACTTATAAACAATCTACTTTCTGCATATCCAGAACACACAAGAATTGATTTTGAAAACATTTTGACAAAACACAATCTAAACTTGTCGATCAGAGCGGAAGCGATTGAATCGGGAGCATTTGTCAACCTATGTAACGATGTAGTCAAAGTTATTGAAAATAGAAATTAACGCCCCAAAATTTTGTGGGCGTTTTTATTGTGGCATGTTATAATTGGATTGATAATACCAATACGCTTGAAAGGGATGACTAATACGAACAAATTACATGCGGTAGATATGGAAATTGCAAAACTAATCGAAGAGGAAATTTCAAGACAGGAATCACATCTTGAATTAATAGCTTCCGAGAACTTTGTCTCGGAAGCGGTATTGATTGCGGACGGGAGCGTACTGACCAACAAATATGCTGAAGGGTATCCGGGGAAAAGATATTATGGCGGTTGTGAATTTGTGGATGGAGTTGAATCTTTGGCGAGAGAAAGAGTAAAGAAAATCTTTAACGTTGCTTACGCCAACGTCCAGCCTCATTCAGGTTCGACAGCCAATATGGGAGCTTATAGGGCGATCCTTGAACCGGGTGACATAGTCATGGGGATGGCGCTTGATCAAGGCGGTCATCTTACACATGGACACCCACTTAATTTTAGTGGAATTGATTATGAATTCCATCCTTATTTCGTTGATAAGGAGACAGAAAAAATTGATTATGATGACTTAGCGAAAAAAGCCATGGAAATTAAACCAAAATTGATAGTTGCCGGAGCCAGCGCCTATCCAAGAACTCTTGATTTCAAGCGTTTCCGTGAAATCTGCGATTCTGTTGGCGCCATGCTTATGGTTGATATGGCTCATATTGCCGGTCTAGTCGCAGCCAAACTTCATCCGAATCCATGCGATTACGCCGATATTGTCACTTCGACAACGCATAAGACTTTGCGCGGTCCAAGGGGAGGAATCATTCTCACAAACAACGAAGAAATAGCCAAAAAAGTCGATAAGGTTATTTTTCCTGGAATCCAGGGCGGGCCTTTGATGCATATCATAGCCGCCAAAGCAGTGGCGTTTCAGGAAGCACTTTCGGATGGATTTCAAACGTATCAGGAACAGGTTGTGAAAAATGCCAAAGCATTTGCGGGAAAATTCGTCGATTTGGGATACCACGTTGTATCGGGAGGAACCGACAACCATTTGTTATTGCTTGATGTATTGTCCAAAACAGGGCTTACAGGAAAAAAAGCAGAAAACCTGTTGGATACCGTGAATATCACTTGCAATAAGAATACGATTCCATATGACACGCAGAAGCCGTTTATTGCGAGCGGAATTCGGCTTGGAACCCCCGCGATGACGACAAGAGGCTTCATAGAAAGCGATTTTGAGGAAGTCGCAATCCTGATTGATTTGGCACTTTCAAACGATAAGGATGAAGTTGTATTAAGCGAAGTTAAACGCCGTGTAAAAATTTTGACTGACAGCCATCCATTAAATTATTCCCATGAATAAAATCCTTGTTTGCGTCGAGGATAGCCTGTTGTCAATCAGAATCAAGCGGTTTTTGACTGAAAAGGGATTTGTGACAGAAATAACAAAAAACCCAATCAATTCTGAAGAGTTGAACAGATATGACATATTGATTGTTCATTCATCTTATCGAATCACTAATTTGTTTGGTTTTATTGAAAATCTCGTCTTGAAAAACGTCATTCCAGTAATATATTTATCAATGAATCCGCATGGCGGCTTGATACAAAGACTGAATCAATATGCTAATTTCACGAATATCGATGAAATAAAAATGGATGCGGAACTGCCTCTGGCAATTATACTTTATGACAAGTTTTTGCATAAGACAAAAGCTTTGGAAGCAGAGAACATCCAATTGAAAATCAAATCGCACAACGACAAAATTTTTCTTGAATGCAAGGAATATTTGATTTCTAAGGGATTATCCGAAAATGAAGCTCATCACAAAATAATAAAATTGGCAATGGATAACAAAATAAACAAATACAAGATGGCAGAGCGGATTTTGAAAGAAAAACTCTGATACCGTTGCGAAATAGAAAAACAGTTGTATAATAGACACTAAATATAATAGACAATGGCGTCTAAAAGAAAGGTTATCGGTTTTTCGGGAGTGCCTGGCATTGTCCCCAAGACAGATAAAATGAAAAAAATGATTAAATTAACAAAAGAGGACATTTTAAAAAACGCACGCGAAGAAAATGTTCGTTACATCCGGCTTATGTTTACAGACATCAACGGAACAATCAAAAGCGTCGAAATTCCAGTAGGAAGATTAGAAACTGCACTTGATGGTAATGTCATGTTTGACGGGTCATCAATTGAAGGTTTCGTCCGCATCATGGAAGCGGATATGTACTTGCGACCGGATTTCAACACCTGGTTGATCCTAAGTTGGGAAGAAACGGCATATGGAAAAGTCGCAAGACTGATCTGCGACGTCTATACACCTGATGGAAAACCGTCTGACGCTGATCCCAGATGGAATCTGAAGCGGGTCGCAAAAAAAATGGAAAAACTTGGATTTTCCACTTTGAATATCGGCTTCGAACCGGAATTCTTCCTTTTCAGGTTAGATGAAAAAGGCGAAATCATCATGGATGTCGCCGATAATGGAGGATATTTCGATCTTTCTCCAATTGACGGAGCCAGTGACTGCAGAAGAGATATCGTTCTGGAACTTGAAAGAATCGGTTTTACGATGGAGGCAAGTCATCACGAAGTCGCTCCAGGGCAAAATGAAATTAATTTCCAATTTTCCAACATCGTTGAAGCCTGCGACAATGTACAAACATTCAAACTTGTCGTCAAAAATATCGCTAGAAGACATGGACTTCATGCTACATTCATGCCTAAACCGATTGCAAAGATCAACGGATCCGGAATGCATACAAACTGTTCATTGGCAGATATGCAAGGAAACAATGCATTTTATGATCCGAATGACCCTATGGGATTATCGCAAACATGCAGAGAATGGCTAACTGGAATATTGACTCATTCACGCTATTTTTGTGCAATCACAAACCCAACAGTCAATTCTTACAAGAGGTTGGTTCCGGGATACGAAGCTCCTTGTTATGTTTCTTGGTCCGAACACAATCGTTCTGTTATGGTAAGAATTCCTGCCACGAGAGGCAAAACCACAAGGACGGAAATAAGAAGTGTTGATACATCGGCTAATCCATATTTGGCAATGGCCGTCATTCTTGCTGCCGGGCTTGATGGAATTGAAAAAAAATTGCCTTTGATCGCTCCGATTAATGAAAACCTATTTGAAAAAACAGATGCGGAAAGAAAAACGCTCGGGGTAAGTAACCTTCCCGATAATCTCAAAGAAGCAATAGATCTTTTAAAAGAAGATAACTTAATTAAAGAAGCGCTTGGTCAGCACATCTTCAAAAAATTCATCGAATTGAAAAATCGAGAGTGGGATGATTTTAGATCCGCAGTTACCGAGTGGGAAATAAAAAGATACATAAAATTGATATGATATTAAAAGATGTCCTCGTCATCGAGAACATCTTTTTTATAGTAATCTAATCTTTATTACTTGACTTAGCTTCAAGCTTCAAATTTCGCAAATCAGAAATGGAGAAATCATATTTCTTATTGCAAAACTGGCAGATTACTTCAACAATCTCGTCTTTGTCAATCATCTCTTGCAACTCAATTTCTCCTAACGAAATCAAGCCTTTTGCGAAACGCGCCAGCGTACAGTCGCAAACATATTTGACATCCATGGATTCGATTATCTTATAGTCGCCTTTTGTAATTTCGTTGATCAAATCTTCAGGGGAAAACCCGTTCTGAAGAAGATCGCTAACTGGTTTCATATTGGTAATATTCTTTTCAAGCATATTGATGGTTTCATTTGAAACTCCTGGTAATACCTGGAGTATAAATCCTCCGCTTGATATCACATTGCCATCGGGAGAGACCAAAACACCAAGGCCAACGGAGGACGGAATTTGTTCGCTCATTGCAAAATAAAACGCAAAGTCATCGCCGATTTCTCCGGTTTGCAGTTTGGAGCTTGAGGTATAGATATCTTTGACTTTCAAGTCTTTAGTAACACGTAGAAAACCATCGTTTCCAACTACTTTTCCAACTGCCAACTTGCCTTCATTTGTCGATAAGTTTACATGGGGATTGGAGACCATCCCTTTCACTTCTCCTCGCGCGTTTGACAAGGCGATAATCTTGCCAATTGGCCCTTTACCATCAATTTGTATTACAACACTTTGATCACCTTTTAGTAAGGCTCCCATGATTAAAGAGGCGGTAAGGGTTCTGCCAAAAGCTGCAGTAGCAGCCGGCCAAGTGTCATGTATTTTTCTGGCATCCTCAACAAGATTTGTTGTGACTGCTGCATACAGCCTGACGGTTTTTGAATAGGCAAATGCTTTTACTAGATAGTCTTTCAAGATATCACATCCTTAAATTAATTATAGCACACTCTGTATACATTAAATTCTTTTTGTCATAGTCTAATAAATAATGTATAATTGATATGCAAGCCATACCGAAAGGGGTCGCTAGATGAAATGGAATATTCGTGATTTGGAAATACAAAATCAAATCGTAGTTGCTCCGATGGCAGGAATAACAAATTTAGCATATCGATCTATTTTGAAGGAATACGGGGCAGGATTGATTTATACAGAAATGATTTCTGATAAGGGTTTAAGTCATGAAAATCAAAAGACTCTTTCCATGTTGGAAGTTTATGCAGAAGAAAGGCCGATCACCATGCAACTGTTTGGCAGCGAGCCCGAATCAATGGCCGAAGCAGCGAAAAGAATCGACACTGAAACCTCCGCAGATATCATCGATATCAATATGGGTTGTCCGGTAAACAAAGTAATCAAAGGAAATTCAGGATCAAAACTAATGCTCTTTCCTGAAAAAGTATTTGCGATTGTTTCCGCAGTTGTCAAATCTGTAAACAAACCAGTGACAGTTAAAATTCGTAGCGGATGGGATCGGTCCCTCATTAACGCTGTGGAAATCGCAAAGATAATTGAACAAGCGGGGGCAAGCGCAATAGCGGTTCATGGCAGAACCAGATCCCAGATGTATTCGGGAAAATCTGATTGGGATATCATCAAACAAGTAAAAGAAAACGTGAAAATTCCTGTAATCGGAAACGGAGATATCCTCACACCAGAAGACGCTTTAGGAATGTTAAAACAAACAAATTGCGACGCGGTGATGATTGGAAGAGGCTTGCTTGGAAACCCGTGGCTGATAAAACAAACATTAGATCTAATAGAAACTGGGTCTTATCAAGAACACGTGACGTTGACAGAAAGAAAAACCATCATTTTCCGCCATTTGGAATTATTGAAAAAACTTAAGGGCGAACATTTGGCTATCTTGGAAATGCGTAGTCATGGGGCTTGGTATATCAAAGGTTTGAAAAATTCCGCAAACGTAAAAGCCAAGATATCTTCCGCGAAAACAGAGGCAGAATTTACGAGTATTATTGAAGATTATTTTGCATATTTGAACGATTTGTAAAACAAAGCTCACTAAAAAAGTGAGCTTTTTCCAACAAATAGAGGACTGAGCGTGTTTTATCTTCTGATGCTATTGTATGTATTCTGCGTATTTTTGATACATTGAATCTGTCAATTCCACAAGCAGTGAGATGCCTTCATTTGTAAATTCTGTGTTTTTGATGCCGGCATTTTCCTTAAGGTAGTTGTATATTTGTCCTTTGTCAAATGGCAAAAGCATTTTTACAACATGCATATTTTTGTATAAGACATGATCTATTTTTTCTAATAGCAGATTGATATTGTAGCTGTTCAATGCAGAAACATATACCGGATTGGAATAGCCGTCGACAGGAATGTCTTTCAACAGATCGATTTTATTGAAAACATGGATGATTGGAATATCTCCGACACCGATTTCTTTCAAAACGGTTTCTGCGACAATAATCTGTTTTGAATAATGGATATTTGCGGAATCGATTACATGCAAAATCAGATCAGATTCGTTGATTTCTTCTAAGGTTGATTTGAATGCTTCAATCAAGTGATGAGGTAATTTAGAGATGAATCCAACAGTGTCTGTAACCAGAAAATCATGGTTGTTTTCCATTTTTACTTCCCGGGTTTGGGTTTCCAAAGTCGCAAACAACATGTCCTTTTCAAATACATATTTGTCGTTTTTTTGGGCAGAATAAGACAAAATAGCATTCATCAATGTCGATTTTCCAGAGTTTGTGTAACCAGCAATCGCAACCGTCTTAAGATTGTTCTGAATCCGCTTTTTCCTCTGTGTTCGCCTGGTTTCTACAACTTCTTTCAATTCGCGCTTAAGCTTGGTGATGCGATCTCGGAGAATACGACGGTCAAGTTCAAGCTGCTGTTCCCCCGGGCCTTTCGAGCCGGTTCCGCTTTTCTGTCTAGAAAGAGATTTGTACATACCAATTACGCGAGGAAGAAAGTACATTGATTGAGCCAGTTCTACTTGCAACATTGCTTCTCTGGTTTTGGCTCGCTTGGCGAATATGTCGAGAATCAAAATCGTTCTGTCGATGATTTTGATTTCCAATTCCTTTTCTAAATTTCTTATATGTGATGGGCTGAGCTCGTCATCAAAGATCAAAAGGTTTGCATCAAGAGTCGCAATGTCTTGTTTCAGTCCCTCGACTTTTCCTTTTCCAATATAATAATTGGGCGTTGGGGAATCGGCCTTTTGAGTAACTACGCCAACCACCTCGACGTCGCACGCGTCAGCCAAACCTTTCAACTCTTCCATTGACGTCTTAAAGTCTTCATCTTTTCCCAAGTCCAATCCAACTAAAATAGCTTTTTCCATAATATCACCCATCGAACATTATATATCAAATCAGCCGAAATTCATAGATATTGAGTCTGATATTTATATATAAAAATATAAAAATATGTTATAATAAATCGATTATTCGGGATTGGCGAGGTAGTATATGAAGCAGGCTAAAATGAGTTTACACGACTTATGGGCGGGTAAAATAAAACAAGCAAAAGAAAAATGGGATACATTTTCCAATTGGTTCAAAAACAAAATTGAGGAAGTATTCCAGTCCAAGAAAAAAACATTTTTATTTCTGGCGTTGATCGTATTTACTGTTTTGTTTGGCATACAAATTGCAATTATTCTCATCAATAACAGTTTTTATTCCAATTTTTCTGATGATATTTTACAGTACTATACTATTATCGTCGATTTTATCAGCCAAATCAAATCAGGATCAATGTCTTTCTTTAATCTGAACAATTATTTGGGAGCCTCTTTCTTTTCCGATGTATATTACGTTCCGATTGACATCTTTACTTTTATCACATTCGTTTTCAGTTATCTGATGCCTACCCAACTAGCTTATTCTGTTACCGAGTTCGTCAAGATCCTTGCGGGAGTCATGGTTCTGGCATACTATCTTTCGGCTCAAGGCATGAAGAACAGAACTATTTTCTGGATGGGGATTGTTTATTTTGTCAGCGGAGGCACAGTAAGCTTCATGGCCTTCCCGGCATTCTTATCGCTCGTATTTTATTTGCCTTTGGGACTATTGGTAATACATTGGTTTTTCAAAGGAAAAAAATGGATTGTTCCGCTTTTCGCTTTGGCGCTGGTTTTCTATAATTTCTATCTGGCGTATACCGCTTTAATATTTGTTGGTATTATGTTTATCATCGAATACATCAAACGACCTGAATTCAGGTTCTTTCCGTTTCTCAAAGATGGAATCGTTTTTTTGTTCCTCTTGCTTTTGGGGGTTGGAATGAGTTTGGTGATTCTGTATCCATCAATTCTATTTATTCTTGAAGATACCTATCGGGAGACCGGAAGATTTTCTGCATGGATTGTAAATATCGGTAGTTATCAGTTGAAATTATTCAAACCGGAAATCTATATTAGATTCCTAGCAAAAATTTTCGCAGAGCAGCGACCGATCGGTTTTTATGGGTTTGCTCAGGATTATACCAAAGAACACATCTCGCTTTTCATAACCATGACCGGACTTGTTTCCATGAGTTATGTTATATTCATGAAAGATAAAATCAGCAAAATATATAAAATTGTCATGATTATCGGTGTGATCTTGATGTTTTTCCCAATTTTTTCCTATGTATTTTCTGGAACGACCGACCAACCCTACACGAGATGGATTAACACATATCCTTTGGTGATGGTTTTGATTCTAGCACACGTTTTCGAACATCATGGATTTGAGAATTTCAAAATGAAATATTTGACAATTCCGATATCGATCTTTATAGCGCTTGACGGATATTTAATCTATTATTATTTCCACCGGTTGAGAGAGTTGGGTGATTTTCAATACGAAGATGCCCTTACTGCAGATGCGATTCTGATGGGGGTTAGCGCTGTGGTTTTGGTGTTGCTCTTGATCTTTGGCTGGATGAAGAAACCACAAGTCTTTAAAAAGATTTTACTTATCGAGGCAGTAATAGGATTGGTATACATCTATTCAGGAGCTTTCTATATTAGAAACAAAAACACTACATTCGCAGAAATGTATGCAATCAACGACTTATTGAATGAGGTCTTGGACGACAAAGATGAGTTTTACCGAGTATATGTCGATTTGGACCGCTTCAACGTGGAAAGAACGAATTTCAATCGCATGACAACTTTTCCGACCAACACAAGAATTTTCCACTCTTGGACAGATTCAGAAACAGATTTGCTTGCCAGACTGTTATTTGGATCAACCGAACATCAGACAAAAGAAGCGCTAGATGTCCAGGCGATATATCTAAACGAATTTCTTGGTTATAAATATGTGCTTGCCAGTAGTGAATACAATTATTATTTGGATAATGATTTTTATCGATTGGTCTATGCGGACGACAAGTATCAATTACTTGAGATCGTAAACGCAAAATCAATCCAAGTGTATGAATCATATGCAGAAAACGTCGACTTTACAGATTATCGCCTCACAAACAACAAATTGGAAACACAAAAAATATTGGTCTTGTCCGCTTTGATAGATGCAGAGAGATATGCAGATTATACTTTCAACCTTGAAAAGGCATCGTTAACGAGCTCTTCAAGCCTTGGCACAATATCAGCTGACAAGGGAATAAACCTGTATGAAACTGTCGCGATCGGCGGAATTACAGACCAGACAGAAAGAGATTTCTTCCGGTTCAGCAATGAGAATTTGAATATTGGGTTTGATGTCGGAGCGATCTATATCTCCGCTTATACCAATGCCAGCAATTATAAAGAAATATTCATGGAGTATGCCGACGGAAGTAAAAAAGCCTGCGAAGTGGTAACGGGACAGTCTCATGATGTCAAATGCGAGTTTTGGTCAGAGCCAACAGCGATTTATTTTGAATCGGAAAACCTATCCGCAAATTTCCATTTCGATTTCAGGTTGGAGATGGCAAGGGATCAAGCGGCTTATCTGGTTTACGATTTATCAGAAATAACATATACCGGAGACAAGGGCGTACTATACTTCGAATTGTCGCAAAAATTTGAAAGAGTGTTTTTTGTCGACGAAAATGGAAATGAGTATGAAGGGTTCAAAAACTACTATTACTTCAACTCAGCTCCAATCAGGATGTATGTTTTTAAAACATATGACATGTATACCAACGTCTCGAATTTGTTTACTTTCAATCTGCGTTACGCTTATGATGATTTGAGTGCATACGATAACGCTACAGGAACCTCACTATATGATCAAGAATTGATTTCAATCAAACACGGAAAAATCAATTTGCAATACCACAGAACAAGCGAAAGCACATACGATCAATTGGTGGTAATCCCTGTCGCGTATTCCGAAGAGTGGACTTTTATTTCTGATCAAAAATACGAAACAATAAGCGCAAGCGGTGGATTTCTTGGTATAATTATCCCAAATGGAATTAACGATATTGATATTGAACTGAGATTTGTTCCCAAAGGTCTTCTTTACGGAGCTTTGGCAAGCCTCGGTGCAAGTTTGGTATATTTGGGGTTATTTGTCCCGGGATGGATAATCAAATATAAGCAGAAAAAAGCACACAATCAAATCAAGGAGATGAACCAAGAATGAAGCGCATAACAATAATCATTCCATCATACAATGAAGAAAATAGCGTAAAACCTTTTTATGATGAAGCAAAACAATACCTGAAGAATCAGGATTACGATTTTGAGTTGCTATATGTCAATGACGGATCAAAAGACGAAACTTTATCTGAAATCAAAAAACTATCAAAAATTGACAAACGTGTAAAATTCATTAGTTTTTCCCGTAATTTCGGGAAGGAATCCGCAATGCATGCGGGTTTGGAGCACTCTCGCCAGAGCGATGCAGTAATCATCATCGACTGCGACTTGCAGCAACCGCCTTCATTGATTCCGGAAATGCTCAAGCATTTTGAAGAAGGATACAAAATCGTTTACACAAAAGGTAAAACTAGGAAGGGCGAACCGAAACTCAGAACCTTTTTTGCCAATCGTTTTTACAGACTTTACAATAGATACACGGATATGCCCCTTGATAACGGCGCCAAGGATTTTCAATTGCTAGATAAACAAGTCGTTGATGCTTTTTTACAAATCAAGGACAATTATCGATTTGTTAAAGGTATATTTTCCTGGGTTGGATACAAAAGAAAATGCATTGAGTACGATTTCATTCCCAGAAAATACGGGAAAAGTAGCTGGAGTTTCAAATCATTGTTTAAATACGCATTTAACGGTATGAACCAATTTTCAACACTAATGATGTTGCTGCCAACTCTGGTAACAATTACGGCATTCGTTGTTTTAATTGCAGACGCATTATTGTTTGGATTGGGAGTTTTTGTGTTATCCGAATTTCTGATAGGAATTTTCATCGTGATTTCATTGTTTGTAATGGCCCTTTTGGCATATGGCACTTTCTACCTGCTATATCAAGCAAGACGTCAAGTTTTGAACCGCCCTATTTATCTTGTCGAGGAGCTATCGGAGGAAGAACATCTTGAATAGATTGTTTCAGTTTGTGAAACGGAATTTTATTACAAAAAAATTCCTGTCTTTTGGAATTGTCGGCGTTGTCAACACTTTGATCCATATGGGTGTTTACTGGATTTTCTACAACCTGGTTTTCATTACATCAATTTCTTCGGGATTATCTGCATTTTTCGCGAACACGATCGCATTTATTTCCGCGTCGACATTTTCCTACTTTGCGAACGCTATTTTTACATTCAAACCAAAAAACAAATCGACATTACAGTTTTCTGCGGTCATACTGGTGTTTTTGATCAGACTTTTGATCAGCAACGGATTGACAACCGCTTTTGATTATATTATTCAGAACTGGATTGGAATCGATTATGTTATTCACTCATGGACAAGCATAATTGCTCCATTTACAGCTTCGGTTTTGTTGATTCCGATAGCATATTTTGCACTTGACTACGTATTTAAAAAAACAGACATAAAAAAACAAACAAATACTTTATCATAGTCTTTAAATAATTTCCTTTTTACGGTAAAATAGAACTGAAGACAGACAAGAGGAGGAACGGTTGTGGAGTATTTTGTTCTAGGTATAGTTTCCACATATCTTTACGCGGTTTATTTGTTGGCACTAAGAGCAAAAGTGTCGCACAAGGAGATTCGCCCTGCGAAAATCTTTTTGCTTGCAATGCTGGTAATAGATGTCATTTTATTTTTTACCAATCTTGGAGTCGGAATTGAACTTGCCACACAAATCATAGTGCTGATTCCGGTACCCTATATGCTATTCATGATTTATATCAACGAATTCAGATCGGTATTGAAAAAGTTGGGGCTGATCAAAAAACACGGACGCAGAAATGCGATGACAAATAACGAACTTGCAGACAAGCTTTTGGATACTGTGGATTTTCTTTCCAACCGAAAAATCGGGGCTTTGATCACAATAGAAAGAAATATCAATCTATCGGCATTCATCAGCAAAGCGATGATGATTAACGCGCCTGTCTCAAGCGAACTCCTGGCTTCAATTTTCATTCCAACAACACCTCTTCATGATGGAGCCGTGATTATACGAAACAACTCGATCCTTTGTGCAAAAGCGTATTACCCTTCAACAGAAAGAACTGACCTTCCGCTTCACTTTGGAACGAGACATAGGGCGGCAATTGGCATCAGTGAGCAAAGTGATTCCTTGACCATTGTCGTATCAGAAGAGACGGGGTATGTTAGCGTAGCAATCAATAGGCAACTGGATTACAATGTCAGCAAGGAAACCCTGAATCTGTATTTTGAAAAATATCTGAAAATCAAATAAAGTGCTTCGGCACTTTTTCTTTTTTCTCTCATAGAAATTTATTGTTCTATATGATATAATTTGAGAAGATGGAAAAGTGTCGGGAGGTGTTTCATTTGGAGCAATATGATGTATTAATTGCGGGATCTGACATCCCATCTTTGGTGAGTGCGCTTTTCCTGGCCAGAAAAATGCGGAGCGTTTCCATTCTGCTTGACGACAAAGCCGATGATAATGATGCTGGTAAAGTCGACATAACGGATCCGGAAAACAATAAATTCCGATTTTCCTACGATCCTGATGCGTTTCTATGTGGCCTGGACAAAATCGGACTAATTCATAAATATCTGAAAAATATAGGCATTGATCAAAACATAACCGGGATTAAAGATGAATACGACATGGTTTCTGCTAACGAATCTGAGTTCAGGAGAAGAGATAATGCTTTTGACAGATTCCGGGTCTATTTGGTGCGTTATTATCCCAAACAAAGAGATGCAATCCATCGTTTTTTCAAAGATTTGGAAAGACATTACCAAAATTACGTAAGCCAGCAGGAAAACATGCTTTTAAACACGAATTACACCCTGACATCACTTATGATCGAGTGGGGAGATTACAGTTTGGAAGCTTTACTGATTAAATACTTTTCTGACCCAGAAATCATTAACGAATTTTTGATGAATCAACAGTTGAATGGGCTTAATGCGCAAGACATCAACAGTTATCATTTTTTCTCCCAATATTTTTTGGGATTAAAGGAAGGATTTTACTATCTGAACTTATCGATTTCGGACATAAAAAAACTGTTGTTGGAAAAGCTAAGAATCATCAATCCAAAAATCACCCAAAAAAGAAGAATCAAAGAATATGTATATGATGAAGCCGGAAAAATCACCCACGTTGTCGACTCGGCAAATAAAAAAATATACGCCAAGCACTTTATTTCTAGTTCCAATCCCTTGGAATTCTATAAAAATTACTTTCCTAGCTACGAAGAAGAGATTGAATTGGTCGGCAAATATTATCCCGCGCTTGACAGTCAGAAAAAAATTAAGACATTATATTTGGCCCTAAATCAAAAGCCGCAACAAATCGGCATTACCGAGCTAAATTATTACTTTGTAAATCTTGGAGATTCCAAGCAAAAAATCGTCAGACTTTTCAACTACAGTCTGTTTGACCACGACGCATCCTCTGACAAAACCGGAGCTATATGCGTAGATGTCGCCTTTGACGAAACCGAGCAAGTTAAAGAAGAAGAACTGCTTTTCGAACTATACAAGTACTTCCCGAAACTTAAAAAAACCGTTGTCGGACTTAGAGAAGGCAAACCAAGGCAACATCTCTCGATGGTCAGTTTGGACGAAGTAAGAAGAGGGTTGTCCATCAATGAGCAAATCGAAATAGAAGCTTCTGAGCATCTCATGTTTTTTGACAATCTTCATGTCACAGGCAAGTGGGTTCGTCCCGAGGCGGGGCTTTTTGGGTGTTTCCATACCGGAATTGTACTGGGGGACAAAATTGAGGAAAGTCTCTACTACGGCGAAGACGATGATTCTTTCTACTATTTGACAAATGACGAAATCATGATGATGATGCGACATAACTATGGTAAGAAAACGCTTGGGAAAATCGAGATACATATAAACTTCAACATCGGTAAAAGCAACTATTTTGTCAGAACTAAAGATAAAAACATCACAATCCATCGAGGAGAATACGCACATCCTGATCTTTCGATATACACAACCAACGATAAATTGTCAAATTTGTTGTTAAAGAAGACTTCATTCGACGATGTACTGAAGGCAAACGGTCTTAAATACACCGGAAGCACAGATTTACTTTATGCTGTTGTTTCCGTGTTTGAACTTGATGATTACAAAGAACAAGATACAAGATTCCAGCCCAAACTATCCATTAAGAATCTTGGAGCGAAATTCTTGTTTGTATATCTCGGTGTATTTTCTCTTGTTGCATTCTTGCACAATTTCATCAATCTCATCTGGTTGGTGCCTTTTGCACTCGGGATTTCACTCGGGATGAGCTTTTTGAAGATGAGGATATTTAGAAAATTATCGTGGTTTGAATATGCCTGGGATGGAATATATATTGTGTTATTGTTCTTAGCGATCTTTTGGCAAAAATTCAATACCTGGAAAAGCGATGACCTGTTATTAGGCTTAATGGGCGGGATGTTTTTCATAACCTGGCTTATCAACAAACCGATCATGTATGATTTCCATAAATATGACTATCGAATCGATTATGCGAATACGGCTTTGTTCAAAGTGATGAACAATGGATTGACGTTTGTTTGGGCGCTGATTTTTCTTGGCATTCTTGCGGGTACATACATTACCGGCGAGCGTTATGTTTCTGTGCTCTACAATTTGGTGTTCTTAGGTATTTTTTTAACGTATTATTATCCGATAATGTACGTGCGAGCCAACATCAAGAAATAATTTTTTACGAAAGAAGGGACCGATCATGGACTATCTATTTATATATATCTCTCTGGCGATCATGATCCTGTTGCTAGTGTTCAGCTATGTGATGTACCATAAATTCCGGATTTGGAAATTGGTTTTGCTTCTTTTGATGGCGGTCATTTTCGGAATTATGAAATTATTTCCGCAATGGATATCATTTATGGCCTTGGCTGATGCAAAATTTTATTATGAATACATGCTTTTTGCCTCGGTAATTGTTCTGGCAATCACTTTCAAAAGAAAAATCAGGATCACTGAGAATTTGACTGACTATGATTTCTTCGAACTGGAAAAAGAACTGGAAGAAACTAAGACAAACTCCGACTTATTGCGCCTAAGATATATTGCGACCATCGGTCTGATCTCCGAAGGCTTGATTTTTTACAACGAAGAAGCGAATGGACT
>CAYWOK010000002.1:0-9604 GCA_964459895.1 uncultured Candidatus Izemoplasmatales bacterium
ATATTATATGAAATCCTTTGATTTGTAAACCTTTTTTATTTCAAGGCAATAAAATAATCATCAAGTTCGCTGAAACGGATAAAATTAATCCCATTTACGGGTTTTGTATATGAAACGAGCTCCACGTCGCTTTCATTTAGGTATCTGGTTATATTGTGACACCCGGGATATATCAAAGCAATTTTGACTATCTTCTTGTCAAAATCTGGTTTATATTCCATAAAGCCACTAACTAACGGCACTAATTCAGGCGTGGACGATCGTTTCCAGGCTTTTGGGGATTTGTTCACACACCATGATTTTGGGGCGGTGATAATTAATTCATGGTTAATTGAAAAAGGTATAATCTTGACTAAGAATACTCTGTTTTCTGTTTCTATTTGAATATGAAACGAAGAAGAATCATGATACCAAGTGAAAATTCCCTTAGGAATATGAGATTGAAGTTTTTCCTTTATTGTTTGTTTTCTTGATTGGGTTATTCTAAAATTAATAAGCATGATCATAGTCATAATGATTGCGAATACCCCGACTATCAACAATATAATTTGATATGGTTCCATTTCATCACCTGAATTCTACAGACATTATAACATGTTCCTTTATTAAGACAAACAAAAAGTTGCCCCAAAAGGCAACTTTAAGCGTTTTACTGAGAAGCAGTATTTGTCAAATATTCTCAGATTAACATTTTGTGGCAAAATATTCATCCAAGTATTTTCGCAATACTTCTTCGGCTTCTTTTTTTAGTGGATTGCATTGCTCGGGTTTGGTTTCTTTTGCAAGCAATGAAATTGCCATCTCTTTGCAGCCAGGATATCCGCAGGCTCCGCAATTATATCTGGGCAGTAATTCGAGAACTTCGTCGATATGTGGATCTTCTTCAACGTGAAAGTATTTATCCACCAAAAAAATAAGATATCCTAGTACAAATCCAATTCCTGCAAGAACTGCCGCTGGTATCAAAATATTCATTTAGATTATTCCTCCGAATCTTGCGAAGATCATCGCCAAAATCGCAGCAACCACCAAAGCAATCGGAGTGCCCTTGAAAGCCTTCGGAACTGGAGAAAAATCAAGTTTCTCACGGATCATCGAGAATATATACATTACAAACAGGAATCCAAGAGAAATAAAAGTCGAATATACAAGCATTTCAATGAAATTGTAGCCGTTGTTGATGTTAATGATAGCAACGCCCAAAACGGCACAGTTTGTCGTAATCAAAGGCAAATAAATTCCCAAGGCTTTGTACAGTGCTGGCGATACTTTCTTTAAGAATATTTCAACCATCTGTACCAAAGCTGCGATGACAAGAATAAAAATGATGGTTCTCAAGTATTCAATATTCAGAGTGACAAGCACATATTGGTACAACACCCAAGTAATTGTGGACGACAAGATGATGACAAACACTACCGCCAATCCCATTCCCAAAGCTGAACTTCTTTTCTTTGAAACGCCTAAGAAAGGACAGATACCCAAAAATTGGGTCAAAATGATATTTTCAACAATGAAAGCCGCAAAAGCTAACGAAATTAGATTACTCATTTTTTGTCGCCTCCTTCCACAAGTTTAGCCTGTCGTTTGTTTGAAATCGCCAAAATGGTAGCCAACAGGAATCCAAACGTCATGAAGGCTCCAACCGGTTTGGAGAACATGTCTAATGGTGTAATTCTCAAGAAATCAAATATGAAATGTAAATCCAATTGTAAACTTCCCCAAATTGTCAGCGTTCCTTTTCCAAGTACTTCCCTGACAAAAGCAATGAGCATCAAGGCTAAACCGTAGCCGGCAGCCATGCCCATTCCATCCACAACGGAATCCACGGGTTTGTTGGAACTAGCAAAAGCTTCCGCCCTTCCCAAAATAATACAATTGACAACGATTAAGGGGATAAATACTCCTAAACTGATATAAAGAGGATAGACATATGCATGCATCACCATCTCGACAACAGTGACCAACGAGGCGATAATCACGATGTAAACAGGTATTCTGACCGGTTTGACTAATTCCCTGATTTTCTTTGAACTCATCAACAGCGAGACTAAAAAATTTGATAATACCAAAACAAAGAATACCGCGATACTCATGCCAATCGCATTTTCAAGTGAAGTCGTTACCGCAAGCGAAGGACACATTCCCAGTACGGATACAAATAAAGGATTTTCTTTTAATATGCCCTTAAAGAAGTTTTCTTTTTGGTTCATCACATGCCACCTCCAAAATCTGAAGCAGCCCGTTCAAACACGGCTGAAAAACAAGCTTTGACAGCGTTTGAAGTAATCGTTGCCCCGGAAATAGAATCAAAGGCTGAAAGATCCGGAATAATAACTCCATCCATATTAAAATCATATGTTACTGATAAAGACCCCAGTCCGGCTGTTTCGGCTTGCTCAACAACTTTATAACCATCAACAGATAAATCACTAGAGATTGCAATCAACATTTTTACATTTGATTGGTATCCATACTGTTTGACAGAATAAACAATTGCCTGCAAAGTTCCGCCTGTGTCAGAAAGATAAAATAAGGTATCAACCAACCCCCCATCAACTGATTCTTCAAGTATGGTGTAATTGGCCAAATCGTAGAATTCACTGATCGCATCATATTTTACTTGGTTTTCATTTGCTAAAATCGTTGGAGCAGTAAAAGCATTTACTCCTGCGAGTAACAACCCACAACCCAGTCCGAGAGTTAGCAAAACAAGCCCTGAAGCAAGACCTTTATTCATGCTAATTACCTCCATTCTGGTTATTATAGACGACTACGGATACTATTTGATATGTTTGAAATTCCTTTAGTAAATCTACAGCACGCTGCATAGCAGGACAAGTGCCGGCGGACGCTCCAGCCACTGAATCCAGACTGACATTGCCAAGAATAAATCCATCCATATAATAATTTTCCACAGCTGGTACGGGACCATTTATATAGTTCTGCGCGAAAATATATGTTTCAGACGATGTCACAATATATGAGTCAACACTTGAAAACACAATGTTGAAATTTACATCGATTTCGATTATGTCGTGAAAACCTTGTGTAATAACGGTGACAGTATTTGTAGTATCATCATAACCGGAAAAATAAGTGGTTGTTTCATATGTCGGTGGCGTTTCATTGATCAATCCTTGCAAGTTAGCCAAAATATTATCAGTTATCTCAACCCCTGTTGGCAAACCAGTGATTTGAAACTGGCTATTGAGATAAACTTGTGTCTCCAAATCGTTTTGCCCATAAGTTACATGTGCCAAATATGGCAATTCAATAAATGTGTTCAACTCAAAATTGCGGATATAATAATCAAGGCTGATTCCGATTTGATCCTCACGGTGAACTTCCACCTGATTTGTCATGTACCGGGAATACATTCCTCCGAAAACGAAAATAAAGACAAAAATAACGATAAAAACAAGGGATACCAAATGCTTGTTAATAAACTTTTTCATTTAGAACAACCCTCCTACAAAGAAAATAGAAAGGGAATACAAATTCATGGATTTGATAACCGCATACACCATAATCAGAAGAAGCAAGATTGTCAGGAAAGCAAATTTGCCGATTGTTTTTTTCTTAATCCCTGTCGAGCGGATTGCTGCGGTAACATTGTCAAGCGGCATCGTAAAGATGTTCATGACGATAATCGAAGTTGCCACTCCTTCGGGGTAGACTCCGATGAATCTAAACAAAACTGTTAAGGCCCCTATGAACAAAGCAAAATACACTTTTCCCAAGGGATTTCTGGGTGTAGTCACTGGTTCAGTAGCCATGAATACAGCCCCAAAAGCTAATCCTCCACTTAAAATGCTATAAACGGGGAACCAAATTCCGGCTTCACCATTTACCATTCCGATGATCCAGGAAAGGATAAATACTGTAACGACATAAATTAGCGGCGTAGACCAGTTGATAACTTTGCGAATGGATAGCCACAGATAACTTATCATTATAACGAGAAAACTTGTTTCTCCCAGTGATCCCGGGATCGTACCAATGAAGAAATTCCAAAGGTTTCCATATGGTGCAACAATGACATTGTAATCAATGGTTTTCGAAATTGAGAACAGCGTCAAAGGTGTAGCTCCGGCATAAGAATCAACCAATACTTCACTCGCATTCATAAAACCGCCGGCATTGTTGATTACGCCAAGCAATGTGAACATGATAGCGACTCTGCCGATGATAGCGGGATTGAAGATATTATGGCCGAATCCTCCAAAAAGCATCTTGCCGACAATCGTCGCCATGAAACAACCGAACATCAACACCCATATCGGCGTGTATAATGGCAAGAACATGGCAAGAAGCAATCCGGGAATAGCACCATATGATAATTTTAGTTTATTCCCGATTCCTTTGACGTTTCTTGCCGATTTGTCAGTAATATAGAAGAAAATCGCTTCGAATAATACCGATAAAAATCCACCTAAGATAATGAATATTAAAGGATATAGCATTTCCATGAAAGAGATATTGCCATCGATATATACCATGATTCCATTTTTATACCATGCAAAAAGGACCACCGGCAACAACCCGATGATGAAATCCCGCATTATGATCTTTGTGCCTTTTTCTCCTGAATCAGTAATTCTTAGGAAAGGGGCTTTCCCACCCGAAAATCTAGCCATGACTAAGCTCCTTTCGCCATCAGGGTTTTCGCCCTGGCAACAAAATCGGTAATTTCAATTCGTGAAGGACAAATATATGAGCATAACCCGCATTGCATGCATTTGTCGGCGTTTAGGTTTTTGATCAGTGAGACATCGTTTCTGTCAAATGCGCTCTTGATTGCCGTCGGAGTCAAAAAGACTGGACAAACATCAGAACATTTGCCACACCCAAGACATTCTGGATTTTCGTTATCTTTTGGTATTCCTTTGACTATTACTGCGCCCAAAGTATCGTTAACAATCAGTTCATCAATTAATATCGCTCTTCCTGTCATCGGTCCTCCGGCAAGATACCAGGAGATTTTTGGATCCAATCCTTCAACGTATCCTCCAGCCAAGGCAATCAAATCAGAGACTTTTGTGCCAAGGGGTACATAGAAGTTTTGCGGTTGTTTGATGCCTTCTCCAGTAATCGTGATTACTCTCGAAATCAATGGAATGTTGTTGTCAACCATGTCAGCAAAACAGATGGCGGTCGCTGAGTTATCTACAATAACTCCTGCTTCAGATGGCAACTTTACGTAAGTTTTATTAGTCACTTGTTCGACAACGTATTTTTCCCAACCTGCGGGATATACATCTTTTAATTCGCGAAGTTCGATGTTTGGATATTTGTCCAGCAACGGTTCAAGCACATTTTTAATGTCTTGATTATAACTTTTAAAGGCAATAATCCCATTTCGGGCATTAGCGGCTTTAATGAAGTAGCTTAATCCTTTTAATAGTTTTTCCGGATATTTCACCGTTAACATATAATCGCAAGTCATATACGGTTCACATTCGATGGCATTAATGATGATGGTGTCAATAGGGCATTTGGTCTGGTATTTAATGTATGTTGGAAATCCTGCTCCTCCTAGTCCAGATAACCCGCCATCGCGCATTTTTTGAATCAGTTGTTCCTGTGAAAGAATCTTTATATTTATTTCCGGAAGGATCGAGTCATCCAATCGGCTTAATTTATCATTTTCAATTTCAATAGCCTCGATCATTTTTCCCGAGGCATGCCAAACTTTCTTGAAAGCTGTGACAGTTCCACTGATTGAGGCATGGATTGGCATCGCGCCAAAACCCTCTCTCATCGCGACAACCTGTCCGATTTTTACATCGCTGCCAATTTCCACCACTTTTTTTAGCGGAGAATTTTGTTGTAGCAAGGGAATATAGACAAATTGAGGATCTAAATACTCTCTCAAAGGCAACTCGCGGGACATTTTCTTGAAACCATCGATGTGAATGCCTTTTGCCTTGCGTAAAATCATGGATTGTATCCTCCTTATTCATGCATGTTTGCTTGCAATTGCCAAAAAATATTATACCACTAATGTGGTATTTTCCAAACAGAATATTATGGTAGAAATGTCAAATCAGCGAAATCGTATTCATCAGGTCATTCAGTTCTTTTTTTGTCATATGGCGCCAAGCTCCAACAGGCAAATCTTCAACAGAAAGGTTCATAATTCGAATTCTTTCTAGTGTCTCCACATGATTGTCAAGCGCTTTTGCCATTCGTCTTATTTGAAGATTCAATCCCTGTGTCAAAATGATGGAGAAAACATGTTTCGATATTTTTTTAGTCTTACAAGGAATCGTCGTTTCATAGATGTGTTTGGCGGGATTGTAGATTTTGACTCCATTGGATATTTTTTGGAGAAATACGTCAGTGACTGGCTTTGTGACTTTGACAGTATATTCCTTTTCGTGCTTGAACTCGCTTCTGAGAATTTTGTTGACAATTTGACCGTCGCTTGTCAATATGATCAATCCGGAACTTTCCTTGTCCAGTCTTCCCACCGGAAAAATCCGTTTGGGATACGCGATGTATGAGATAATATTATCTGATTTTGTCTCATCGGTGGTCGTGACAATACCCTTGGGCTTGTTGAAAAGAAGATATACGTTTTCAAAAGATGCAGATAGTGCAAATCCATCAAGCAGAATCGTGTCTTCTTCCGAAACATCCATGCCAATATCAGCCTGTTTTCCATTCACCATGACTCGCCCAGCTAAAACTAATCTATCTGCTTCTCTTCTTGAACACGTTCCCTTGGAACTAATGAAAACATTAATTCTCATGAAAACGATCCTTTAACATTTTTAGCACCATAGTATCTCTTTCTTTCCAAGGAATTTGATCATCACTTGGAACGGACTCGTTGGTTTTAATGGCATCATCAAGCGATATGAACAGGGGTTGATATCCATATTCGACTTCATATCCATCAAGCTGTAATGGCGATTGAAAATCATATATTTCACAAAAATAATACTTTGATTCTTGCTTGAAAATATCGAACAAGCCTTCAAAATCCTTGGCATATTCCAAAGTGGAACCGAAAAATCTGATTCTTGATTTAATCAAATATCCGGTTTCCTCCAATATTTCTCTTTTCAATGCTTGAAACTGTTTTTCGTTTTCAGATATTCCGCCACCGGGAAATTTGACTTCTCCATATTTTTCGCTTTTTATCATCAATAGTTTTCCATGGGAAAAGATTATGCCTCGACATGCTTTGCGATTGAGAATAGTGCCTTTGAGATTCATATCACTATGGCGGTGCAAGATAAACAAGAATGCCATGTTATTGGAAATATTCCTTGACCAAATCAATTGCTTTGGCGATGTCTTCTCGGTTCAAATCGTTGTGAGTCACGAATCGGAAACTTCCTTCGTACGGAAGTATCTTGACACCTTTTTCGAAAAGAAACTCATCCAGTCGGTATTTTCTAGCATCATCTATATCAAAGAAAACCATATTGATATCCCGTTCAGCCTCATTGATAATTACTCCCGGAATCGCTCTTAATAAGGATTCCATATATCCTGCATTCTCGTGATCGATTTTAAGTCTTTTTGACATTTTCTCCAGAGCAATCTTACCGCAGGCAGCGAGAATGCCGACCTGTCTCATGCCTCCGCCCATAATTTTTCTTTTGTATCTTGCCTCTTTGATGAATTCGCTGTCGCCAACAAGAATGGTTCCGATTGGCGCGGCTAGTCCTTTGGAAAGGCAAACACTGACTGAATCGGCATATTTGGCTAGATCGGAAACTTCACAACCCAAAGCGCAAGCGGCATTGAAAATTCTCGCTCCGTCAAGATGAACTTTCAAATTTCTTGCTTTGGCGATATCATAGACCGATTTCATATAATCTAGAGGCAAGACTTTGCCATTATAGGCATTTTCCATACAAATAAGTTTGGTTCTTGTTGTAGAAATAGTTCTTACTTTAATTGTGGATTTTAACTTTTCCAGATTCCAAATACCATTGTTGCTGTCAAGTGTGAAAAGTTGGACTGCAGCAATAATGGATGAAGCCGCCGACTCGTGTATGACTATATGAGCATTTTGATCGACAATGACTTCGTCGCCCTGCTGACAGTGGGTGAATAGTGCCAACTGATTTGAAAAAGTCCCGGAAGGAACGAAAACACCCGCTTCTTTTCCCAACATGTTCGCTGCGAGTTGTTCCAATTCATTCATGGATGGATCGTCAGAAAAAACATCGTCACCGACTGGAGCATCCATCATTGCCAAACGCATCTCTTTTGTGGGCTCGGTGACAGTGTCACTACGCAAATCGATGTATCTCATAATGTGTTCCTGATAATTATTGCTTTTTGATATTCCTTTGAAACCTTCATAAGCGTTTGGAGTACTTCTAGATAATACTCTTTGAATTCTGAGTTCTCCAAACTGGCGAGATTATTGTTGATGATTTCATCTTCACGTGTATGATCATAAACTGTCATGTCTTTTTCCATCTTTAAATTGGCAATTTTTTCCACAGTAATCATTCTTTCCAAAAACAGTTCGCGAATCTGTCTGTCAATCAAATCGATGGATTCACGATATTTTTTCAATTCTTCCATGGCGTTTCTCCTTTATTTCTGTTAATAAAATTATAACATAAAAAAAGTCTGCAAAACAGACTTTTTAATAGACGTATTAATATTAATTATATGCTTTTCAGATATTTATTCAGAGCAATCGAAGCCTTTGCTCCATCATCGACCGCTTTGGCAATTTGAAGGAGTCCACCTATACAATCCCCGGCTGCGAACAGACCAGGAATGTTGGTCATGAAATTATCATCGACAATGATATTGTTATTTTCGATGAAAGCTCCCATTCTAAGTGCAAAATCAGCTGCAGAAGGCGTTCCCATCGCAACAAACAATACATCAATCGGATATTCTTTATCTTTGGTGATAACTTTATTGACGACATCTTCTCCCTTAATTTCCAGTAGAGGTTCTTTGACTACAAGAAAATTCTCGACATCAACTTGGAGGTTACTTCCATTCGTAAAGACAGTGATGTCAGAACTGAAATTCTTGAGAACTTCCAATTCTTCACGCATGAATTCTCCAGTTCCAACCAATCCGATTTTCTTGTTTCTATAGATGAATCCGTCACAAATGGCACAGTATGATATTCCTTTTCCGACAAATTCCTTAAAACCTCTGACGCGAAGATTAACTCTGCTCGCTCCAGTAGCCAACAGAACAGCTTTGGCACGGTGTTCACCTTTAGTGGTTTTCACAGTAAATGAATCGAAATAGTCGATATTTAATACTTCTTCCACTTCGATAGGAATTCCCAGACGCTTTGCCTGATCGAGTCCCCTTTGAAATAAATCGGTTCCAGATATGGGTTCGACGATGCCATAATAATTTTCGATATGGTCAGTTTTTGCTAAAGTTCCAATGTCTTTCATGATAATCGAAACGTCAAGTTTAAACCGCTTTAAATAGATTGCGGCGGATACCCCTGCAGGGCCTCCGCCGATAACAATCACATCATGCATTTTACAGTCCCAGGCGTTTTAAAAGCTCTTCTTTTCTCAATAACCCGACAACTTGACTGGCCGGTTTTCCATCCTTGAACAGCATTACTGTCGGAATGCTAGAGATTCGG
>CAYWOK010000002.1:9614-50538 GCA_964459895.1 uncultured Candidatus Izemoplasmatales bacterium
CAAATATCCTTCTTCGTCAACGTTGACTTTTCCGACTTTGACTTGATCTCCCAAATCCCCTGCAATTTCCTTGATGATTGGTCCAAGCATCATGCAAGGGCGGCACCAAGCTGCCCAGAAATCAACGATTACCGGCACTTTTGATTCCAATACTTCTGATTTGAAGTTTTCGCTAGTGATTTTTACTTCCATTGATATATTCCTCCATCATTTATTTTCACTTTATTTTATCAAAAATAGTCAATATAATCTAATGATATGCTCAATGTAGCGTTAATTCGGATTCATCGAGTCTGAAAATAGTCCAATCATCCATGGGTTTGGCTCCCAAGGACAGATAAAAATCAATCGCCTTTTGATTCCAATCAAGACAAGCCCACTCCATTCGACCACAATTAGTTTTTGCGGCATGAGCAATAAGGTATTTAATCAATTGTTTGCCATAGCCCTTTTTTCGGTATTGCTCATCGACATACAAGTCTTCCAAATACAAGCCTTTTTTCCCTTTAAAAGTAGAAAAATTATAAAAATAAAGGGCAAATCCCACTGGTATTTCAGCTTCATAAGCAATGATGACGTGACAATCATGATTGACAAATAGTGCCTGATAAAGCAACTCTTTCGTTGCAACAACGTGTTCAGATAGCACTTCAAATGCTGCAATCTTGCGGATATAATCTAATACCAATCCGCACTCATGTTCTCTCGCAGGACGGATCTCCAGTTGCAATTCATTCATTCTTTATCCTCCTTGAACAAAGACAATTGTTGATGATTTATTTTCTTGTTTGCCAGGATTTTTTGATAATTGTAATAGATAATATCTGCCAAATCAGATAGAGAGATGTTAGTTGTGTCAACAATCAGATCAAGTCCTTCGATTTTTTCATAATTGAAATCGATTCGATCTTGCTCAATGCGTTTTGTTATATCTAGTTGCTTGTCTTTTCTGGCAAGCATTCTATCGATTCTGCAAGACTCTTGAGTCTTCAAAAAAATAGCGACGACGTCACAAACCTGTAAGAAAAGAAAGGATTTTAGTCCTTGGGGCTCCAAAATGATTAATTTGTCATCTTTCAATTCATTTAGTGGTGTACCGTACCAGTAATTGTTATAAACTGCAGTTTCAGCAAAGAAATTATCAGCTTTTTTTTCGATAAATTCCTCTATACTCATGAAGTGATAGTCAAAGCCATCAATCTCGTTGATGCGTTTAGGTCTAGTGGTACATGTCACGACCCTGGAGATGGGATAGCGATTGATCATGATTTTTGCGGATTCGGTTTTTCCGGAAGCGCTGGGCCCCAAAAGTATCAACATTATTCATCCCTCCAAAGATAGTTTTATTATATCATGGTTTATCGATATTAAAAGTACAAAACAAAGTAAAAACCTGGCAAACTTTATTAGCGATTGATTAATCGCGAAAAAAGTAGTATAATACATAACGAAATTTTTATTTCCCTATGATTTTCAGAGGTGATTAACTCAATGAAAAAGAAACGCAGTTCTCCCTTTCTAATCATTGTCATCAGTTTCCTAAGTATAATACTTTTCGGAATGTTTTTGTTCAAACTTCCCTTCGCGGTGCAAGATGGAAAGTTCATCTCCTGGGTCGACGCTTTGTTTCTTTCGACATCAGCTGTCTGCGTTACTGGGTTATCGACAATTTCCAATTTGACAATGACTTTGTCGGTTTTTGGCAAGGTTGTTCTAGCCTTTTTGATTCAAATAGGCGGTATCGGAATCGTAACAATTGCAATCTATGTTTTGGTTATTTTGGGAATCAAAATCGGCGTCACAGAGAGATATGTTATCAAAGAAGCTCTGAACCAGCACTCGATATCTGGAATGATCAAACTGGTGCGTTCCATTATTTTTACAACACTGATCATTGAATTTTTCGGGATGGCAGTCAATTTTATCGTCCTGATTCAGGATTTCGAATTCTGGAAAGCTTTAGGACTATCTGCGTTTCACGCGATATCCTCGTTTAATAATGCTGGTTTCGATCTGTTTGGTGGCACAAGTCTTCAGGCGTACAGTACGAATATTCTCTTAAACATCAACACCATGGTAATGATCGTTGTAGGCGGTATCGGTTTTATCGTCATTCAGGACGTTTTGAAGAAAAGACGTTGGAAAAATCTCAGCATGTATTCGAAAATCGTCATCAAAACATCTATCTTTTTGATTGTTGTCGGTACGTTATTCATCAAATTGTTCCAATATCAAGAAGCCTCATGGCTTCAGGCTGCTTTCCAAAGTATTACAACGAGAACCGCAGGTTTCTCGACAATTGATATCAATCTCTTCTCATATTCGACCTTGGCTGTGATCATGGTATTCATGTTTATCGGTGCCTCGCCTAACTCCACCGGTGGTGGTATCAAGACAACCACATTCTACGTTATCGTGCGTTCGACAATTAGTTTTCTGCAAGGAAAGCCTACAATCATCCATAACCGAAGAATAGATGACGACAACAGATCTAAAGCTTTCACGCTTGTGCTTCTGGCAATGGCTTCAATCTTCGTTGTCTTCATAACTGTGTCAAGAATTGAATTAAAAAATACATCCTATGACATGTCGATGGTCAAAGTTCTATTTGAAACCATTTCGGCTTTCGGAACCGTTGGGCTTTCAATGGGTGTCACGCCATTTCTAATGCCCGCTTCAAAATTGCTTCTCTCATTACTAATGTTTTTAGGCAGGTTAGGTCCGATAACTATCTTTGGTATCCTAAACAAAAACTGGGGACACCCTTATGTTTCTAGCGTTGAATACGCATCAGAAAAAATATTAGTTGGATAACAAAAGACTTGCGGAGAAACTACGGTTACTCACGCAAGTCTTTTTAATATATTTGAGCGGAACAATCACCGTTACTGACGCTTAGACTAACGTCAACGCCTTGGAGGAACATCCGTATTTGATAAAATAAATTTGTATGCTTGATATTTTGTCCATTAATTTTCAGTCTTGGAATATAGAGGTATTATTATCAAAATGCACAATTAAATTCTTGAAAGTATTATAATAAAAATGAAGCGAGGTATCTGATGAATATAAAAATAATCTATGAAGATCAAAACATAATCATTCTTGACAAGCCGACGAACATGCTTTCACACGCTGCCAAGTTCCATTCTGGAAATGACATATTGAGTGAACTCGGTCACCGTGAGTATGCCACTATCACAAGGCTTGACTATCAGACCTCGGGTCTGATGCTGATAGGCAAAACCAAAAGCGCAACCAGCGCACTGAATCATCTTGCGATGACTTCTCAAATCCACAAAACCTATGAAGCAATCGTTTTAGGATATTTTCCCGTACCAGAAAATACAATGACCGCATATTTGTTAAAAGATGAAAAAAACTCTGTTGTTCGTTTGTCGAACAATAAAATACCTAATAGTCTTGAAATAACAACAAAATACCACGTCATCAGTGAAAAAAACGGATTTTCCCACATCAGCATTGATCTTTTAACCGGGCGGACGCACCAGATTCGGGCTCACATGGCGTATTTGGAACATCCTGTGGCGGGAGATCCGTTATATGGCAATATCCATCTTAACAAAAAGATGAAGCTTAAAACGCAAGCCTTGGTATCAATGCAGATTGCTTTCAACATTCCTGATGCAAACAATATGCTTCACTATCTAGATAATAGAATTTTTGTTAAGTCCGATTTCCCATTTAGAGATATTTTAGAAAAGCGATGATCAATTTGACCATCGCTTTAACTTTTATAAGTGGAATCTTTTCTTGATTTCTTCTTTGATTGATTTAGGAAAGAAGAAAATTATAAAGAGCAGGATAAATACCGCTGCCCCGAATGCGGTAATCGCTGGCCATTTTATCGTTATTACGTTAACAAGTGCCAAAATTATTGGAGCCAATGAAAAAATAATGATTGAGATCAAATAAAAGATATAATCGCGATAATTGATTCTTCTGATCCAAATAATAACCGATATGGCCAGATTACAAGCTAAAAACGCAAATGGAGTCACGTAATTCAAAGCCCAACTTTCAATTTCCTGATTGCCGTAAAATTGCTCGATCAAATCCAGTAGTGCAACCAAAACGGTCGTTAGCAATGCCAATTTGAAAGCTATATTTTGCTTGGACAGGACGCCATAGCGTACGATCAGCCAGAAATAAATAATTGCTCCAATCGGAATTAAACTCCAAAAAGCACCATCCCACGAAACAAAATTCACCGAAAGCAAAATGATAATTGAAACCACAGTCATAAACAAGATGATTTTCTTGGTTAGCGGAAGAATTTCTCTCCGCAAGGGGACATATTCCGGATAGAGTTCATGAGTATTCGGGTCATCTTCGCCCTTGAGAACCTGATGGCAAAGTGGACAGTATTTTTGATTGGTTTGAATGTCAACCTGACATTTGTCACAATGTTTCATCGATATTCCTCCACATAATTACTTTCTATCTCCAGTTTCAAGCCCATGATTGTGAAAAATCGGAAAAACTCCCGCTCGATTGTCGTTTCAATAATCGAACGTGTAAAAGTGATTTTAAATTTGTCTTCAAACGAGGCTATGGCAACATTCAAAGTATTGAATTTGCCGGAATATACCGCAGCTGACACATTCTCGATATAAGGCCTCATCGATTCTGGAAAATCGGTTTTTCCTATATTGGTAACACTCATGGTGTTGAGCGACAATCCCATAATCTGATATCCGATTTTGAGCACATACTTTTTTAGAAAATATGGTGTCATCCTTAAAAAGATGTTTTTCTCGAAAGCGACGTTTTCACTCATCTTTCTGATTAATTCTTCTTTAGTCATGCCTTTTTTGAATTGTTCTTTCACCAAAGCGAGTATTTCTTCCAAAGATATGTCAGATCGATTCATCACCATGTCGGTTTTAACGAAATTAGTGAAGTTTCTGAGCGTTTTTGACGGGAAATGTCTTCGTAAATTGACCGGAATAAACATTTTAACCGGTTTTTGGTTTGCTTTCAAATGTTCACGATATTGAATTTGAGTAATATAGATTGTATACATGATTACTGCAGAAAGATATTCCGTGACTGTCGCTTGGTTTTTTCTTGCGAGTTCCACTACTTCTTTTGTCGACAAAGTGCCAGATATCAACCCAATGTGTCCATCGGGAATGTGAGTGCCCTTGATTCCGAATGCTTTTTTTTCCGGGACATGTCTTCGATTTTTGGCATTATAATATGTGCCATGGCTGTCTTCATATTCTTCAATAGTAGGTTTTGAGTCTTTTGTAAGGATAATATTGTCGGGTGACAATTTGTATCCTTTCAGAACCAAATATTCGTAGACAAGCGATTTCAATAGCATGACAGCGCCACTGCCGTCGGATAGAGTATGAAAAACCTCAAGCGTAATCAAATTGTTCCGGTAGTAGATTTTAAATAGATATCCATTATTTTCTTTGGGACTTAATTGTCCGCATACTTGGGTGGGAAGTTTTTCCACATAAAACGGGCTTGAGTTATAATCCAGATAACTCCAGAAAAAACCTGACTTCAATCTGACTTTGAACATGGGATATCTTTCCAAGATTCCATCGGCGGCCAGCTGCAACAATTCGGGATCAACTATTTCCTTGAGGGCAAATTGCACCCGGAAAGTATTGGTTTCTATTTTGGTCGAAACCGCGGGAAAAATTTTCGCTGCGTTGTCGAGTTTGAACCAGTCATTGTATCCTATTTCATTTCCCATCATAGTACCACCTCATTCCAAATTGCTGGGAGAGAATTGCTCGGCAATGTATTTTTTGATTTCTTTCCAAGCCTTTTTTGCTTCTGGAATCAATCCAAAAGCTAATTGAAACACGTGAAACATGCCATTGTAAATCGTGACGTTGACTTTATTGCCTGCTCGATAGGCTTTTTTTGCGACAGTGATCGTATCTGATTCGAGAACTTCATAACTTCCGACATGCATCATCAGATTGGTAAAGTCATGATATTCACCGTAAGCCGGAGAAATATAAGGATTATACAAATCGTTGTTTCTAACATAAGCGTATATATCCAGTGGCTGAGTTTTTTCTCCCAACAAGGGATCCAAATGTTTGTTGCGAATATAGGACTCGCCCTCTCCCGCCAAATCGGTCCAAGCTGACATGGTGACGATAGCTTTTGGTAACTTAATTTTCATATCTCGGAGCTTCAAACCCAAAGCCAACGCTAATCCTCCTCCGGCAGAATCGCCGACAAAGATGATTTTTTCTGGATCATAGCCGGAGTTGATAGCATATTCATAAGCTGCAAAAGCATCTTCAAGCGCGGCTGGAAAAGGATGAAGCGGAGCCAGTCTGTAATCTACAGAGATAACGCTTGTCCTTGGATAAAAGCCTAAATATTGGATTGCGGATCTGCGATAAGTATCACTGTATCCGGATACGTACGCTCCTCCATGAAATTGGATGATCAAATGATCGCTGTTTTGATCTTTGAATGATAGTTTTTCCATAACTGCGGTTTTATAGATGATTTTCTCATGTGTGATGTTGCGAGGAAAATTGAAATTATCCGATAAATTGGTCGTATAGAGCCTACCAAAATTTACTTGGGAGTGATGGTTTATCTCGGGTATCGTACTGGCAATTTTTAATAACTGCCTCGCTAGACTTCCGCGGATTGTTTTTTTGTTCGTCTTTATTTCCAACACTGTCTCACCCACTTCCATATAATTATATCACAAAGAAAGAAAAACAGCTTTTCATTATGCAATTAGTCAGCTATAATCGATAAATCGAATTAAGATTTAACTGTTGGTATTTCTTCATATAATTATCATTTTGTTGTATAATAATAATATCATCATTATTCGAAAAGCGAGGTAGAAATATGCGTGCTCACGAACGATTTATGCATTACATAAAATTCAATACCCAGTCTGATCCCAATTCTACAGCCTATCCCTCAACTCCAAATCAATTGGAATTGGCGAAAATTTTGAAACAGGAGCTAGATGATTTAGGACTGGAAACATCTATCGATAATTTTGGATATGTCATCGGAAAACTCAAAAAAAACATCAAAAATATCGTCCCGATTATTGCGCTTATCGCCCATATGGATACTTCTCCCGACTCCAGCGGAGAAAACATTAAACCAACAATCATCTATAATTATGATGGAAAAGACATCATTTTGAATCAGGAACTGGGCATTATCTTGAGCCCGACGATTTTTTCTTCACTAAAAAGCAATGTCGGAAATGATTTGATTGTTACCGACGGAACAACTTTGCTTGGTGCGGATGACAAAGCTGGATTGGCGGAAATCATGACAGCGCTTGAATATTATAAAGATAATCCTGATGTAAAACATGGTGATATTGTTGTTGTTTTCACTCCCGATGAAGAAGTAGGAAATGGAACCAAATATATTGAAGTAAATAATATCGGAGCCGATTTTGCCTATACACTCGATGGATCTCGAGTCGGTGAGATTGCATTCGAAAACTTTAATGCCGCGGGTGCAAAAATAACTATCAACGGAAAATCGGTCCATCCCGGTGGCGCGAAAAACAAAATGGTGAACTCTATTTCGTTGGCTTTTGAATTTGATCAACTGTTACCAAAATATATGAAACCGGAAATCACAGAAAAATATGAGGGTTTCAACCATCTTCACGGAATTCAGGGGAATGTAGAAAAAACTGTATTGAACTATATCATCAGAAATCATGACTTGCAATTGTTTGAAAGACAAAAAACTGACTTCCTATCCGCTAGCGAGTTCATAAACGAGAAGTACGGCGATAATACTTGTTATCTGGAAATCAATGATTCTTATTACAACATGAAAGAAAAACTTGACTCCCGACAGGAGATAATCGATATCGCTATTGCTTCAATCAGGGAAATGAATATCACACCAATCATTGAACCGATCAGAGGCGGAACTGATGGCGCCCGTTTGACCTACATGGGTCTTCCATGTCCCAACTTGGGAACAGGAGGATACAATTATCATGGTCCTTATGAATATGCATCAATTCAAGAAATGGATATCGCAGTGGAAATTATCAAAAAAATCATCGCAAAAGTTATCGAGATGTAATATTCAAATAACACCAAAGGGATTCAACTCCTTTGGTGTCTTTTTTATTTATGATAATTATGCTGGTTGTTTATCATGAATGCCCTGTAAAGCTGTTCAAAGAAAATCAGACGCATCAGTTGATGAGGAAACGTCATCTTGGAAAATGAGAGCAATTTATCGCACTTGGATTTTAAATGTTCAGATAATCCCCAGGATCCTCCGATTACGAAATCGATGTTTGATGTTTGATATAAGGCTGCATTGTGAATAATAAGTGCAAAATCTTCACTAGATGCCACGTCTCCGTGAATGTCCAGTGCAATCACCATTGCTTTTTGTCTGAACTTTTCGACCATTCTTTTTCCTTCAATTTCCAGAATGCGGACAATATCTGCCGGCGATGGATCTGATTTGATTGCTTCCTCGCTGATTTCAATGACTTCTATCTTGGCATAAGGCTGAAGTCTTTTTATATATTCAGCTATTCCCGCTTTTAGATAGCTTTCTTTTATCGTGCCAATAGTCAGCACGTTGATATTGATCATTTGATTTTCGCTCGAGGGTGTGATGCCATATAAATTTCCTTCAATTTTTCTTTTGATACTTTAGTGTATATCTGGGTTGTCGATAGGCTGACATGCCCCAAAAGTTCCTGAACTACGCGCAAATCGACCCCATGGTCCAGCAGATGTGTCGCAAAAGAGTGACGAAAGGCATGCGGAGACAGTTTCATTGTCGAAGCTTGTTGTTCAAGTTCCTTATCAAGAATTATTCGGACTCCGCGATCTGTGAGATGCCCACCTTTGAAATTCAGAAACAAAAATCCTTCGTCAGCATCTTTGTTTCTTGTTCTAAACTCCGGTCTGGCTTGTTCCAGATAATTCTTTATCTTGGCTATCTCAATATCATGAAGCGGAACATATCTGTCTTTTGCACCTTTTCCGTGAATCAGCATGGTCTTGTTATAAAAATCGATATCTTTTATTTTAACATTGACAAGCTCGCTAACTCGCAATCCAGAACCGTAAAGCATTTCAAAGATTGCAATGTCTCTTTTGCCAATAAGGGTTTCAACATTTATCTTGTTCAAAAAATCTGTCATTTCCTTTTCGTAGATGAATTTTGGCAAAGATTTTTTTTCTTTGGGCAAAATTGCATTTTGAAATGGATTTGTCCTGATTAATTTATCATTAACTAGCAACTGATACATTGATTTGACACTGCTTATTTTCCGACGGATGGATTTTGGATTGTATTCATTATGCAAATACGAGATATAGAATCGTCCGATACGATCAGTTAAAAGGAATAAACTTCCGAGTTCTTCAGATACCAAAAAATTGACCAAGCTTTGCAAGTCATCCATATAGGCAGTGACTGTATGGGAAGAATAATTCTTTTCATCACGTAAATATTTAAGATACATATCCATTATTTCTTTGTTAGTCAACGTCCTTCATCTCCAACATTCTATTTATCGAATCAAGGCTTCTTTTAGCTATGAGAATTTTCCTATCTTTCTTTGAACGTTTAAGTTCAAATGGAGGAAAAAGGCCAAAATTAGTGTTCATCGGCTGAAATTGCTTTGGATCTGCATTGGCAATGTAATCCGCTTGCGATCCGAGCGCGGTGTCTTTTGGAAAAGTAATCGGTTGTTTTCCTTGAATAAGTTTGGCAGCGTTGATTCCCGCAATCAATCCCGATCCGATTGATTCCACATAGCCTTCTACGCCACTTAATTGTCCGGCGATGAATTTGTTCGGATATTGTTTCATTTGGTATGTTGCATTGAGGACATAAGGCGCATTGACAAAAGTGTTTTTATGCATAACTCCGTAGCGGACTATCAGAGCGTTTTTCAAACCGGGAATCAAACTTATGATGCGTTTTTGTTCCTTGAAAGTAAGATGTGTTTGAAATCCAACGATGTTATAAAGGCTTCCTGCCATATTATCTTGTCTTAACTGAACGACTGCGAAAGGCCTTTTTTCACCCGCTTTTTCCAATCCTACCGGTTTCATAGGGCCATATAGCAAAGTCTGATAACCCCGCTTGGCCATTTCTTCAAATGGCATGCAGCCTTCAAAGACTTTTAGCTCGAAGTCTTTGATATTAGCACATTGCGCTTGGATTAACTCGGTATAGAAAATATCATATTCTTCTTTTGTCATTGGACAATTTATGTATTTACCTTCGCCCTTGTCATACCGATTTTTGAAATACGCTATCTCCATGTCAATTGATTCGAAATCAATAATTGGAGCAACAGCGTCATAAAAATATAGTGAATCCTTTCCAGTAAGAACGCTAATCTTCTCAATCAATGCTTCGCTTGTCAATGGCCCTGTTGCAATGATTGTGATCCCTTCGGGAATATCGTCCATTTCCACATCAAAAACAGTAATCAACGGATTGTTTCGAATCTGTGCTGTAAGGTATTCGGAAAAAAGATCTCTGTCGACAGCAAGGGCGCTACCAGCAGGTATTTGAAATTTATCCGCTGCTTTGATTACTTCGGAACCTAACAGACGTAATTCTGCTTTCATAAGGCCGCAGGCATTTTCAATTTGATTGCTTCGAAAGGAGTTTGAACAAACAAGTTCTGCAAAGGTCTCCAATGAGTGCGCTGGACTTTTTTTGATTTTCTTCATCTCGAAAAGAGACACACGCACATTCCGTTTTGCTAGTTGCAAGCTCGCTTCTACGCCCGCTAATCCAGCTCCAATAACAGATACTTTGAGTTTGTTCAACAACATCACATCCTTGCCTATAATTATATCACACATCGACTTCAACAAAAAACAGAAACTGCGATATCCAATTTCTGTTTTGAAAATGATGAAATGTTAAACCTCAAGTCGCTTTGTTTCTACTTTTTAATGTGGATTACCAGAGGATCGTTTGAAAGCGTAAGTAACCCCTCTTTGATAGTAAATGTTTTTCCTGTCAGGTAATTGCGATATTTTCCATCTTTGAGATCTATTTTGATTTTTCCGGTCATTGCCCCAACATTGAAAATGCCGACAATTTTTTCTTTGTCGTCTTCAAAGGTATTGTATGCAACTCCATCTATTTCCGGAAAATTAACTTTGTAGATTCCTGAGGCAAATACTTTGCGTTTTTTGATTTTTGTCAATTTCATTATGAAAGAAGATATGTCCGAGCGCTTAAC
The DNA here is from genome assembly GCA_964459895.1 of uncultured Candidatus Izemoplasmatales bacterium. Classification (GTDB taxonomy): domain Bacteria; phylum Bacillota_I; class Bacilli_A; order Izemoplasmatales; family Hujiaoplasmataceae; genus JAAYZB01. The sequence goes on from CAYWOK010000002.1 coordinate 20,857, forward strand.
TATCTGTGCTTTTTCAAATAAACTCAAGCGAACATCAGAGGCGAATTCTTGCCCATTGTATATCATCATGGCGCCTTTTTGAAAACAGCAAAATCCTGTCCAATTAAGAATCTTGTCTAAATCGTTTTTCAAATAGTCGGCAATTCGTCTGGTATCGTGATTCTCAATATTTTTCAGTTTCACGTAATTGCCAGGATAAATCTCCTCTTGTTTAGCAATAGCCTCTAAATAAACCTTAAGCGGCAGCTTTTTTTCGAGATATGCTATAAATAAAGGTGCTACATCATAATCATAAGCCATATCGAATACTTGGAACATCTCGCATTCAGATGAACAATCATATCCTGAATCTCGGATCTCCTTCACAAAGCTTCCGTGCACTGATTCGCTTAGCCAGATGATGTTTCTATAATCTTTTGCGATAGTTTTTCGTGCATATTTCCAGAAATCAAGCGGAACCAGACTGGCAACATCTGCTCTGAATCCGTCCACCCCCATATCTGCGTAAATCATGAGTGTGTTTGTGAGTTCGTCCCATAACTCTCTCCCGCTACTAAAGTCAAAGTCGGCTACATCCGACCATTCTTCAACACGACTAGAAAACTCACCTTTATTATTTTTATACATCCACTCTGGATGTTCTTTAAGAAGTCTTGAGTCTCTTGAAGTATGGTTAAAAACAATATCGATCATAAGTTTCAGCTGTTCTTCATGAACCGCATCAATCAACCTTCGGAAATCATCAATGGTTCCGAGTTTTGGATTGATAGCTCGATAGTCCTGAATCGAATATGGACATCCCAGACTTCCTTTTCGGTTCAGTTCGCCGATGGGATGGATCGGTAATAGATATATCATGTCGACACCTAAAGTTTTGATACGGTCGAGATCGTCGATTATGGCTTGGAAAGTTCCCTTTGTGGAATAATTTCTTACATAAATCTGGTATATTACCAAATTTCGTAAATTCGGATTTGTTTTCTCCATTTTATCCCTCCTCAACAAAAGTATATCTAAAGTTTACCGTATTTTGACTCATTTGTCCATCTCCATTATGAATTACATCATGTTGTTGCTATATATTCATCACTATCTTGAATACATTGCATAAATTGATGATCCTATCAATTTTGCTAAAAATAAAAAAGGTTCTGAATATTCAGGACCTTTTTGTGTTATTGATCATAGCTTCGATTTTACTTGCGGTGTCATCAGAAATATTGTGTTCAATAGCACAAGCTTCATTATTGGCAACCGTCTCTTCAACCCCTAGTACATCAATTAAAAACTTTCTGAGGATTTGATGCTTGTTTTCAACTCTTTTTGATATTTCTAATCCATACTCAGTCAGTGAAATATTGCCATATGGCTGTTTGTGAACCATTAAATTATCGATTAATGTATTGACTGCCTTATTAACGCTCGCCCGCGAAACATTAAGACGATTGGCAATATCGATTGACCTGACATTGCTTCCGCCTAGCATGAATATTGCTTCCAAATAATCTTCCAACGATTCGCTGAAATGTGCTTTAGTTTTCAAAACCATCACCCTTTTTTATCTCGTTTTTTATTTTCACAAAATCTTCTTTTTTTGGTAAATGGCAACTGCCGCTCACGGAGCAATTGTTACAGGAGCCACAAACAACACCCTTTTTCTTTATTATACTTTTAAATGTGAAAAAAACAACAGCCAAAACAATTATCGCAAAAATCACCGAAAGTATCGTACCGCTATCCATTGAACCAAATTGAAAAATTAGCAAAGCGACAAGGTAGGCCACTGACAACTCGTAAATAATCGAAAAAGAAAACCATTTCCAAGAATGAAGTTCCCTTTTCATTGCGCTCATGGCGGCAATACAAGGCGAAGCTAGCAAGGCAAAAGCCATGAATGCATATGCCTGAACAGGAGAAAACGCCATTCTAATCGGCTCAAATAACAGAGCGCCGTTTTGAATCACGTCACCAGTGATTCCGTATAGAATTCCCAATGTTCCGACCACTGATTCCTTGGCAGCAAATCCAGTCATAATGGCAACGGTTGATTTCCAAGAAGTAAAGCCGATTGGCCTGAACACCGGCAAGAAAAATTTCCCGATTATTCCCAGAATACTGTATTCAATTTCATCTTTTGCTAATAACCTGAACCCGCCATCGACAAACCCGAAATAGGAAAAGAACCAAATCACAATAAATGCTCCTAGTAAGACAGTTCCTGCCTTTATTAGAAATCCCTTTGATCTTTCCCAGGTGTGAAGTAATGTGTTTTTTGCCGTAGGTGCGCGATATTCCGGCAATTCCATAATGTAGTTGGCGCTATCACTTTTTAGGATTGTTTTTTTAAACAATAGGGCAGATAAGATGGCTACAACAATTCCCAAAATATACATTGAGAATACAACCAGATACGAATAGTTAAAGAAAAGCGCTCCTGCAAACACTCCATATATCGGAGCTTTCGCTCCACAAGATATGAAGGGAATAATCATTGTGGTGATTTTTCGGTCCTCATCCCTGTCAAGTGTTCTGGTCGAAGCCATTGCGGGAACGCTACATCCAAACCCGATCAACATGGGAATAAAAGCTTTGCCCGATAACCCAAACTTACTCAAAGCACGGTCCATAATAAACGCAGCTCTCGCCATATATCCTGAATCTTCTAAAATAGATAGAGCAAAAAAAAGAATCATTAATTGTGGTAAAAACCCAACAACAGCTGCCAATCCTCCGAAAACTCCGTTTGTCAGAAGGCTTGATACCCAGCTTGCCATATTTAATGAATTTGCGGCCTGAACAATCAAAGTAAAAAGCCAGTTGATTCCTTTAATAAACCCACTTGTAAGCCAAGTCCCGATCGGACCAAAAGCAAGAAAGAATACCAAAAACATTATTATGCCGAATAGAGGCAATCCCAGCCAACGATTAGTGAGGATTCTATCGATTCTTTCGGTTTTTGAGACAACCGGAATTTTACTTTTAAACAAAACTTTATCACATACTTCCTTGATTCTGTCATACCTATAGTTTGGAAGAACCATGTCAAAATCAATTGAAAACTTTTTCTTGTTTTCCTGATATGATTTTTCAAGATCAGCAATTGTCTTTTGATGTAATCTCATTGATTTAATTGCTTTCATGCCATCTTCAAAAAATCTGACTGCCAGAAATCTTTGACCCAAAATTTGCTCGAAATCATTGACTGACTTTTCAATATCATCTCGATACGTTATGTGATGTGTCTGAATAGAAAAATCCGATTTTGACATATAGAGAATCAGATCTGAGATTCCGTGTTTCTTACTTGCGGTAATTGGAATCACGGGCACTTTCAGTTCTTCTTGCAATGCAAGAAAGTCCAAATTATCAAGTTTTTTCGCAATAAGATCCATGCAATTCAAGGCAATTACGAGAGGAATATTCGAGTCAAGCAATTGATATGTCAAAAATAGATTTCGCTCCAGATTTGAAGCGTCGACAATATTGATAATTAGGTCGATTTGATTGTCCAGTATGTATTTTCTGGCTATTTCTTCTTCTAAAGAAACCGTAGACAAAGAATAGATTCCTGGCAAATCTATAATCTCCGCTTCAAATTGATTGTATTTTAATTTACCGGATTTTTTTTCAACAGTGACTCCCGGCCAATTACCAACCGATTGATTTGACCCTGTCAATTCATTGAAAAGCGTGGTTTTTCCACTGTTAGGGTTGCCTACAAGAGCAATTTTGATCATGTTTTAACTCCATTTAATTTTTCTACATCAATCATTCTGGCTTCAGATTTTCTAAGTGTCAGCGAATAGCCTCTGACTAATATTTCCATCGGATCACCTAGAGGCGCCATTTTCTTAACAGTGATAACCGTACCGGTAGTGAGTCCCATATCAATTATCCGTTTGCGCAAGTTGTTAACGTATATGTTTTTAATTACACATTTTTCTCCTGGCAACACATCTCTTAATGTCATTGTTTTCCTCCATTGTTAGCTGCGGCTAACATGCAACTCAAAAAAAATAGCGCATGATTGTTAGCTTCGTATAACATTATAAATAAAATCAGTGTTATTGTCAAGCAAAGCTGTAAATAAAATGCGGCCTGTTATTTCCGGCCGCATTGCTCCATGTCAATCAAGTAACGTTTCATTTCTCTTCCACCGCCGTAATTTCCTACATCGCCAGTCTTTCTAATAACTCGGTGGCAAGGTAGGATAAAGGGCAACGGATTGTGTTTCATGACAGTTCCAACTGCCCGCACAGCTTTTGGATACCCAGATAAAATGGCTAGTTCCTCATATGAGACAGTTTGTCCGTAGGAAATAGTTCCTAAAGTTGATAGCACTTTCTTCTTAAAATCTGAACCTTCGATCTTATACTTGATCGTAAAATCTTTCCTGATTCCCTTGAAAAATTCCCCTAACTCTTTTTCTGCTTTCTTTGCTTCTGGGCTTTTTGGAGATGTAGTGATTGGGGCGTCTGAAGAATAGAGAGTTTTGGCGTACCCATCAACGAATTCCATGTATATTTTGCCAATCGCAGTTTCAAATATGATCTTTTCCATGTTATTTTTTCTTCACTTCCTTTGTTGCGACAATATTTATATCAGTTCCGCAAATATGTTCAACTATGATATCGCCTATATATATCGGAGCTTCAACTACGACATCTTTCAATGCCAACATGCAGGATTTGATGGATTTTTTGGGAATATCGCCTGAAGTTTTCACTGACACCATCGGAACATCTCCATTTAATACTGGCACTGTTGATGTGATTGTTCTTGTTGGGTTAAGCACTTCTTTTTTTGCATAATCCTCGCCTCTTGCACACTGAAATCCTGTCACGCTTATCGAGTCATCGCTGTGAATTTCAACGTCAAGTGTGCATCCTAGCGGACAGTTAATACATGTTACCTGTCTTTTTTCCACCGAAGTCACTCTCCTTCCACAGCAATATTGATGCTGCTGACAGCAGGATATTTGTCAAACCAGTTTTTTGGCAATATTACCTGTTCCATTTCTCCGGGTGTAAGAATTCGTTTTAATTTGTGATAGACTCTTTCGAAATCAAAATATACGGAAATATATTGGTTTTCATACACATTGCTGACTCGGAATCTGATCAGTTGCATTTTCATGACTTCGCAAACCTCTATAGAGGATGGGACGGTATAACGAATGCCATCTCTTGCATATACAGGAATTGACTTCTCGTTTTTTTGTATGCCCTTAATATGCTTGATTGCGTATTTCGCTGCCAAAACTGCCTCTTCGCTGACAAAATCAACTAGGTCATGGACATGTAAAACGTTGCCACAGGCGAAGATGCCAGGAATAGTGGTTTCTAATGAATTCGATACAAATGGTCCTTGGGTTGTAGGATTGATTTTTACTCCTGCTTTGCGTGACAATTCGTTTTCGGGAATCAAACCCACAGATAATAACAAAGTATCGCAACTGACGTATTCTTCAGTACCAGAGATCGTTTTCATAGCAGCATCTACCTTAGCTATAGTCACTCCTTCAATTCTTTCTTTGCCATGGATTTTTGTTACAGTATGGCTAAGCTTCAAAGGAATCTCGTAATCATCTAAGCACTGAACTATGTTTCGCTTCAATCCTCCTGAATATGGCATGATTTCACATACCATTTTGACATGCGAACCTTCAAGAGTCAATCTTCTTGCCATTATCAGTCCAATATCTCCCGATCCGAGAATGACAATATTTCTTCCTGGCAGATAGCCGTCGATGTTGACATATTTTTGAGCAGTTCCGGCAGAATATATCCCTGATGGTCTAAATCCCGGAATATTCAAAGCTCCTCTTGGTCTTTCTCTACATCCCATGGCAAGAATCACGGCTTTCGCCTGGATAATGATAACTCCATCAGTCTCATTGATGGCGATGATTTTTTTCGTATTTGAAATATCAATCACCATTGTATTTAAACGATATTCAATCTTCAACTCTTCAATTTTTTGGATATATCTCAAAGCATATTCTGGGCCGGTTAGTTCTTCTTTGAAAGTATGCAAGCCGAATCCGTTATGTATGCATTGGTTTAAAATACCTCCTAGGTAATTTTCTCTTTCCAATATCAAAATATCAGTTGCACCATTTTCATAGGCTGAAAGTGCAGCTGCAAGTCCCGCAGGACCGGCTCCGATAATTACTATGTCCTTGTATATCATGGCAACTCCTTAAAGCAAGTCCTTGTCGAGTCCGACAAGAAAAGTGGATTTTTCACTGAATTTTGCGATTTCTCTAATGTCTTTCTTTAGTTCTTGGGACAGGATTTCCAATACTCTTGGAGAACAGAATCCCCCCTGGCATCGACCGCTTCCAGCCCTCGTTCTGCGTTTGATTCCGTCAATTGTGGTTGCACCTAAAGGTCTGTGAATGGCGTCTTTGATTTCGGCAAGAGTGACCAGTTCACATCTACACACAACTCTGCCGTACTCATGATCTTCCTTAAAGAGTCTTTGTTTCTGCTCAAGGCTCTCTTCATCAAATCGAACTATCCTCAAGCGCTCGGATATGTAGTTATTATTCAACTTAGCATTCAGAGAGGTTGCGACCCATTTCGCCATATCTTTGGCAATCGCAGGCGCGGCTGTTAATCCTGGAGAATCAATCCCTAGGGCGTTAAAAAAGCCCGGGACATCTTCAGCTTCGCCCAAAACGAAATCGCCACCAATTTCCGACGCTCTCAATCCTGCAAATCCGGTGATGATAAACGCTGTGGGAACTATATTAATACTTTTCTCAGCGATTTCAAGCACGTATCTGATTCCTTCCGCGGAAGTCATGGTATCTTCTTTGTCGTACTCTTCCAACGAATTAGGACCTATCATTAAGTTTCCCTCTGCAGTTGGTGTAACTAATACGCCTTTTCCGTTTACTGTCGGCAATTGGAAAATAGTCGAATTGACTAAAGAGCCTACTTGTTTGTCAAAAAGGCAATATTCACCTTTTCTAGGTTTGATATAGTGTTTGTGACCGCTTACCCAATTGTTTATGTCATCGCTGAATAAACCCGAGGCATTGATGACGGTCTTGGTTTGAAATATTCCTTTATTTGTTTCAACTTGAAAACAATGATTTGTTTTTATTAGATTGGTTACTATTGTTTTTAAAAAGAAAGCAACACCATTTTGTACTGCCAGTTCAGCAGGACCGATTGTCAGTTGAAACGGATCGACAATTCCTCCGGTCGGAGCATAGAGGGCACAAACAACATTTTTGTTCAATTCCGGTTCCATGCGTAAGATTTCTTCTTTTTCGAGTATTCGCAAGCCCGGAACCCCATTCATGATTCCCTGAGCTTTCAACGCTTCCAACTTGGATATGTCATTATAATCATGAGCAATGACCAGTGATCCGTTTTGTCTGAAGGGAATTGACAATTTCCGGCAGAAATCAGCCATCATTTGGTTTCCTAATACATTATATTTTGCCTTTAGGGTTCCAGGCATTGCATCATATCCGCTATGGACAATTCCGGAATTTGCCTTGGATGTTTCTTCACATACATCGGTGTTTTTTTCGATTACGGCAATCTTCAATTTGTATTTTGCCAGTTCAGAGGCAATATTAGTGCCAATGACTCCAGCTCCGATAATGATTGTGTCGTACATCATGTCACCCTCTCGTCATTCATTTGCTTTGACAATTTTGTCTAGAAAGTGTCTAAGGACTTTTCGATATTCTTCTGGGTTGTATCTTGAAGCATCGGTATGTTTAGCGTGATTTTGGCCAATATAGATATCTTTTTCGGTTATACATGCATCATATAGGATTTGGCTGTGAACCGGCGGTATGAACTCATCTTCAGCTCCGTGCATGAAAAGCATGGGTACGGTTGCATTCTTCAAAGCAATTTTGGGAGAGACTTGGAAAATACTGGCTTTCGTTGCTAATTTAAAAAACAGGTTTGCAATCCAAATGATCGGATATTTTGGCAACCCAGTCCTCATTTTAATCAAATGAGCCAACAATAGACTCAAATCGGCAAAAGCGCAGTCGGTAACTACAAATTTGATCCGATTGTCGAGAGCCTGTTCCAAAAGAACTGTTGCTCCGCCCATTGATTCTCCATAAGTTCCCAAAAAAATATCATTGCCAAACCTGGCAAATGTATCGCTGATTATGTCGTACAAATCAAATTTCTCATAAAAACCCATCGAACAATTGCTTCCGCCTGTCTGCCCATGAAATCTCTCGTCAAACATGACAATACTATAGCCTAGTTCACGCATCATCTGCGCATATTTGACTGCGCCATGATGCGTGTAGGAGTAGCCATGGGCGATAACGACAAAATTCTTTGAACCTTTTTTGGATGGAACATAATAAATTTGAATAGAGTATCCGAATCGTGATTGGAGAGAATATGTCTCTTTTTCCCAGGTATCATAATCGTCCATCAAACCCGGACTTCTTTCGTTTTCCTTGGCATGGGTTTCTGCCAAAGTGAAGGTCTTCGGATGATAAAGAGATTTGGCAGCGATGAAGCCTGAGGCGAAAAACACCAGCAATATAGCCAAAACCAAAGCAATGATCAGCCAATAATACCATTCCACTAGATATTCCTCGCTTCCATAATGAGTTTCTGATATCATTTTACCATATTTTAACTCAAATGTCGGAACCAAATGAAAGAAAAAAAGCCGCTTTCGCGACTATTAATTTCCGCTTGTCTCTGCTTAGTTCAAAGTCGGCGTTAGGACATTGGCTTTTTTTTCTTTGAGCTTTTCGATTACTAACAGAATGGCTATCGAACCGAGAAATAAGAATGTGCCTTTTAAGATATCAGAAATATTGAGTGCCCACCAGATGCCTTCTTCCCTCATAATTGTGACAAGATAAAGCGCCATCGGAATCCTTAACACATTTCCGGTAATTCCGACAATTGAAGGAATGTGGGTTTTTCCGATACCATTGAAAAGGCCGGACCCGATTGCTTCCAACATCATGAAAATTTGCGCAAGACTGATAATTTCGAGATACCTTGCACCATACGCTTTACTTATGGGATCATCAATAAAGATTCCAATTAAAAATGGTGCGAAAAAGAACAAACAAAGCGCAACTACCGCAGCATATGGAACCAACATCAAAGATATGATGCCAAACCCCTTTCTGATTCTCACAAATTGCCTAGCACCAAAGTTTTGACCAATAAACACTGTCAGCGCTGTTTGAAAACCTCCGGCAATCATCCAAGTAAGTTGCTCTACCTGCACTCCGATTCTTTGAGCGGCCATCACATCCTCTCCAAAGACAAATACCATCCGGGCGATATATATGGAAATAGCAGTAAATATCATGCTTTGCAAGCCTGCAGGCAGCCCGATCTTGATGATGTTTTTCATTGTATTAAGATCAAAAGCATCAATGTGAAAGCGAAACAAAGTAGAACTAAATTTGAGGTAGACAACATAGAATATTCCCGCTGTGATCGCTTGCGAAATCACCGTGGCAATGGCTGCGCCTGTGACACCCATTTTCAAAACAAGAATAAAAATAGGGTCTAAAATCATATTTAGCAACAATCCGACTGCCATGATCTTGAAATTGACCTTGGTTTTTCCAAGACCTTCATTGATTGCGGCAAAACCGCTGGAAATAAATTGAAATACAAGCAACCCGCCAACAATTGCTAGGTAGTCTAGGGCATACTTGATTACTTGAGCGGAACTGATATTGAAGATGGCAATGAACTGTCTGCGGAAGATAAAAATCAAAGCGGAAAACACCAAACCGGAAAATAGTTGCAACAACAATCCGTTGGAAGCAAATTTGCTGAGTTTGCCCATGTCTTTTTCACCGACAGAATGAGCAACTTTGACGCTAGTTCCGATTTTGGCAATCAAAATCAGTCCAAAAGCAAACCAAGTGATATACCCTGCGGTTCCAATCGCTGAGATTGCTTCTTTTTCCACAAGGCCGATTTCGTCGACTCTGCCAACCCAAAACATGTCCGTCAAATTGTATGCCATCTGAGATATCGATGTCAACAATACGGGCAAGGCGATAAAAAACAGTTTCTTTAAGATCGAACCTTCTGTAAGGTCGTAAATTTTCGACATATGTTCACCTCAAGCGAAATAAATTATACCATAATTTTTGTGAAATTAATAAAAAAGAAAACTTCTTTTATTCAGAAGTTTTCGACTTGTTATTCTTTGGAAGATTCAAGGAAGAATGTTGCCTCCATGTCCGCTACAGACAGGCAGAATGCCAAGGGAAACAGGGAAAATGCCCGGGAAACATTATTCTTTTCCTCGGTGTCAGAGAAACCCATGTGATATCTGATTGCAAACGCTTCTTCTCGAGATAGTTTCATGAATCCGGAAATGATATATACCGATTTTTCACCGTGTCCGTATGGAATATCATCTTGAAAATCAAAAGAAGGGACTTGAATCCATTTTCCTGTCGGATCTTTGACATTTCTCAATGATTTTCGATAGACATTGATTTTACATAAATCGTGTAACAACGCGATGATGGCAATCGACTCCTCGGATGCACTTACGCCGTATAGGTTTTTGACCTCGTCACGTTGAAGATATGCTTTTAAAGCATTATACACATTCAAGGAGTGTTCAACCAATCCACCTTCATAGGAAAGATGAAATCTTGTGGAGGCCGGTGCTGTGAAAAAATCACATTGGTCTGACAATAGGTATTGCAAAAGTTCTTCAGAACCAGGTCGCTGAATATTACTTCGATAGATGTTGACGAATTCTTCTTTTTTCATTGTTTTAGTTTAAAGAAGTTCACAGACTGCGCAGGTGCCTAAAACTTCATGTCTTTTGTTTTCATATTCGACTGGCACTGAAACTTCCATAAGTTCTTTGATCTCATAATCAGCATTTGCACTCAGATCCCTGATAATATTTCCCTTTTCCAAATTGTTGTGATCCATTGATCCATAGAACACAAACAAATCGTCTTCTTCATATCTTTTGGCGTTTTTTGGCAAGATGGAGCTGATAAAGTTGGTTTTCGATTTGTCTTTGATAATTTGGAATTTGTACGGGTTCTCCAAATTAAAACGTCGATGCAGATGGTCATCAAGAATCGTGTTATCTAGGCTCGCTTTTGCTTTTTTTAGACCAGCTTCGGTTTTTTTGTAGACTGAAACCCCAAGATCTCTTAATTTTTGCGGTAAATCTTTCGTTTCTTTTTTCATTGTACTGCCTCCTAAAATAGACCTATGATTTTGTTGTCAATTACATCCATATTCTCATATGCTCCCTTTTTGGGAAGCCCTGGCATGGTCATTACTTCTCCAGTCAATGCCACGATAAACCCCGCTCCGACTGATGGTTTGAATTCTCTGATGGTAATTGTAAAATTTCTTGGTCTCCCGAGAATTTTGGGATTGTCAGTAAGTGATAAAGGTGTTTTTGCCATACAAATGGCAAGTTTGTCCCAACCGTATTTTTCGTATTCTTTAATTTGTAAAAGTGCTTTTTCAGAGTAGATGACCGATTCGGCTCCATAGATTTTTTTGGAGATCAGATCAACTTTCTCCTGGATCGGCAAAGATAGATCGTAAAGCGGTTGGCGCTTACTACTTGGCTCAATGTTTGCTAGACTAAGTACTAATTTGGCAAGATCAAGGCCGCCCTGCGAACCTTTAGAAAACACTTCTGATAAAGCGATTGGACATTTGGCAAGTACTGCCCAGTCCATAAGCAGCGAAATTTCCTTTTCGGTATCGCTGGAAAATCGATTCAGCGCAACAACATACGGAACATTGAAGAAACTTACGTTTTCAAGATGCTTTTCCAAATTCTCAATGCCTTTTTTCAAGGCTTCGAGATTTTCTTCCTTCATCAAAGACTTGTCCGCTCCTCCATGAAGTTTCAGGGCACGGATGCTAGCAACCAGAACGACTACTGAAGGCATCACACCCAAAACCCTTGATTTGATGTCCATGAATTTCTCCATACCAAGATCAGCTCCGAATCCGGCTTCAGTAATGACAAAGTCGCATGCTCTGCGAGCAAAATCGGTAGCAATCACAGAATTACACCCATGAGCTATATTTGCAAAAGGTCCACCATGAATTAGAACAGGAGTTCCTTCAAGAGTCTGAACAAGATTTGGTTTGATGGCATCTTTTAGCAGCATGCAGACGGCTCCGGAAACTTTAATGTCTTCTGCAGTGATCGGTTTTGAGGTTGTATCATAAGCAACAACCATTTTGGAAACTCTTTGCTTGAGGTCATCCAAGTCTTTGGATAGACAAAGGACTGCCATCAATTCTGAAGCAACGGAAATATCAAATCCGTCAGATCGCGGAACCTCTTTTTTGCTTGAAAGAGCGACTTCTATCTTTCTGAGCGCTCTGTCATTCATATCCATCGCTCTTCTCCAGATGATGTTGTCTTTGTCTATGTTCAACTCATTGCCATAATATAGGTGATTGTCAATCACCGCACTGATGAGATTGTTGGCGGAAGTGATTGCATGAATATCTCCGGTAAAATGAAGGTTGATATCTTCCATCGGGACTACTTGAGAGAAACCTCCGCCTGCAGCTCCACCTTTGACCCCCATAACGGGTCCTAAAGACGGTTCTCGCAAAGCAACCATGGTCTTGATACCCAATCTGTTCAAAGCGTCTCCTAGTCCGATTGTGGTTGTTGATTTACCTTCTCCTGCCGGAGTGGGATTGATGGCAGAAATCAGAATGACTTTCCCATTTTTGTGGAACTTATCTGAGTGAACTGCTTCCAATTTGATTTTTGCCTTGTATTGCCCATATTCTTCAATATCGGTCTTTTTCAAGCCAATCTTCGCTGCAATTTTAGAGATATGTTTCATTTTTGCGTTTTGAGCTATTTCTAAATCTGATTTCATGATCTCATCCTCTCGTAAAAATTTCTATTTATGTTTTGACAATTTTTAAAACCATTTCATTTTTTTGAAAAGTACCAACATGACTACCGCCAACAATACACAGCCTCCAACAAACAGTTCGATAGCGTGTTCATATTGCAGAACCTGGAAGTGGACAAAATTCATCCCGAAAAATCCCGCTAGAAAAGACAAGGGGATAAAAACCGCAGAAAACAAGGTCAGAGTAGTCATTATCTGATTCATCTTGTTTGATTGATTGTTTATCAAAAGGTCCAATAAATGCCGCATTTCCTCTCGAGATTGGTTCAACTGGCTATCAAGTCTTTGCAAGTGGTCCGTCAAGTCCTCAAAATAGGGTTGGCTTTCCTGCCAAAATAGTCGATGTTTCCGATCCAGAATCGTATCCAATTCTTCCAATACAGGACTGACACAGTTTTTCAGTTTGAGAATTTCTTTTCTCACCAAGTAAAAGTTTTCTTGATCAATTTTTTTTGACTCAAGAATTTCCTCTTCAAAACTGGCGGTTTTAGTTGCTAGTGAATCAAAAATATCCAGATGATTATCTGTGATTATGTCGAATATCTGATAGAAAAGATAGTCGGCATTTCGATTCCGCAATTCCTCGCTTTTTTCAAATAGAGGCGGTAAAGCTGCCAAATATACAGGCTCAGTTTCGTGGAAAGAGATGATGGCATCTTCATTCAAAAGAATACTCATATAGTCTTCTTTTATCTTTCCCTCATCCAAGTATTCGACGTGCATCGCACCAAACAGAAAATCATCGTATAATTCCAATTTATTGCGCTGTTTGACATTGAATACGTCTTCAAGAATCAGAGGGTTCACTTTGTAGTATTTCTTTAGTCCGAGAATCTTTTCGATTTCTGATAGACCTATCACTTGAATGTAATGCTTTCTCGCTTCAATCGGAATAAAATCATTGGTTATTTCCACTGTTTCTGCATTATATTGGTAGTGGATGATTTTAGTGGAAACATCTTTGTGCGTTCCGGTATAAATAAGCGATTTTGGCATGAAATATTCTTTGATTTTCATTTTGAAGCCTCATTTCTACATGATTATCATTCGAAAAATAGTAAGATGTGTTAAAGCTTCCGGGTCAGCAAAGTCAGTGACTCCACGCTTGCAGTATGGGGAAACATGTCAATAGGTTGGATATATTCGACTTGATATTGTTTGGAAAGAATACTAAGATTTTTCGCTAGCGTTGAAGGATTGCAAGAGACATAAATCACTTTTTTGATATTTGAAGACACGATCTGGTTGATGACTGATTCATGAAGTCCGGTTCTTGGCGGATCCAATATCAATAAGTCTGGAATCACTCCTGAGTCAATCAATTTGGGCAAGGCTCCCTCGACATGATCTGCAATGAACTGCACATTGACTATCTTATTTTGAGTCGCGTTTTGCGAGGCATCACTGATGGATGCTTCCGAATAATCAATTCCATATACTTTTTTGGCTTTTTTTGCCAGAAGCAGGGTAGTGATTCCGATTCCGGAATAGGCGTCAATAACAATTTCGTTGCCTGTTAGCCCAGCGGCTTTTTCAATTTCATCATACAAGATAATCATCTGTTTGGAATTCAGTTGATGAAAAGCATCTGGAGAAATCTTGATCTGCATCTGTTTGAACTCATCATTGATAAATGCCTTTTTCTGCAGTAATTTTATTGTCTTTCCAAACATCATCGGATTTGATTTTTGGTTGATGCTGTAGGTAATGGAGCCAATCGAAGAGTTTTTCTTAATCAAATCTTTGGCTACGGCCTCCAGAGTCGGATCAAATTTAGTCACGATGAAAGTAACGCTGGCAGTATCGGTTGTTTCTAGATATCTTGTGACAAGATTCAAAAGCACGCCTTCCGGATTCATGGAATCGTTAGCGACCATTTTGTGTTTTCTCAGCACGGAAAGTGCGTCTTGATTGATTTCATTGACTTTTTTGCTTTGCGTCATGCATTCATCAATGTATACGAAATGATTTGTCTGAGCGGCATATAATCCTAGAGCAAGGCCAAAGTTGGTATTTTTGAAAGGCATCTGAGATTTGTTGCGATACCAAAAATTTTCTTTCATTCCTAATGTTTTTTTGAGAATTCGATTTGATAATTGGATGTCTGTATATCTTGTCATAGCTTGTTTAATAATCGATTGCTTGATCTTCAGTTGTTCCTTGTATTCGATGTGTAGCATCTGACATCCGCCACATTGTTCAAAAAATTTGCATGGAGGCAAAATGCGTTTTGTCGAGGGACGCACGATTTGATCCAGTTTTGCAACTGCGTAAGTTTTATTCGCCTCAGTAATCTCACAGTTGACTTCTTCTTGCAAAATCGCACCAGGGACAAAGATGGCTAGTTTGTTGTAGTAGCCTATGCCTTCGCCATTGATCCCTTGTTTCCGAATCTCCAGTTTGATCTTGCTACCGACTTCTAATGTGAACATGCCCCTCACCTCTATTGTTAAACAAACGCATGAAATATCGCTTGCCAACCTACTTGTATTTTACCACGTATGAATAATTATATAAAGAGATATTCCGATTTGAGACATATTTCAATAATCTCTAATCTCACTCTAAAAACCTATTATTTTGAGAAAACAAAAAGCGAGGATATCCGCGCTTTCAGTTCTTTATAGTATATGTGGAAACAACTTTGTGGATCATTTCCTTAATATCAATATTTTCCAGTTTTTCAAAAGTCTGACTGACAACTTGAATCTCCTCTTCTATTGATTTTATATCCTTTTCAGAATCAATGAAGATTTTCTTGTTCGGGGTTTTGATATTCTCTCTTTCTTTGTCCACAAGCAATTCCTCATACATTTTTTCGCCTGGTCTTAACCCGGTTATTTGTATGTCTATATCAATATACGGTCTTTGTCCTGCAAGCATGATCATCTTCTCTGCCAAATCGATGATTCTGACGGGTTCTCCCATATCTAGGATAAAAATTTCACCACCCTTGGCGAATGCTCCTGATTGCAGTATCAACCCGACAGCTTCTGGAATCGTCATGAAATATCGGATGATGTTTCTGTCAGTAACAGTAAGCGGTCCACCATGTTCTATCTGTCTTTTGAACAGAGGAACAACAGAACCGTTGCTTCCAAGCACGTTTCCAAAACGGACTGCGGAATAATTGGTTTTTGAAATGTTGTTGAAATGCTGCAAAATCATTTCTGCAAAGCGCTTTGTCGCCCCCATAACATTAGTGGGTCTAACTGCTTTGTCACTCGAGACTAAAACCATTTTGTCGACTTCATATTTTGAAGCGAGTTTACAGATGTTATACGTTCCGATGACATTGGTTCTAACTGATTCAACAGCGGATTCCTCCATTAATGGAACATGTTTATATGCAGCCGCATGAAAAACCAATTGCGGTCGGAAAGCGTCGAAAATATATTCCATTCGCTCATAATTATATACTGACCCAATTAAAACTTTTCTAACAACATTCGGGACATCTGGGAAGGAAAATTTATGATTCAGTTCCATTTGCAAGTCATACACGCCGTTTTCATATATATCCAGCATCAGAATTTCTGAAGGATGGTAGTCAACGATTTGTCGCACCAATTCGGATCCGATTGAGCCTCCTGCGCCGGTTACTAGTACTCGCTTGTCTGAGATGAATTCCATAATACCCTGGTCATCAAGTTCAATCACGTCGCGAGACAATAAATCTTCCACGTTAACCTCGAGCAAAGTTTTCGGAACATCTTTTTTCAAATCTTTGAATTTCGGTATGCGTTTGATTTTCACTGGTCTTTGAGCAATAATCTGGATGATTTCCTGAAAGCGCTTGGAATCGATATTTGCAATTGTAATTACAACTTCTTCGATATTATAGGTATCAATTAGATTGGGAATCTCGGCAATCGGTCCATAGACTTTGTATCCGGACATAAGTCTACCGATTTTCATGGGATCGTCGTCGACAAAAGCAATCGGAAGGTTTTGAAGCTCTGGATTATCTCTGATTTCATTCAGTACCAGTTTGCCTCCCGCTCCCGCGCCAACTAATAAAGTTCTCCTGCCACCAAACTTGAATCTGTTAATCAATATAAGATGCAATAGCCTTTTGAGCATCCTTGGAATCGAAATTATGATTGCCTCAAAAACTGTAGTAAAAACCAAATACACTTCCGGGATGAACTCTAGTCTCGGAATTGCCAAAAACACAACTGCAATAACCACATTTGTCAATGCAACTGCTACAAATATGCGAAAAACCTCGTCAATGCCAACATTATCCAAAACCAGCTTGTATAACTTCAAAGCAAAATAGGATACAATTTTGAACACTAGGATAAAAGGCAAAATATAGAGCGCAGTTTGCATGTTGAATCCGGACACTCCCGTGTATTTTAAAGTGAGAATGGCCAAAACATAAGTGATTATTATGCCCAGAGAGTCAATAAACATGAATTGGATTACACGCATTCTTCTCATGTATTCGCCAATTAAATTCGCGCTCTTCTTCACAACAGTGTCCCCCCATTGGTTTGCGTTTTATAGATAAAGTGATTGTATCACATTAGCAAAAGGATTTCAATAAGCTGGAAGAAGATAAGTGATTATGCTTCACCAAAATTTACGAAAAAAAGAACCAAGACGAATCTTGATTCTACTCTTGTTTATTAACTACAATCTCAAAATAAAACTCGACTCCCGTCAAAATGTTTCGGACTCCGTAGCCGTGTCCCAAATTGATTAGTGTCGTTTTGGCAATACTGAGACCCAACCCCTGCCCGCCATAACTTCTTGTCCTGGCTTTATCAACTTTATAGAAACTTTCCCAGACTCTTTCTTGATCCTGTTCTGAAATTTGATTTCCGGAATTATACACTACAACCCTAACCATCTCTGGATTGATGATTTCCGAATAAATCCGGATCAGTCTATTCGTGTCTATATGATGAATGGCATTGGCAAGAAAGTTTGACAGAACCGTTTGCAACTGGTCGTAATCAGAATGAACTTCGGTATCAGCCACATCAACTTCAATCGTAATTCCTTTTTCTTCAAAAAGGATTGAAAACAATCTTGTGGTTTCTTCAATGAGATCCTTGATCGAAAAATCGCTGATTTGAGGTTCGGTAAATCCGCTTTCTAGTTGGGATATCTTTAGCAATTCCATCACTAACTTATTCATCTTGTTGGATTCGTCCATGATAATATTCAAGTATTCATCGACGGTTTCAGGGCTTAACCCTGAGAGTTTCAACGCTTCGGAGTAACCCATTATGAGCGAGATTGGTGTCTTTAATTCATGGGAAGCATTAGCAATAAATTCTTTGCGCATCGAATCAATTTTTGTTTTTAATTCGATATCTGCAGCAAGTTTTTCGTTTGCTGTTTGCAAGTCCGAAATCGCAGTTTCTAATTGCGTGCTCATCTGATTGATGCTTTTCCCTAATTCTCCGATTTCATCGTTAGTTATGATATTTACTTTGCGCTTGAAACTTAGATTGGCAATATCTTGGGCAACCTGATTTATCTGCAGAATCGGGTTCGTGAATCGGTAACTGATCATGTACATGAATATTCCAGACATGATCATGAAGATGAAGCCAATGATGATTGTAAATGTATTGAACACTGAGATGCTGTCCCGAATCGATTGGAAAGTAACAGTTAGGATGTAATACAGGAACAACCCATCTCCTTCTTCGGTCGCAACACAGAGACTAAGCATCTGAATGTCTTCATTGGGTCCAGAAGAAGTCGGTTCGAGATTGGCAAGATAGGCAATATATCCGTCTCCAACATCGACGGGATCGACAAGTTCACTGCTTGTGCCTTCGACCTGTTGGTTAAATTCAGTCATGATCGTGGTTATCAAGCCGTCATGAATCGACAATTGATTGCCATAGATGCGGAGATATGGAACGGGCAAATTGTCAAGGACGTCTTCATCGAAAAGGTTTTCTGGAATTTCAACCTCCTTCAAGACATGAATGTTAAGATTATAATTTTCCTCGATATCATAGGCATAACTCGCAAAGTCAGTATCTGTGATTTCAATTTCTTTGATTTCGGAAAAAGCCACCAAAAGTGACTTTTCCCGATAATTGACATAGTATTTCTCCAAATACATATTATTTAGGACAATCAAGCCTAAAATGAATGCCAGAATAATGCCGTATGTAAACAGAAAAAGTTTGCTCTTAATCGATGTTTTCATTTTCAATATCTAATCGGTACCCGATACTTCTCACAGTGGATATGTAAAAAGAATATTTTCCCAGTTTGGAACGCAATTGTTTGATGTGAGTATCAACAGTCCGCAGATCGCCAAAGTAATCATAGTTCCATACAGCATTCAGTATTTTGTCTCTTGACAAAGCAATTCCCTTATTGTCAATAAAATATTTTAACAGTTCGAACTCTTTTGGGGTTAACTCGATTTTGATCTTTTCTACAAAGACTTCTCTGGCGGACAAAGATATCTTGATTTGTCCGAACACCATTTCAGCGACGTCGTTTTTCTCTTTTTTCAAGATGTTATTGATTCTTGCCATCAAAATGCTTGGAGAGAATGGTTTGGTCACATAATCATCCGCTCCCAATTTGAATCCTTTCAATTGATCATTTTCGTCACTTCTTGCAGTAAGCATAATGACAGGGACAGTAGAGAATTCTCGAATTCGCTCAAGTACGAACCAGCCATCATATTTTGGCATCATAACATCCAAAACAACCAAATCGATTTTGGCTTTGGACTCAAATAGCAAATCAATCGCTTCTTCTCCGTCTGCTGCTTCGAGAACTTTGTAACCTTCTCTTAATAAAAATTCGGTGAGTAATTTTCTGATTCTGAATTCGTCATCTGCAACTAAAACATAAAAATTTTTCATAATTCCATCACACATCCTTCGAAAATAAAAGACTTTGAAAAGTCTTGATTATATAAATTATCGGTTGTATAACCGTAATATTTTAGGGTATGGTGCGGGTTTCCCCGCACCAGGATGGAAAACTCAAAAATAAGATACTATCATTCATAGGGGGAGAAGTGAAAAATGGTTATTCTTGAATTTTACAGTTTTATTATAAACTCCCATTATGATGGATTTGTGAATTTATCTGATTATTTAAAAACACTTTTCAAGAAAGTGTTTAGGTTAATATGCTTGTATTGTTAAACAGTTTTTCCGCTGTTAAAGACCCAAATTTCTTTGAGACGAAAACATAGGCCTCTTGCATATAGTTATATCTTGAGAGATGAATGTCAGAGGCCACAAAATCAGCATACTTGCCTCTTATCAGTTTGATTGCGATTTTTTGCATATCATGTCCAGATTTTCCAATCACAGAACTTGCGTTGATCTGGATCATGGCTCCCATTTTTTTGACAATCAAATAATCTTTTTCTTTAAGGTATGGATATCTTTCCACATGAGCGATAATCGGTGTAAACCCAAGCGCTGTGATGTTGTGGATGGCTTCTGCTATATCTTCGTGCTCATCAGAAAGAGAAAATTCGATCAATACCATTTTTGAGTTTCCGAGGGGAATAACTTGTTTATTACGCAAATCATTAAGCGAATCGATTGTATAGTATACTTCATTGCCTAAATGAAGATTGATTTTGATACCCTGATTTATTACTTCTTTTTGCAGTTCAAGAAAAATCTTACGATTTTCTGGAGCGACTGACAGGTAATTTCTAATCTTCATAAAATGTGGTGTCAAAAACAAATCAGTCACACCGTTGTGGACTGATTCTTGGATCATTTGTAAAGACGAAGCGATATCTTTCGCTCCGTCATCAACATATGGAAGTATATGAGTATGAATATCAATCATCATAATCACCAATTTCTAATTCGATTTTTGGCTTCCCGAGTAATAATCATATCCGTAATAGCCTCTGGTTTTTCTTACATCAACATTGGCAAATACGCTGCCTAGAACTCGGGCATTGTTCTTTTGAAGCTGAACGAGTCCGGATTTAGCGTCTTCTTTCTTGGTTTTGTTGTACGCAACGACATAAAGCACTCCATCGACAAACTTGCTGATAATTAAAGCATCTGTCACTGAGAGAACAGGTGGAGAATCAATGACTATGTAGTCATATTCTTTTCTAAGTTGGCTAATCAAAGCGGCCGTTTTATGCGATTCCAAAACTATGTGCGGAAAAGAGATATGTTTTCCCGTCAAAATCAAATCAATGTTCGATTCGTCATGGATAATCACTTCGTGATAATCAACGTTGTCAGTAATATAGTCGAAAAATCCTTTGTCGTTTGCTTTATGGAAGGCGCGATGGATTTTTGGTCTCCTCATGTCTAAATCCAGGATAATAACTTTTTTTCCCTTTTCAGCATACACTGCAGCAAGATTTATGGCGGTCGTTGTTTTTCCGTCTTCCGGAGCTGCAGATGTACATTGAATGACCTGGGTCAATTTATCGATAGACATCATGGCAATATTTAGTTCGAGCTTCCGGTATGATTCTGCTTCCATTGAATTTGGTGTTTCGATTACCACATTGCGATATTCAAAATATTCCATCTAGTCCACCAGCTTTCTTTCTTTGACGGTCCCAGGTACAGTAGCAATTACTCGGACATTCAAATATTTTTCCAGTTCTTCCTTGGTTTGGAATTTGTTATTGAACAGTTCTTTGACAAAGACGATTCCCAAAGACAAAATTCCTCCCAAGATAAAACTGATGACTACATTCAACACCTTGTTAGGAGAACTTGGATTCACGGGCAATTTGGCAGCGTAAACTAGTTTAAGTTTATTTTGTAGAAATAAAAACCCGTTTTCAGGATCATCAGCAATTTCAATCGAGTTTTCAACGATTTGGTTAGCAATTGCTTGCGAAAGTTCTGGGGACACGTGTTCAACTTCGATATAGATCATGTAAGCTCCGGAAGTGCTGGAAATGCTGATGCTGTTTTTTAACGCCGCAGTTGACATGGTGCCGATGCCGTCAACATCCGCTATCACACTATCAAGGATCAATGGGGAAACCACAAATTCTTTATATGTGGTCATCATCGCGTTTGCGATGCTGATTG
The DNA here is from genome assembly GCA_964459895.1 of uncultured Candidatus Izemoplasmatales bacterium. Lineage (GTDB taxonomy): Bacteria > Bacillota_I > Bacilli_A > Izemoplasmatales > Hujiaoplasmataceae > JAAYZB01. The sequence goes on from CAYWOK010000002.1 coordinate 42,805, forward strand.
CAGATTGTTCGGAAGTTTGCGCGTCAGGATCGACCTGCACCATGATGGCTGTCTCAGCAGTGAATTTTGGCGAAACAATAACGAAAGTGTAGATGATGCCGATCACAGTAACCCAGATTGTCACAAGCATGATCAAAATTATATTGTTCCACACGATCCGAACTAATTCGGCTAAAGTAATTCCTTCTTCTACAAGCATTTCTTGTTGATTTTTCTCATCCATATATTGCTCTCCCATCATTAAATATAATAAAAATAGTTCGCTATTATATTAATTATTTTACATCATAAGCGTAAATAAAACAATGATATCGCAAAATTAACTAGTATAAGATTGCCCCGGCGATAAGTGCGATTACGCCCAAAACCAAGGTGTAGGCAGCAAAATATACCAATTTCCCTTGCCGGAACCATTTGAACACATATTTAAGCTCAATTCTTGTGGCGACAATACTAGCAATAAATGCACAGATATAATATATATACTGATCAAGTTTGTTTGCATCGAATCCGGGATTAAAATCGTCTAATTTTGCAATCCAGCGATAAAAAAATTGCATGGCGGATCCGATTGAAAGCGGAATATACAGCATGAACGAAAAGGATAGCGCCGTATCCATGGATACTTTTCGTAACAAACCTGAAGAAGTCGTAATTCCGCTTCTTGAAAGACCAGGTAAAATCGCAAAAGGCTGGGCAAGTCCAATCACAATCGCGTCTTTGTAACTTAGTTTTTGACTGACATTCTTGTTCGGAGTAAATCTAACGATATAGAGAAAGGTCGAAGTGACCAGCAGTCCAAACCCAACTAAGATCAACGCGTATTCTTGATAGATTTCATCTACAAAAGATGAAAATAAGATTCCAACAATTGCTGTCGGTATCGTCGCAATTACTATTTTCCATGCATAATGAAAATCAGCTTCGTTTTTCGTCCTGGTCTCCGGGTTGAACACATATTGGAAAAAGCTTTTTATCAATCTGCCGATGAATTTCCGAAAATGAATAATGATCGCCAACAAAGATCCCAGATTGACCAAAGTCAGGAACAAAAGCCCTTCGTCTGCTTGGATATTCAATATTTCCTGAAATATTGCGACATGCCCGCTTGAGGATATCGGCAAAACTTCAGTAAACCCTTGAATCACACCCAAAAAAATGTATTTTAACAGTTCTATCAAAGACATATATACTCACCTTTCTTTCAATATGATACAATCAACAACCGTGTATGAGTTATTTTCATTGCTTATCTGGAAACGAAAATTACAATCGATAACAGGCCAAGTAACAGACAGTATACGCCAAAGTATTTTAGTTTACCTGTCCGGAAAATATTGAAAATGATTTTATAGGCCACGTATGTTGCCACAAGCGACCCTGAAAATGCAAGTATATAATAAAAGTAATATGCGTTCGAAGGAACGCTCATTCCCATCTCGGCACCTTCCTTAATGAACAGAAGCAAAGATCCAATCGATATGGGAATATACATCAAAAAAGAAAAATCAAGTGTAGTATTGATGCTAGCCCCACGTTTTAGTCCTGCAGAAGCTGTCATTCCCGATCTTGAAACACCAGGAATCAGAGCAACCGCTTGTGCTGCTCCGATCAGTACAGAATCGATCCAGGTAATTTCGTTGGCTCCGTTATGGTAATGATGTTTGCCGACTAGAAACAAAATCGTACCCGTAAACAGTAGTCCTACTCCAGAAACCAGAACATTGTACTCCAACATGACCGAATCGATCAGATCGCTGAATAGAAAACCAACGATTGCTGCAGGAATACTTGCAATACCCAATTTCAAGACATAGAAAAACCCATTCTTTGAAATAGGTCTTGATTCTTTTTTGAAAACGTATTGAAAAAAATCTTTAATTAAACGTGCGAGTTTATGACGATAGACAAACAAAAACGTCACAAGTGAACCCGAATTTACTAAGATAAGAAACAAAAGGCCCTCATCGTAGTCCAAATTCACCAACGCTTTGACAAATTCGACGTGTCCGCTAGAGGAGATTGGCAACACCTCTGTCACACCTTGAACGAGCCCCAATAGCAAGTATTTTAAAGCTTCAAGTACACTCATAGGCTTCACTCCTTATTAAGCATTTTACACTATCGTGATTTGTTTTACAACAAGAAAAGAAAAAGCCAGATCAATTGGTCCGGCTTTTTCGAGAGTGGTATGTTTATTTTTTTACTTCAGTCATCCACAGCCCGTGAAGATTGCAGAATTCATACACTTTGATGTCTTGTCCGGGCAATACATGCACGGTTGTTTCGGGTGTTTCTCCCGGCTTGAACGTCTTGATCTGATAGGTATCGTCCTGAGCCACGAAAACCCATTGAATAAAATGCTCCGGTAGCATGGGATGAGGAATGCTTCCGATTGAGACTTTGATTTTATCCTTGGCAATTCTTTCAACAACAGGCAAGTGTTTTTCATTTCCCTGATCATTAGTCTTCGGTTGTAGCAGGGTCATTTCGTCACCACAACAAACCAAAGTGCTTTCCACCGGATAAGTATAACAAATTCGTTTGCAATGTTTGCAATAATAAATATTCATCATGTTTCACTCCTCCTTAAATTGTATTTTGTTTAAATTAATGATACCACAGTCACCGCAAAAAAGAAATATGCAATGATATCTACTTCTCCTCGGGTATTTTCTCAAATTCAGCCATGACTTCTTCAAATATCTCATCGTCTTCTACGGTCGATACAAAATACTCATCCGACTCTTCGTCATAGTCAAGTTCTAGCATTACGATTCCGCCGTCATCCTCGCTAATTACGACATCATCAACTTTCAGCAAGTCCAAAACTGCATAAATCACACCATGCATGGGAATGATTCCGATTTGTTCCATTTCGAATTTTTTCCCGTCATCGTCTTCCATAAACACATTTCCATAGTCATCGTCTGAAACTAGCAATTCATAAATTTCCCTGTCAGTCAAAATAATCCCTCCTAATAGTGGTTCGTGATTTTTTCAGCGAACCCAATTTGATTTTCAAATTCTATTTTCTTCCCATCATCCAAGATGAAATATCCTGAAAACATGCCAAAAACCTGATGTCCTAGATTTTTGATTATACCGAGATTCATGTCATCCTGTCTATCCAAAAGTGGTTTCATCACCATTTCCAGTCTGCCTTCGTTGTCAGAAAACTTCCATGGTTTCATAAAATCCGGTTCCTCAATCTTGAAAGTTACCTGGTCAAGCTTATGAGCGACGCCATCATAGAAAATCATGTTCTCTGTTGCCTTGGAAGTGTCTCCAAAACCATAGCCAAGATTCATGCCGAACCTCTTGCCGCCAATAACTCCGGAAATACTACCCCAATACCAAGTATTTTTGTATGTCCAAACGCCTCTTCCCCAATCAAGCACACTGAAGGCGGTATTTGGTTCGAATTCATATAACGCCTCGCCAATCATCACTTTTCCGGAAGTCGGAAGGCAATTAATTTTTTGATTGTAATAGAATGCTTTAGGATTTTCGGCCCAAGGTGTTGCAATTACCACAGTATCATCGTTCATGCTTTGCATAACCAAGTTTGCTTCAAGGTCTTTTCCTGATAAAAAATCTTTAATTTTTACAGAAAGGATACGTTCTTTTTCAGTACGGGTAAAATCGAAATCAAATCCGCCTCCATGATATTTTGTATCACCTGATTCTGAAGTTTCCGGCAAATTCAATTTTCCAAAGACAAACCACAGCAATTTGGTTTTTTTATAATACTTTCCCGTTTCAAAATTCAAGAATACTGCAGAAATCATGGCGCTATAGCCAAGATCGGCAATGACAAACGAAACTCCGAATTTATCTGTCAAAGTAGCATAATAGTCCCATTCTTTAATTCTCCATACGGATGCGGCTATTTCTTTCCTTTTGTAGCGATACAATGGTGAAGTTGCATATCCAGGATTTGCCAACACTCCTTTTTCATTCAAAAGATTCTCCGAGGTAGTGATTCTGTTTTGCATCAAACAAGCGCCTCCTTTGATTTACATTCATTATACATTGTTTAATTCAATATTTCCACATCTTAAGAAAAACGGACTGACAAAATTGTCAATCCGTTTGGATATTAAGTTGGTTTTCTTTTACTTCTGACTAGCAAGATGACGACCATCGTCAAAACGTAAAGCAGACATCCGAAAAGAGCAATAAAGTTGAAGAGTGCCTCGTACGTTTGACCATATCCTAAGGATGGAAGCATTAAGATTGCAAATAGGGGTAGCGCCATCGTGATTGCCGTTCCTGATCCAAGAACCATTTCTTCTGCAACCGGAGTCTCTAAATCGCGATCCAATCCTTTTAGCAGGGCAATACCCGTTGAGGCAACACCGCACAGCATGCCGAACAGTCCAACAAAGTATTCATCTTTAAATTGTGTATACACCTTCTTTGTGATAAAGCGAACAAAGAACAGCGTTGCGATTCCACCAATCATTGAAATCACCATCAACAACACTCCGAATTCTTTCAAAAAATCGACTGTGATTGTCAATACCGCACCGGCAATCATGAAGTTGAAACATAGCGAGCTGATGTTCGATACTACATAGTCATTGACCATGAAGTTGACATTTTTACCTTTTGACTTGATCTTTTTTACAATCATTTTAAAGATTAAGGCATATCCGATACCAACGATAAAGTTGAATCCTTTGAATAAACCGAATATAGTTTGACCAATCGAACCGAGTGGCATCAAGGCCTTTTCAAGCAAGAACAAAGTTCCCCAGACAAGCGCATATATGATTGAGATGATTACAACTTGAGTGGTAAGTCCGTCAATAACGCTGACTTCCTTCACGGTATCGAATTGAATAGTTGTGGTTTGGACGGAAGAATCGAGGTATTGTTTCGGTTTTTGTGTTCCTTTTCTTCTAGCAAGAATATTGATTGCCACAACGCCGACTGTACCACCAAAAACAAAACCTATGAAAGCGTAAGAAGCACCTAGAGCAGCGCCTTGTCCGCTTAACATATCAGTCCACATTTTACCAAAACTTATTGCCAGTCCTGGTCCCTGCCCGAATCCTAAAGGAAGCAGCATCCCCGCTCCGACAAATTTATCTGAAAAGAAGATCATTACCAATAAAATTCCGATGAATCCTTGCAAAGCATAAGTGCTGGTGATGACCATTCCGGTCGACCATACTTTGCGTTTGTTCTTGCTGCCTTCTTGCTTCAAGGTCAAGGAAATGAATCCTAACGCCAAAGCGTGATAGACAATCGCGGTCATTACGTCGACATCAATTGTATATGACCCAGGAATTACTACACTTGATAGCAACAAGCCAATCATACCGCCAAGTAGGGCTGATGGCAGAACAATTTTGTTTAAAAAGGGTAGTTTTGTTTTTAATACTTTACCAACAAATAATAAGACGCCAATAAGTAAAAAATAAATGATGATATCCCATTCTTGCATTTCTAATATCCCCCTTTGAGATAATTGATAGTGTCTAAAAGAATCATCGGATCTCTTGTCGGAAGATAATATGTTTTTGCTTCATATTCAAACGAAAGATCCTGCTTTTTTGTCAGTACAAGTCCAGTGATTTTTTCAACCTTAAAATCATAGTTCTTGTGTTTGCTTTCAAGGTGAAGACAGTTATTATCCAAAATTATATCAACATTCCCCAATTTAAGGAGTCTAAGATTACTTAAGTTGACAAGATTCAACTTGCCCTTGCTTTTGATGATTGATCTTGATATTTGGTCCAGAAATTGTTTCTGATATTCATCCCAGTCGACTAGATTGTCAAACGGAAGGCCTTCAATCAATCCATATTGATTGAATTCTGCGATTTTTCCGCAATGAATACAATAAACTTCGTTCTTTTTGGTGCTCAGACACGTGTGATTATTGCAATGTGGGCAAACGTATATGTATTTTTCCAGCCCGAGTGCTTTTGTTCTATTATCATATTTGTTTTTGTTCACGCGATTCCAGTCAAAATCGTTGAATTCAATGGCTTTTTTTATCTTTTCATATATATCGTCCAAACTAGCGCTAGCAAGTTCTTTTCCCTTGTAAAGAGTGTAGAAATTAAGCTCAATAAATCCTTTTTTTACCGGAATCCCCCATCTTGGTGCCGCCAAATAAGCTCCGTTGACTTTGCACATAACAATGTCAAGTTCCATTTTCTTTAGAAATTTCACTGTGCTGTATGGAAAGTCGCTTTCTTTGCCAAAGTAAGACGCATTGCCTTCCGGATACAACAATATTCCTCGTTTTTGATCTTTGATAACGTGCATCATGCCTTTGACTGCCGAGACATCGCTTTGCCCTTTCCGTTTGGAAACGGTATGGATCAATTTAGTCAAAATCAGTTCCATGAATTTCTTTGTGATTAAAAAGGTATTCATGACTGGATAAGGGTATTTGTTTTTCAAATGGATGAGCGTATATAAGGCGTCATGCAGGGAGGCGTGATTTCCGATAAGAATATACGGGTCCAAGCGTTCTCTGTCAAAATCAGTACAGTTTATCACAAATCGAAATTTCGTGTGATAGATTGGCCACAAAACAACATACAAGAATCTCTCTTTAAGCGTCACGGGTACCCCCCACTTTATAATTGATTATATCATAGAAAATAAATTCACCATATTCTTTTTAAGAATTTCAACAATATTTTGATTTGTCTATAAAACATTAATATTGTTATAATAAATGTTGGCAATATAGATTTAATTCTTGCCTTGTGATAGAATATATTTTAGTATATGCAGAAGGAGGAAATATCAATGAATCAAGTTCCGGATAAAATCAAAAAACAAATTCAACTAGTACAAAGAGGAGAAATCACTGAGTATTACGTATACCTAAATATTGCAAAAAGAATAAAGGATAAGCAAAACAAAGACATTCTTGAAAAAATCGCCTTGCAAGAAAAAGCGCATTATGATATTTGGACAGATTTTTTGCATGCGCCAGCGAAACCAAACAAGAAAAAAATCTTTTTCTACAAAATTCTCAATTTTCTTCTAGGATATACTTTTGCTTTGAAAATCATGGAGAGAGGCGAAGATAGAGCCAAGATCTTCTATACAGAGATTAGTCAATATGTCGGACAGGCAAGCCAAATCGCCCTGGATGAGGACGAGCATGAAAAAGAACTGATTGAGATGCTAGATGAAGACCGGCTTAATTATGTTGGCGCAATGGTACTCGGTCTGAATGATGCTTTGGTAGAACTTTCCGGTACACTAGCGGGGTTGACTTTTGCGCTCGCAGACCCTAAACTGATTAGTCTTTCCGGACTAATCACAGGTATAGCCGCAAGCTTGTCGATGGCCGCAAGCCAATACCTTAGTGAAAAAGCGGACAACAATAAAAACGCCTTGAAATCAGCACTTTATACGGGGATTGCATATGTCATCACCGTTGCGCTGCTAATCTTGCCCTATCTATTGATTCCCAATCCATATATTTCCCTTGTAGTAATGCTGGGAACAGTAGTGTTTATCATCTTCTTCTTCAATTATTATATATCTGTTGCCAAAAACATTCCTTTCAAGAAACGATTCATCCAAATGTCGATCATCAGTCTCAGCGTCGCAGCGATATCGTTTGGAATCGGAATGCTGATAAAATTAGTGCTTGGTATCAGCGTATAAAAATCTTAATAGAGAAAAACCCTCATCATTTTAATCTATACCCTATGTCAAGGACTTATTAAAAAAGACTTTAATAAATTGAAT
>CAYWOK010000003.1:0-46731 GCA_964459895.1 uncultured Candidatus Izemoplasmatales bacterium
TGTTTTTTTCATAAGTCCTCCTTATCCTTTGATGCCTACGTTGGCATCATTGCCGACGAAATATTTTTGTGCTATGAAGAAGATAATAATCGGCAGTGACACACCGACAATGGAACGGGTGAAGACATGGGCATAAGTATTTGTCGAATCTTTGCCAAGCATCGGCAAGACTAGACTCAACGGGTATGTATCAACATCGCCCCGATAAATCAGCGGTCCCTGGTAATCATTGAAAGATGCAATGAAAATCAATAGCGCTACAGTGATAACAATCGGTTTCAAAATCGGCATCAACACGTAATAGAGCAACTGGAATTTGTTGGCTCCATCGATGTATGCTGCTTCATCCAAATCTCTGGGAATTGATCGAAAGAACTGGATGTACATGAACACCGAAAATGAATTGATCGCAAACAGCGAGCCCGCCCACAAAGGCAGATAAGGCATGAATGGAAGCGATGAGCCTTCCCAAATCGGTGAAATGGCGCTTGAAGTCCAAAACACGAACATGGGGATCCGAAATACTGTTGCAGGCATCAAAAGCGTTCCGATAATCAGGGCAAAAACGATTTTTTTACCCTTGAAATGCATTCTAGCTACGACAAATGCCAACAGCAAGGTTGAGAAAGTCATGAACATAACTTGAGGGAGTACGTATTGCATCGTATTCCAAATCGCTCGCAAAAGCGAATAGCCTTCTGCACTGCCCCATCCTGGGGCACTAAAAGCATTTTCCCAGCCGACAAGCGTGAAGTTTTTGGGAATAAAGGAAAATGAAGACATCAATGTCCCGTTGAATGATGCTCCCATCATCCAGACAAGCGGGTATAACATGAAAAATGCAACCGTTATGATAAGCAAATACTTGATAAATTGTTTCAATCTTTTTTTTGCGCGATTTGTCTGGATTGATCTTTGGGCTGAAGTTATCTTGTCCATAGCCTAATCCTGGTAATAAACCCAGTATTTCGAACTTCTGAAAATCAGGATCGTGAATACCATTATAATCAGGAACAAGACCCAGGACATCGCGCTGCCCAGATTGAAGTTCCTGTTTTCAAAAGCTACTTCGTAAATCAACAAATTAATCACATGCGTGCTGTCAAGCGGTCCGCCATTGGTAATCAGTTTTGGACCGGTGAACACTTGGAAGGTTTCGACGAGCCTCATGACGCCGTTGAACAAGATGACCGGAGTAATCATCGGGATGGTAATCGACATGAACTGCCTGACTTTTCCCGCACCATCGATTGTCGCTGCTTCATACAAAGTATCCGGAACATTTTTTAAAGCCGCCAGAAAGATCAGCATCGTCGATCCGAATTGCCAAACTCTGATGGCAATGATTGAAGTCATAGCGCCGCTTGCAGTTCCGAACCAGTTGACTGGGTTCATCCCAATAAGTTGTAATCCCTGGTTGACAAGTCCATATGACTCGAACAATTCCCTCCATAACAAGACGACAGCTACGTTTGCGCCGAGCACGGTTGGAATATAGAACGCGGTTCGGAAAATCCCGACGCCCTTGATTTTCTTGCTAAGAATATATGCCACCAGCAAAGAAACGACAAGGACAAGAGGCACTGTGAAAAAGACATAGATGAAGGTAACCTTCAGCGAATTTAGAAATTGTTCGCCAAAAAATTCGTTGGAAGAAAATAACAGTACATAATTATCTATTCCGGCAAAAACGGTCTCCCGGGGAGATATTTTCTGGAATAGACTCAAATAGAAGGAATTGATAAATGGATAGAACTTAAAAATGACAAATCCGATTGCCCAGGGAATAATCAAGACATAGGGTAGCCATTTTTTCTCTCCGACCATTTGTTTATCCTCCCATTACGGATGTTAATGTGGAATTGAACCGATTAATGATTTCATTTATTGCCTGATTTGCGGTGTAGGTATTGTAGAGAAACTTCTCAATCGGCATTTCATAAATTTGACGGAAAATGTCATGTTCGTAGTAGGGATGGATGTAGAGATTTTGGCTCAGACTGGTTTCATTGTTGAAGAGAGCCTGGACAACTTCATGTCCCTGCCATTCCAGAGTGTCGGTGAAAACAGGTGAAGTCGATTCGAGCAAGACAGTGTAAGCCTGAGAATTGCTCGGAACGCCTCGGTCGACACCAAGGATTTTGATTGCTTCCGCATTTGTCGTCATGAATTCGATGAAAGTCTTGACCGCAAGTTTTTTGGCTTCGGATTCTTCAACGCGTTTGCTGACAGATAGAGCCATCGAGACTTTTTTATACATTCCCAATTCTTCTCCTGAATTTTGTTGGAACATTCCCGCCATCACCAAGTTGGAACTGTCAGGCAATTCATTTTCATATTCGGACACAGCCGTATTCCATTGCAGAATGCCTCCATAATTTTGGTATGTTACCCAATTTGGATTTGTCGGTCCGTCCGTATGCGTATCATTTTGGTTTGAAGGAATCAAAACATTATTGCTGCGAAGATCATTGATAAAGGCAAAGCCATCCTCAAGTTCTTCTCGCGTAAAGTTTAGTGTGTTTGTTTCGCTGATCACATTTTTGCCATATTTTTGTGCAAGCCAGCTAAACATGAGGATTGCGACTTGTTGAGCGTCAAGTCTTCCGATTGCGTATTTTGTCCCACCACTGGCGTCTCCGATTGCCTGGCCTGCCGCAATCAGTTCATCCCAAGTTTCAGGAATGTCCATAATTCCTGCATTCTCATATACTGTTTTATTCAAATAGAAGATATATCCTGTTTCCGACAAAGACAGCCCAAGTATTTTCCCGTTGATTGTAAGCGGAACATGTTCTGCTGCCGGCCATGAAGAAAAATCAAGATCCAAATCGTTCAGGTCCATGAAATAATAGTCACCATCCATTGAATATAACCAGTTGTAATTGACTTGGAAGACGTCTGCTTCCCGGCCTCTTTCCAACCTATTGTACAGTGAAGTCTGATACCCATCCCAAGTTGACTGGTCCGCTTCAATAGTATATTGCGGATACAGTTCCTCGAACAAATCGATTGCTAGATATGTCGCAACGTTTCTGTCTGTGGTCCCCCACCAAGAAAAAGTGAGTGTCACTTCTTCAACCGCAGTGGTCAAGGAAGTGGTCAAGGAAGTGTCTCCGGATGTGGTTAAGCCTGTTGTCAATGATGTATCTGCGGTAGTAACGGTCCTTTCATCGCACGCAAACAGGGCGAAGATGAAAAACACAAACAATGTCATCGTCAAAATTTTTTTCATTTTCTTAATTCCTTTCGTCAATTAATCTTGGATGTTGATTTTCAGCCAATCAAACCCGGCTAATGTGATGCAACCCGGAGGAAATTCTGTGAATGTGTCCTCCAAAAAATAGATATCTTCCAATTGATACTCATAGGGGATTTCTTCATAATTCCGCCAAACAAACGGCTGAACTTCAGAGATTCCCGAATGGACCCAAAGCGTGAATGAATCATCACTTGATCCAAAATAAGTTCTTATTCCAGTTTTCAGTTCGCTGTTGACAACTTTATATTTGCCTGTATATTTTGTGTCGGGATCGTCTTCCTGATGGTTTTTGATTGGCGTCGACACATACCGGAAAATACTATTTTCCATCAGGACTGCCCCACCTTCCGTAGATACAATTCCTTGGTTAACGGTTGATAGGTTAGGGTTGCTAACTCTGAGCCTGAAATTGTACAGCTCCTCATTGTCCAAGATGACCTGGTATAAATGAATATCGCCTTTTCTCACTCTCGGAAACCTGTCTTGCAGGTTTTTCACTAGCAGATGATGAAACGTAACCGTTATTGATTCAAAGCCTTCGCCATCGGTGCTGTTGCCAAAATTGAAACCCTTTTTTTGAAAACTGGCGATTGTAGCCAGATCCTCTTTGGCAATTCCTGCATCCCTTAACGACTTATAGAAACTGTACTCGGACATATTTGCTTCCAAGTAGTCGATTTGTGCATTGATAAAGTCAGTAGGTTCGAAGACAAGTCTCGACCACGAAAGGGTAACATTGGCACTTTCTTCTTTGATATCGACAATTCCGTCATAGGCTTGTTCGAAGACAAGATGGTCCAACCAGATGCCTGTGCTTTTTTCAATGACGAAATAATCCCAGTCGTTGACTTTGTATGTGCCAAAATTAATCTCGTCCCACTCCCAAAGTTCTGCCAGATGAAGATTCCGGAAGACTATGTCAGAGGAATCATCGATAGCAAACGAAACGTGCTTGATGGTACTTCCATATTTCGAATAGATCATCAGATGGTCAAATCCAACAAGGGTAATCTGACCTATTCCCGTTGCCAAGAGCAAAGGGTGAAGCTGAGGCTGATGGTTATGAGGTCGATACACTTCGTCGTAGTCCGCAAGATTCTTCCCCGCTTCAACAAGTTTGGCTTCCACATATATTGAACCAAGATCCAGATCGGAAGTAATCTCGATGACTGAAACATCCAAAGCTATCAAAGCGTCCAAAAATTCGACTTCAGTCGAGACTTGATAATATCCTGATTCTTCCAGACTCCTGTTTGTAATACTTAATGATGCAAATCCATAAGTGCCTTCGAAAATAGGAAATGAATTTAGTTCTGTTGTGATTGTAGTCGAAGTAAAAGTTGAGGATAATGTCTCCGTGGTGGTAGTTGATGAAGAGGTCGAACCAATCGAGGACTGTGTCGTCAAAGCGCTGGTTGAACCTGATGTTGAAGTTGCTAAGGTTGTGATTTCCGAATCAGATACTTGACAGCCCAAAATCACGAAGACTGAAAGCAATACAACAACCAGAATTTTAAGATGTCTCATCCAAGGGCTCCATATCGTCCATATATACGTACAGTGTTTATACATAATATTATATTATATCATTAAATCTATGTCAACGCTTTCAAACTATTAGTTTTGTGAATATAAATAAAAATCCGCTGCAGGCGGATATTGATGATATTGGAGCAAGCGAGGGGAATCGAACCCCCAATAGTTGCTTGGGAAGCAACAGTTTTACCATTAAACTACACCTGCAACATTTCCACTAATAATATACATCTTTTTCGCCAATAAATCCAGAATATTTTCAAAATCCCAAAGGAATCAACTTACTGGTAAACTTTTCTTGACATCAGTTTCAGGCGTTTGAAATAATGTCAAAGCCAAAACAACAAAATATACTTGCAAAGAATACAAACTGACTCTTTCTGCCAACCCGAAGATGTTTGCAGGGACAAATGCCGTCATCAAGCTGCCTGTCATCATCATGAAGAGGCAGATGATTGAAGACAACATCAACACTTTGAATTCACCTGATTTGAAAAGACCAATCGAAAACAAGGAAAGCGTGGCAATCGTAAGCAACACAACCGAAGCTGTGACGATCATGTGCATGACGTCGGTGAAAGTACCGAGATATCCTTCAGCGCTCAACGGGAAGAGGGAGTATCCAATCAAAGATACAAAGCACATCAAAAAGAAAGTTATGGTCGCAATCGACACAAGCTTGTTCAGCTTTCCATAATAAGCTAGAAATAAACCGGCAGCGAAGATTGTAGAAAAGACCCCGTATAGATTGGAAATCCAGGCAACTTGCTGCCTGATAGGAGATGAAAGAGCCGTCAAATCGCTAACCGCCTGAGATAAGGGATTATATTCTGGATATAGAATGTTTCCAACAATAATATGGGAAAAGTACATGAACACTGCCAAAAAGCCACAAATGGCAAACCCTCTGATCCAAAATCGTCTTAGTTTGAATTTATACATTTCCTTTACCAGATTCAGTTGCAGGATTTCCTGATTTGAGACCGTTTGTTTTCGTTTCGACTTTATTCTCATACATTCGTTTGTCGGAAATATGAAATATCTCGTCAAGCGACAAATTCTCGTCGCACTCAACCACTCCATAACTGAAAGAGAAAAACGGATAGTTCTTTGTAAGTTTGTTCGAAGTCAAACTGGAATATACGTCATTAAGCGCTAGTGAATAGTCAAAGTACTCCTTCTTTTTAAAAACAATAAAAAACTCATCTCCTCCTAGTCTGGATATGAAGGCCTTCTCTGCAAAAAATTTTTTTAATAGCAATCCGAATTCGATGAGCACCAGGTCTCCCTGATGATGTCCGAAGTTGTCGTTGATTTCCTTGAAATGATCTAGATCGATCATGATACAGGTGAATTCAGTTTTATTTTCCTGAAGGTGGGTTAAATATTCTTCCAACGACCTTCGGGAATACAGATTTGTCAGGTAGTCAAGATTGCCACTCGTAGTCTCCAGAAAAATGTAGACGACAACGACTGACAAGGCAAGCATCGTCCACGTGAAAAAGAATTCCACTTCGACGATTTGCAGGATAGAACCGATCGCAGGCAAGAAAAAAAATGCCGCAATGCCGATCAAAGTTTTGGAATTGATCTGCTTGTGTTTTATTATCAGTACGACTAGCCAATAAATATAAACGAGATACACTAGCGCTAGTTTAATCCAAAACAACCCTTCTTCTTTATAATGGTTATCAGGTGAAATAGAAAAAAATATCGGATAAAAGAAATTCACAATCAGCAAGACAAACATCACATATGTGGGAAATTGATAAAAATGCAGTTTGTATAAGCGCTTCTTGATGCCAAATACTTTGTAATCAATATATGCTGCCCACATCCCAATCAGCATCGGAGCTATCAACACCAAAAGGAAATTCGAAGAATAATTGATAAATCTTGCTCCTGCAAATGTCTTGTTATCAAAAATCCAGGTAACTGGTTCGATAATCAAAACAAAAATATTAACAATGATGATGACCCGCAAAAGATGTGAAGAGTAGCTGAAAGCATCCCCTTTCAATTTTTGGATTGCAAACATCATCACCAATAGAAAGATTGCGAACAAGTTGATGTCAAATCTGATGATATCACTTGGCACAAGTATCACCTCAATTTAGATAATTCATTATAATTATTATATAATATTGTCTGTAAATGCGGATGATTAATTTAGAAAAAACAAAAAAAATACGACAATCTTTTTCAAGATGGTCATATTAATCTGCGAAATTATAAAATCAGACTTCTTTTTTGACATTATTGATTGAGTCTTGGAAAAGTTTCTGGATCTGTTTCTTGTTGAGAAACGGCAAGAGTTCATCCATTTTCAAAACATCTGTTTCTTCGCCATTAATCTTGTCCACAAGCTCATCCAATTCTTCATCTTGTAGAAACGGCAAAATATAAACCGGTTTGATCGCGATGGTTCCTTCAAGCGATTTGTCCAATACCTTTTTTATCTGTTCCCTATGCAGGAACGGAAGGATTGACGAAATCGACAAAGACTCATCTTTTAACTCATTGTTGAGTAGCAGTTCAAGCAGTTCGTCGATTTCCTCTGAATCCAAAAACGGCAACATTCTAACAATTTTCATAAGATTCCTCCTTGATTTTTCTTTTTTCCGCATACGACATGAGCGGAAGTATTTTTTCTATTTTTAAAGGGTACCCTCTGGTGATATACTGATTGATCAATCTGAATCTTTCCTCTATCGAGAGCCTTGGCCATAGATTTTCGTCGGTGGAAATGGAAAATTCAATCAATAAATAGATTGCGTACTCCCTTTCGTCTTTGTCAAGCAAATGAATAATGTCTTCAAGCCCGATCGACAAGACATTGCCAAGAACCACTTCGTGAATCACCCAGTCTCTGGCATGAGTCTGAAATAATGACTCGACCGATTGATTTGATGAAGTTACATCCAAACAAAGCAATTCGTCGAGACTAACCTTATATAATGCAGACAATTCAGACAGGTTGTCAATACTAGGGAGAGCTTTTCCCGTTTCCCATTTTGACACTGCCTGATGGGTGACATACAGTTGTTGAGAAATGTCTTCCTGGGTTAGTTTGTGTTTATTTCTAAGTTCTGAAAGTTTTCTGCCTATTTGCAACATATCCAGCACTGTAGCACCTTCTCTCTTGATTGTATTTGATAATTATAGTATATCATCTTCTGAAAATATGAAAAGCAACTTATGGTTGAAATACATTATTCTTATGAAATATAAGTAATATCTATACATATATAAATTTATTCGCTTCAAAAGGTTGACAAAATGCCTAATAAAGCGCTATAATTACTTCAAAGATTTTTATTGAAAAGGAGGATCATCAGCTTTATTTGCTCAGAAATATGCGTTATAACAGTAAATCCTTTTTTACATCGGTGCGCTACTTCCATTTTTATTACCGAGCAAACTGAATAATGTTGGACAACTTTATATAATCCACCTGAAAGCATGAAATCTCATAATTTAAGGTTAAGGAGTATCGGTCCTTCTTTTTTTTGTTTGGTCACCAATAAAATATGAACAGGAGAAAATCATGTCACTAAAAACAATTTTAGAAAAATACCCTCAATCAGAAACTTATCTGATTGAAATTCTACTTGAATATCAAAACTCAAAAAACGAGCATTTTATCAGCGAGGAAGAGATTAAAGTCATCGCTCAACATCTTTCAGTCACTGAAAGCAAAGTCTGCAGCGTCATTTCTTTCTACACGCTGTTTTCCAGAGTTCCAAGAGGAAGATACATTATTAGAATATGCAAAGACATTCCCTGCTTTCTCAACTCTCAGACTTCGATATTGAACGCTCTAGAATCGCTACTCGGAATTCATGTCGGAGAAACCACGGAAAACAAACTGTTCACTCTGGAATATACCAGCTGTCTTGGATGTTGCAACAAAGCACCGGCCATGTTGATCAACGGAACAACATATACCAATTTGACTGAAAACAAAGTCAAAACGATAATTTCCGATTACAAGGGGCGACAATTATGATAGAGATGAGACTGATTTCAAAACGATGCGGTGTAATCAACCCGCTTTCGATTGAAGATTATATCAAGGCTGACGGATACAAAGCTTTGGCAAAAGCTTTGAAAACTGACACGATCAAACTGATCGAAGAAATCCACAAGTCTAAACTCAGAGGCCGCGGTGGCGCAGGATTCCCCGTTGCGACCAAGGTTATTGCCCTGGCCAAGGAAATCAATGAAGAAAAATTTGTTATCTGCAATGCCGATGAAGGCGAACCAGGAAACTTTAAAGATCGTTATCTAATGGAAAATGATCCGCATCAAATTCTCGAAGGTATGCTGATAGTCGCTTATCAAACCAGGGCTACCAAAGGTTACATTTACATCCGTGGCGAATACCATCACTCGCACAACACGATGCAATGGGCTATCGACGAAGCGAGAAAACTCAATTACCTAGGCACAAACATTCTCAATTCCGGATTTGATTTCGATATCGAGATTCGAAGCGGAGCCGGATCATATGTTTGCGGCGAAGAATTTGCACTTATCGAATCAATCGAGGGCAAGCCTGGTAGGACTAGAGTCAAACCTCCGTTTCCAACGACACAGGGACTTTATAACAAGCCAACGCTTATCAACAATGTCGAAACCTTTTCGAACATTCCTTTGATCATCACCATCGGAGGCGACCAGTTCGCCAAGATTGGCACCAAGTCATCAACAGGAACTAAGCTGATCTGTTTATCCGGTAATGTCAAGAACAAAGGTGTTTTTGAAGTTCCTTTCGGCGTTTCAATTCGTGATGTCATCGAAAAACTTGGCAGCGGAGTCGATAACGACAGAAAACTTAAAATGGTACAACTGGGCGGAGCCTGCGGTCCGATCATTCCCGACTACATGCTGGACATGCTGATCGATTATGACAGATTCGAAGAATTCGAATCAAAAACCGGAGCCGGAGCGATTATAGTAATCGATGAACGCTTTGATATTTTTGATATTCTTACACGAGTTGTCCGCTTCTTCGAGCATGAATCCTGTGGAAAATGCACACCTTGCCGAGAAGGCAACCAACAATTGCTTAAAATTTTGGAACGATTCCAAGAGCACACTGCCACAGTTAAGGATCTTGTTTCTCTTGAATCGCTTGCAAGAGTGATGCATCAAACTTCGCTGTGCGGACTCGGTCAAACTTCACCAACCGCTATCATTTCCACCCTTCGCTATTTCCGGGATGACTATATCGACCGGTTAGATTCTTTAGAGATATGAGAGGACGGATAATACTATGGTAAATTTAAAGATAAACAATATTGATGTATCAGTCGCAGATGGCACTACAATTTTGAATGCTGCCAAGGATTTCAATATCATAATACCGACACTTTGCTATTACCCCGATTTAGGAATCAAATCCGACTGCAGAATTTGTGTCGTCGAAATCGAAGGCCAAAAAGGGCTTGTCACGTCTTGTTCTACTGTCTGTCGTGATGGAATGGTCGTCAAGACCAGTTCCCCAAGAGTTCTGAACGCAAGAAAAACGATTACGGAATTGATTCTTGCAAATCATGATGCCAATTGTACTGCTTGTCCGAAAAACTTAAATTGTGAATTGCAATCACTATCCAATAAACTTGGTATCGATGTCAACCGTTTCGAGTCTGTTTATTATCCTCAACCCGTTGACACAAGCAATCCTTCATTGGTAAGAAACCCTAACCGATGCATCAAATGCGGACGCTGCATCGATGTCTGCAAGAGCATCCAAGGAGTAAATGTTCTGGAAATGATGGGCAGAAGTCACAGCATGTCGATTTCTCCAGCTTACGGAAAGCCATTGAATGATCTATATTGCACTTTCTGCGGACAATGCGCAAGCGTCTGCCCGGTTGGCGCAATCACTGAGAAAGACGAAACCGACTTGGTCTGGAAAGCTTTGCACCAACCAGACATGCATGTTATCGTCCAAGTGGCACCAGCTATCAGAGTTTCGCTAGGAGAAGAAATCGGTCTTCATGCCGGAAACATCGTTACCGGAAAAATCGTTTCCGCTTTGAAATTACTTGGATTCAATGAAGTATTCGATACTGATTTTACCGCTGACTTGACGATCATGGAGGAAGGTACTGAATTGATTCATAGAATCACCAACGGCGGTGTCCTCCCAATGATGACTTCCTGTTGCCCAGGCTGGATCAGTTTCGCAGAACAACACTTTCCTGAAATTCTTCCCAATATTTCATCGTGCAAATCGCCCCAACAAATGTTTGGCGCTTTGGCAAAAACATACTATGCGGAGAAAATGGGTATTGATCCCAAAAACCTGTATGTTGTATCGATAATGCCATGCACTGCCAAAAAATTTGAAGCAAAACGTGAAGAAATGAAGTCTAATCCGAATCTCTACGATGTCGACACTGTCTTGACAACCAGAGAGCTCGGAAAAATGTTGAGACAAATGGGTATTGATTTCGCAAGTCTTCCAACAAGTGAATTCGACAATCCTTTTGGCATCACAACCGGAGCAGCAGCAATCTTCGGAGCAACTGGAGGTGTCATGGAGGCAGCACTCAGAACCGTTTATGAAGTTGTTAACAAAAAGCCACTCGAGAATCTTGATTTTGTCAGTTTGCGCGGACTTGAAGGCATCAAAGAAGCCACAGTTTCACTTGGTGGCAAAGATGTGAAAGTCGCTGTGTGCCACACTTTGTCAAATGCCAGAATTCTCGCTGAACAAGTAAAGAACGGAACCTCGCCTTACGCTTTTATAGAAGTCATGTGCTGCCCAGGCGGCTGCATCGGCGGTGGCGGACAACCATATGGAACAATATCCAAGACCAGAAGCGAAAGAATTCAAGCTACATACTTGGTGGACAAGGATATGCCAATCAGAAAATCACACGAAAATCCTGTGATTCAAGCTCTGTATAAGGAATACCTCGAAAAACCACTTGGCACCAAGAGTCATCATCTGCTTCACACAAAATATAAGGACAGAAACCACGATTAATCATTTGTTTTCAAGAGCATCCTCAACGGATGCTCTTTTCTTTCACGCATAGTATCCTTGAATGCCAGTCAATAAGAAAAAAATATCACACCGGGAATGTGATATTTTTTTTGATGTATACCCTATTTTCTTGTCAATAAACTCGACAATTTTAGATTAGAACATTTTTTCGGGACGATGGAAATAATATCCTTGCTGAATGAAACATCCAAGTTCGATTAGCTTGATGCTTTGATTGTTGGTTTCAACACCTTCGGCAATGATTTCCTTGTTGGACAATTCAGCGATTTTACGGATCATCTTGACAATCTCTTGGTTTTTCTTTTCAAACACCTTATCGATAAACAATTTGTCGATCTTGATGATATCGAAGGCAACGCTTTCCAAAATCGCCAGTGAAGAATAATCCTTCCCAAAATCGTCTAGAGCTATCACATAACCGTTTTTTCTGTATTCGTTGATTCTGAAAATACATTCCGCAAGGGTATTTACAAAGGTACTCTCCGAGACTTCGATGCAAATATCACTATGTTTCAGATGACATTTATCAACAACTTGGTTCAGAAATGTCAAGAAATTCAGGTCCATGAATGAACTTGGAGCCAAATTGATAGCAAGTTTAGTTTTTATATAATCCGGGTTATTCCTGATGCCAATGAAATTTCTGATTGCTTCTTCTATCAGATACTTCTCCAATTGGTCAAGCAGATTAAACTCTTTTGCCACAGAAAACAATACAAGAGGCGATACATATCCAAGTTCTGGATCAACCCATCTTGCAAGTTCTTCAAGATAACCAAAAGATAGAGTCCGAGTGTCGATGGTCTTTTGAAAATGAACTTCGATCTCTCTTCGCTCCAAAGCTCCTTTTAGTTTCGAGGCAGTGATGATATTTTGCTTCAAAGTCTCGCCCATATGTTTTTGATATCTGGCAATCGTAAATTGATTTTCTTGCTTGCTTTCTTTCATCGCCAGAGAAGACATCGAGACAAGTTTGGATAAATCTCCAGTATCTTCGGGATACAAAGCATATCCGATTCTTTTGTCGATTTGGATCAGATTTTCCTGAACTTGATACATTGAAGTGACAAATTTTCTCAATTTGCATAAGTATTCTTCAAATTTGTCAACACCTTCGTTGATTATGAAACCAACAAATTTATCTCCCGAGAATCTGGAAATAAAACAATTGTCGTTTTGCATCGACTTCAATTCATTGGCTATCATCAAGATTATTTGATCGCCAACACTATATCCGTAATAATCATTGATCCTAGAAAAATTCCATAGATCCACAAAGAATGATGCTGCTTTTTCGACACCTTCAAATCCTGCGATTTTGTCCTGCAATCCATTTTGACTCAGCAATCCGGTGTGGAAGTCAAATGATCGGTCCTGAATCTGCCCGACATTAATGATATTCGTTATTTCATGACCCGTGCCGATGATCATCTCAATTTCGCAGTTCGCGTCCGTGACAGCTTCAAAGTTCCAGTATACCCACATTTTTTTACCATCATTAGCAAATTCGGCTGTGCTTTGCACATGGTATTGACTAGAAAGTGCCTCAAACCATTCATCATTTTTTATACCGAAAATGTTCTGAAGAACCTTGATATTTTTTCCATAAAAATCTTCCATTTTTTTGCCATACATTGAAACAGCTTCTTCAGTGACGAACATCACGTTTCCGTTGTTATCGAAATTGAATATCAATTCGTTCGTGCCTTTTCGAATTCTTTTAGGAGAGGAGCCTCCGCTTCCTTCATATTTTTCTGATTCGGGAGCAGGGGTAATTTTCTCAATTCTGTCAGTTACAGAATATGAACACTGATAGCCAAAAGCAAACTGATATGGAGATTTAACAAGCGAAGTCAATTGATTTTGAATGCACTCTAAAGTAACTTTTAATTTTGTGGAGCCTTTAATTACAAATAATTCTCTTTCCTGAGGTAATAGAATATTGTTTTTGTTAGTTTCTTTATCCTGATTCCGGAACATGTTCGAAGCAAGCGAAAAGAGTATGGCTGTGCCAATCAGAAGTAGCGGTAGTAAAGCTATATAGATGTTGTTTTGAAATAAACGAAAAAATCCGGGATAGACAATTAATCCCACAATGTAAAATATATATCTTTTTCTGTCGATGAGAAACGCTTTTTTCATGATCCACCACTCATTTCCGATTATGTTTTCCCAACCTTTTGGTTTATCACAAATTTACCTTCTTTAGTCAGAGAATATAATGAATAATTAAATCTAATAGTTTTTCCTTCTATATAAATATGGATAACCAAGTATTATTATAATATCAATACACCCTTAAAAACAGCGCGGATATGTCGTACTTTTCGCATAAAAAAACGGAAAAAGGCTTGTTTTGCTCTTTCCGTCTAAATATTACAAAATATTTTTTTGCAAGTATTTCATGATAAAAGTGTCGTATACTATTTGAAAATCAGCTTCAATTAGGTTTGTAAACTTCTCGATTTTTTTCTTGTTTCCTTCCATATGAAGGACGTTGTAACATTTGAACAATGCTTCTTCATACAAATCGTACTCCTCTAGTTTGAAGTGGGCAAGGGCAGTGTAGTAATAAAAATATTCCATTAAATAATATTGCTTGTAAAGAATGTTTCTTTGGATTCCTAAACTACATAATTGAATTACTTTGGGGAAGTTTTTGTGTATTCCGTGCACTTGTGAAAGTCGCATGATGATTAATGAGTAGACCGAGTCGGCTCCCCCGCTCATGATAGTGTCCTGATTGTCGAAGAGTGCGGTTAGTTTTTTTAAAAGTTTTGTTTGTTCATTTGTTTCAATGATGCTCAGCATGAAGCTTAAAACACATATTTCAATATCTGTAAAGTAATTTCGTTTTAATATAACCGGATAGTCAACAAGACGCGAAGACAATCTAAGTGTTTCTATTTTAGAGCTTTTGCCAATGTAGTAGTCATGCATGATAAGTGCATGCTGGAAAAACATTCTTCTTTCTTCACCAAAGAAGATATCTTTCTCCAAATCATGTCTTAATTCATCAGCCAAAACAAAATCTCTATTGACAACCGCGTTATAATATTGGTTAATGAGTTTATATTGCAAATTGTTATCATGTTCAAACTCATGCATTAATTTTTTGGATGGGATTCCAAGCTTGTTAGCGAATTGGTCGATTTTCTCATATGTGATCTCACATTCACCGCTTCTGTATCTTTGATATTGCCGCAGGGAAACAATCCCATCTACAAATTCCTCCTGGGATATTTTTCTTCCATATCTAATTTTCTCCAAATAATTGCTAATTTCCATTGAATTCAAGAAAAAACACCCACTTTTGTTGAAAAATACGACATATCCGCGCTGTTTTTAACATTAATTATCGGTTATCATATAGGCATCATGGAGGTATTAATATGAAAAAATTAGTTAAAATTGCATTTGTGGCGTTTGTTTTGATGGCTCTTGTAAGCGGTGGAAAGTTTAATCAAACTCAAAAAAGTAGCGTAGACAACAATCCAAATCAAGTAACATTGATGGACTTTGACAACTCTGGAGATCCAGAATACTTAGTAGCATTTTAATCGATATTTATATGTAGAAGGGACTGGTGAAAGATATGCAAAGACAAGAATTTATCATTGAGCTGGGTGGAATCATCGGTACTATTCACACCTATACGAGAAATCCATTCATGGTCGGATACACGACTGAGTTGAAAAAGGCAATCCGTCATAATGACACGGACACTACTAAAATCGTTTTGGACAAGGTAATAGGCTGGTATAACGGAGAAATCGACAAGATCAGCAATGACGAGTATGTTTTCAACAAAAATATGCACATTAAGGCATATGACATTTTGAAGGAATACCGACAATCTTTACAATCCTAAATATTTGAATTGGAAAAACACCCGAAAAATCACGAAACAAGGCAATTTGCTCATATTAGTTATTATAACATGCTTTTTATTTTTGTGAAAAAAAATTAAAAATCCTTTATTCAAATCGTCTATTTTTATATTTTCTAAAAAACAAAGAAAACGTATGTCAGGCTTCAGATGACATTATTTTCTTTGTTTTTTGTATTCTTGGATTAAATCTCAAATGATCCGATATTAAAACACCTATATGTCAAACTTCACATTTGTCAGTTTTTCAGACAAAACCCATAATTTATTAGCATCTTCCAAGTTGTGTGAACGTTTGCTCGATTCGACAACAGCTGGTTTCATTTCTTTTCCAGCCGCCTTTTTAGGCCCGTAATACTCGCCTGATTGTGCGTTCGGATCCAGAGCAGCTCTGATTTCAGGCAAAGCCCCTTGATAAGCAGTTTGTGTTACTTTGTTGAATATCCAGTATATCGGTTTTAAAATTCCACCTTGTCTCATGTGTCGTCCAAGTTCGGTTTTTGCCACTCCTGGATGAGCAGCCAATATTGTAATATTCAGTTTTTTGTCTGCAACTCTTCTTGAGAGTTCATAGGTGAACAGCAAGTTTGATAGCTTGCTACGGCCATAAGCTTTAAACTTTCCGTATCCACCATTTTCAAACAGGTAATTCTGAAAATCAATTTTAGCCATTTTGTGAGCGGAGCTACTGACATTGACAATTCTTGAGTTGGGAGTCTTTTTGATCAAATCAAATAATAAAGCAGTCAAGGCAAAATGGCCGAGATGATTAATTCCGGTTTGACTTTCGAAGCCGTCTTTGGTAAGTTGATATGGTGTCACCATTATTCCGGCATTATTTAACAAAACGTCAAGCCTGGAATATTTTGTTTTATATGCTTTCACAAAAGCTTTTATTGAAGCCAAGTCTCCCAAATCGAGAGGAATGATGTCAATTGTGCCTGTGTCTTTATTTTCTAAAATCTTCTTCTTCGCAGCTTTTGCTCTTTCGACAGATTTGCACGCTAGCACGACTGTTGCATGATGATTGGCGAAGATTTGTGCCGCCTCGAAGCCAAGCCCTGTATTGCCTCCCGTAACAATGATAACTTTGTTCTCCAAATTTTCGATAGAATCAACTGACCAATCAAATTCAGACATATTTGCATCCTCCTGTTTTTTTTGTATAAATTTGTGTTGCAATCGAATATTATTTATTGCTTTTTATTGAAAACCAACTAGTAAAAAAAGGATGCCTGATTCACCAAAATACGGCTCTCAAACATTCGCTTCTTAAAAATACATTCAGGCGATTAATAAACGCACTAAACTGAGTAATACTGGCAGGGCTAACTTTTCCAAAAACGAACTCATTTGTCTATAAAGGTTTCTTGATACTTGTTTATTGGTTTTAGTCTGACTGCCAGCCGGCGTATAAATCGAGGTCTTGATTGATTGTATCATGCTGGAAATCCCACCAATCAATACATTGTTTCTCGCTGTACCAACCCATGATATCACCTTAAGAAGGCGCCCAACAATAGGCAAAGCCCGAACTATATTTTTCATAAAGACTATTATGCGATTGAATATTGGCTTTGATTAATCATTAACAATTAATATTTTGCCACTAATATTTTGAGGGTTTTTGAATTCCTCAAAAGCGCTGTAAACATCTGAAAGGTGATATTTTTTATGAATCATGTCATTGTTTATATAAATGGTTCCATCTGCAAAACTATCTGCGGTCATTTTCCATTCCACGCCCGGAAAAGGAGAAGAATATGACATCCATGACCCAGTAAGAAGAAATTCTTTTCGATTCATTTTTTCAAACAATTTTGATGAAAAACAGACTTCTTTGGGAGACGTTCCAATAAAACAGATACGGGATTTATTTCCTGCCAAATCAAAACTCATTTGCATTGTAATGTTATTACCTGCAGTTTCAAACAGAAAATCAAATCCGCGTGATCCTGTGATCTCATTCGTGATTCGTTGTGTATCGTCTGAAATCGTATTGATTGTGTAATCTGCTCCATATTTTTTTGCTGTTTCGAGTTTAGAGGGGCTTATGTCCATAACGGTGATGCTCTCCGCGCCAATTTTTTTTGCCCACTGTAATACAAACAAACCAATCGTACCGCTTCCAAGAATTGCAACTTTTTTCCCCGGTTCATACTGATTACAAAACAGACCATGAAGAGCCACTGTAGCCGGCTCAAAGAAAGCTGCTGTCGAAAAAGGAATAGTTTTGTCAATAAGAATTGCATTTTCTGCAGGAAGAGAAACATACTCAGCGAATGCTCCATTAACTCGAGAGCCAATAAAATTGTAATTTTTGCAAAAGGCATAATTTCCATTTAGGCAATCTTCGCACTTCATACAAGGAATTAGAGGGACTCCAGCAACGTGATCTTTAATTTTTAGGTTTTTTACTTCAGCGCCTATAGCTACGATTTCGCCGGAAAATTCATGACCTAGAATGATGGGATAAAAATGCGCGCCACCAGAAAAGACTCGCGGAATATCAGAACCGCAGATTCCAACGGCTTTTACTTTCACGAGAACCATGTTGGGCCCGACATAAGGTTTGTCAACCTCTTCATATTGGATGTTATTATTTCCATGCAAAACAGCAGCTTTCATAAATATCACCTTAAATCATTTTTGTATTTTTATATAGTTTTTTGTATTTTTCATATATCAATGAATATAATGAATTATTACTTTTATTTGGAATAATATTTTGGGAATAGCGAATAGTTTTTGTGACCGCATCAGTAGCGTTTTGATAAATTCCAACACCTATTCCTGCAAGCAATGCCGCACCTAAGGCTGTTGCATTCTGACAATCTGATATGATTATGGGAATTCCTGTAATATCAGCTTTGATTTGCATCCATACTGTGCTTTTTGAAGATCCACCCATAGCATGTAATTGTGACACTTCAATTCCACTTTCTTTGGCTGTTTCAATGTTATGCCGGAGAGAAAATGCTACGCCTTCCATGATCGATCTAATAAAATGCGCTTTAGTTGATTGATAATCGATCCCAAAAAACAGCCCCTTTGCAGAATTATCCCAAATAGGGGATCTTTCTCCTTGTAGATAAGGCAAAAAGACCATTCCGTCACATCCTGGAGCAATATTTGATGCACGGTTATCCAATTCAACATACTCTTCTTTATTTTGGATCACAGATTCTTTAAACCATCTTAGCGCATTCCCCCCACCAACAGTTCCGCCTTGCAACAGCCACTTATTAGGAATCACATGGCAACTACAAATTAATTGTGGATGTGTAATGCATTGATCAGTGCAGATACTCATTCCTTCAGCTTGGCCACCTTGCTCTTGCGTTTGGTTTTCATATATAACGCCTACTCCAAGTGTGGCGCATGCAGCGTCTAGCCCTCCTGCGACAACAGGCGTTCCGGGAAACAGTCCAGTTTCTTTTGCCGCATGTAACGATACTTCTCCCACAACAGCAAAAGATTCGTATAATTTCGGAAACTTTTCAATGTCAAGTCCGAATTGTTTGCACAATTGAGTATTAAAACATCGCTTTTTTATATCAAAAAAATGCAGCGCGTAACTTTGGCTATAATCCTGTGAAAATATATCAGTCAGCTTATAAACAAGGAAACTGTTGCTTTGCAGAAAATAATGGGTTTTGTGGTATAATTCCGGATGTTCTAATTTGAATTGATAGATTTTTGCGGTGCTGTAATTTGCTGAAAGAGGATTTCCTGAATTCGAAAATATGCTACGTTGATCAAGTGTTTTTTGCCAATTACTGACAATATCGGATGAACTTGAGTCAAGCCATATGGAAACAGGAAACAATGGATTTCCATTTATATCTACCGCCACAACAGACCAACTCATACCATCAATTCCGATACCTGCGATTTCGTCTGCTTTGATATCTCCATCACAAAACAAAGATTCAGTCGCTTTGCATACTGAATCGTACCAGTCGGATGCGTTCTGGTAGACTTTTCCGCCTGGTAAATACGTGGTCGTATATGTTTTCGAAACCTCTTTGATAATATTGCCTAAATAATCAAACAGAGCAATTTTGCATGAAGAAGTTCCTATATCAATACCTAATAAATACTTTTTCAAATGACTACGCTCCAATACCGCTTATTTTCCGTTAAATTCTGCATTAAGGATGATTCGCTTTGGATTGGAATAATCTTTGCTTTTAATTCGGGTCAGTATCTGTTTCCCAGCTGTCTTTCCTATTGCATCCATTGGTTGACTGATTGCCATTAAAGAGGGTTTGACAACTTTGACTAAGTCAATGCTGTCAAAGCCAATAATTGTAATCTCTGTAGAAATATTTATTCCCAATTCATTAATTGCCATCATTACTCCGATAGTCATTTCATAATTAGTAATGAAAAGCGCTTCCGGTCTTTTTGACTCTATCCAAAGTTCATTCATTGCTTCATATCCGCCTCTAATTGTGTTGTGTCCCATTTTGATATAACGATCGAACACGGTAGCATTTTTATTGGCGTGAGCATCAAGATACCCTTGCATTCTTTCGTCTGCAGTATAGATGTTTTTTGAGCATACTATTGCGACTCTACTGAACGAATCTAAAAGATATGAAGTTGCTTTTTCAGAGATTTCTTTATTATTTGTAATTATAGCGTCTACATCAAGATTATTGCACAAACGGTCAATTAATACGATTGGCACTTTGTTGTTGACGATTTCTTTGATATGACCACCTTCATAGCTGCAAGGCATGATAACAAGGCCATCTACTTGTTTATCAAGTAAAAATTGGATTTTCGCCCCTTCAAATTGTACATCGTTGGCACAATCGCAAACTAAGGTACAATATCCTGATTTTTGCAGTTCCCATTCAAGCGAGGATACAATATGCATTGAAAACAGATTTACCAAATCAGGAACAAGCACACCTACCGTATATGTAGTATTGCTTCGAAGTGCTTGGGCTATATAATTTGGCTTAAATTTTAGTTCCTCTATTACTTTTTGAATGTTTTCTGCGTATCTTGGTTTGACTTTTCCACCATTGATATATTTCGAAATGGTCGCCATAGAGTATCCGGTTTTCTTTGCGACATCTTTAATGGTCATTTCATTCTCCTATTTAGGTCTAGGAGCATGCTTCTTTGAGTCATGCTCCTAGATCGTTTATTATTATATACTACATTGTAACATTTTATTTATGGCAATACAATAAAGTCCTCTACGTCTACCACATAATTTGCAATTCTGACTTGCTTGAAGCTCGCGTCTGATCCTTGTTGAAACTCGCCAGCCCAATAAGCTGAACCGATATATAGATCATTTGCATTAGTAATTACGTTTCCACCGACTGTTCCAGACCCCACGGAAACATGATCCACATATAATGTCCATACACCCGTAACAGAGTCATATGTTAAAGCAATGTGATGATATTCGCCGTCAAACAGACTTGTGCAATCATATAAGGTCAAATCAGACCAACCTGTGGTAGTGGTTCCCAACATAGGAATCAATTTCGGAGTTGTTCCATCAACCCAAATGTGTATATCATATGCTGAATCTTTGAATATCAGGCGATGATCTCCAGACATGGCGGTTGAGTCCATCTTAACAACCATCTCGACAGTAATCGAGTTGGTTATCAACAAATCATTATTGAATACTTTCACGCCTTGATCAGAAGCTACTCGCGGATTATCGACAACAACTGCATCTTCTAGTGTTGTGCAATTTATCATTTCTGCATCAATTCCATTTCCCGATTGATCGAGGACGGTGGTTCCGTCTACTTGACTGAAATCATAATCAAGAATCAAATCGGTGCGATCGAAGTATCCAAGAAATTCACTTACTAAGATTTTGTGATTCATGATTCTTACTGCCTTAATTGAACTATCTGATCCTTGTTGGAAAGCGTCGCCCCAGTAGGCAGCTCCAATATACAGGTTATTTAAGTTAGCAACTACTGATCCGCCTAAGGCAGCTTCTGCGACAGGTTTATAATCAATGTAGAAGGTAAAAGCACCTGTCTCGCCATCATAGATGAATCCAATATGATGGAATTCTCCATCAAACAATTCTGGGCATTCAACAAGAGCTATATCGCCCCATCCGTGGTCATCAGTAACAAGCATAGGAATGATTTTCGGAGTAGTACCGTCAACCCAAATATGAATGTCGAAAACACCATCTTTGAAAATTAATCTGTGATCTCCTGACATTGCTTCCGGATTCATTTTAACTAGCAATTCGACTGAAAGAGATTGCGTAACGAACAGATCGCTATTGGGAACAACAACTCCTTGATCGGATAAGGATCTATCATTGGCAACTACAACAGCGCCATCTACGGCTGTGCAATTTACCATATCACCATTCAATTCATTTCCAGATTGATCAAGAACTGTTGAACCATCGACAAGACTGAAATCATAATCGATTATCATGCTTTGTTGAGGAACATATCCCGTAAATTGTTCTTTTTCAAGAGGATAATTATATATTTTTAGATAATCGACAGATACTGGCGATGGCCGTTGCAGCGCATCTACCCAGTAAGCCGCACCTAGATACAGAGTGTCTAGCCCGAAGTTTGCAGCTAAAATTTCCTCTTCCGAGAATGAAAGAGTAAAGACTTCATTGTAATCAATGTACGCTGTCATAATTCCTGTTTCCTGATCATATGACATTGCCAAATGATGATATTGATTATCAAAGAGTTCATAAGTTATCCAATTTTCTTGATTGAATTTGTCATTTACTCCGAATTTGAAAACAACATTGCAATCATCACCGTTTACCCAAATATTGATTAGATATGCAAGATCTTTGAACACGAGAGCATAATCACCAGGAGTTTTTGCTTCTGAGTCAAGTTTTATACTCATTTCAAGAGAGAAGTCACCAGTCATCATAGCTTCTTCATAGGAACTTGTCAAATATTGATTAACGCCGTCAAAATTGATAAGATCCGTTTCTTCATCGGTTGTATAAGCTGTTTCATAATCAGAGACATTGATTAGTTCTCCAGCGAATCTTCCGTACTGATCTCTGACAAGATTAGTAGATTGGGCAGAGAAATCATATGCCAAGACTTGTTGATCGCCGTAAATGCCAGGATCAGCAACATCGACGCTTGAAGTGCTTCCCAAAAATTGTGATGGTGCGAGTTGTTCAGAACTGATTCTTACCGCATCAATTATTGAAGTGCTGCATTGCTGTGGGGCTCCCGCCCAGTATGCTCCCCCAATATAAAGATCGTTATCGTTATAAAGTACTTGTCCTGGACCTATATTTGTTGATGATTCTAGTTGGTAATCAAAATACGCATTCACTTGGCCGGTATATCCGTTGTACGTCAAGGCGATGTGATGATATTGATTGTCATAGATGTTGCCGTCAAGAGTTATCCTGTCCGTCCAAGCAGGGTCGCTGGCCGTTTTAAGCATGAAATAGATTCCGCTGTTTCCCGAGGCTGGATTCCATAGATGAATATCAAACTGACCATCTTTGAACAAAAGTCTGTGATCGGTACGATATTGAGACCCGGCAGGCATTTTGAATATTAATTCCAAAGTTAAACTTACTGGGGTGAAATCTTCCGAATTTGGTATTTGGACATATTGGTTTTCTGGCCCCGATAAATTCAGAGCTGATCCGTATGCACCAGCAACCCAAGTGCTCTCGGTCGAATTCACCAAAATGCCGTCATGATTACCTGTTTCATCGGCAATCACAACTCCTTCACCTTCATTGAAACGATAGAAAGCTATGGTTGAATCCAACTCGTCGACCAAAGTGTCTTCAGGGATTACAACAGTGCTTTGTGTTGTCACCGCAGAACTGGTCGTGTTAGTGGTCGTCGCAGAAGTTGTTGTTCCGGCAGAAACACTCGTTGTAGAAGTTGCTGCAGATGTAGTAGTAGAGGCTGCAGTGGTTGTTTGTCCTCCACACGCGCTCATTGCGCCGACTCCAAGAATCATTAAAAACATGACTAGCAATACTTTAAATTTCTTTTCCATTTTCTTCTCCTTTATTTATTAATATTTTTTAAATTAATAAATCTCTATCATCATTACTTCTCGCGAATTCAACGAAAGACTGATATTTGCCTTTCCATCGACTATATCGCCGAGTTTGACGCCATTTATATATACACTACCGAATTCAATTCCATAGTCCCTTTCTGCCTGCAGTATGAAATTGCATTCAAGATCTTCTGGGGTTATATTGCAAAGAAATATAGCGGTCTTTCCGTTGCTTTGAAAAGCCGAAGTGACTACTTTGTCAACAATAATGGAGCCTTGAAGGATTTCATTTCCCAAAACAATATTTGAGTTTCGAAACGAAAACGTTATTTTGCCTAATCCTGTGTTAGGAGCTTTGACCATTTTGCCATAGACGAGGTAGTTCTTTCCATAGTCAGTTCGAGCTTTTGCCAATTCTCCAACAAAAGCGAGCATGTCCATATCGATTTCATCATATTGAAGCGTTGTTGGCATAAATTCATAATTGAATTCTGGCAGACCTCCTTCCAGTACAGTTTTGGCAAGCGTATAGTAGTATCCGCCGCCTATTTCCGATAAAGGCATCATAAAGCCATCAACTCGAAGGCCTCCATATTCATGATACACATAATCAAAGAGAGGTATTTTGTTTGCGCTTCCGTTTTCCAATAGTCCACGGAAACGGTCGCTCTCCATCCATGAAAGTAAACCGGCATTAGCTCGCGCTTGATAAAAATCTACATATGGCAAAAGCTGTTCGAAAATTAATTCTTGTCCGACGGAATTGCTGCCATTATCAATTGCCAATTGTTTGCTTTGTCGTTCAATTTCAATGTAATCCTCAATTATGTTTATTCTGGTTCCGTGAGGATGCGAAGAGTCAAAACACATCCTGGGAGCTACAGCCGCCACCCCTACATCATGATATAATCCGTTTGCACCGTATTCAAGCATTTCTTGATCCTTGCTGAAAGAAAAATCTACCCATTCTTCAGTTGAAGGACATATGAAATACCACTCTCTGAAATCTGACCCACTTCGCCAAGAAAATATGCTTTTCGTACCGTTAAAATTTCGTACTGCCCTGTCAGCCCAACCGTCTACAACGGTCTTGAAGTAGTTTTTATTATAAAGTGTATTAAATTCAAATAAAATGAACTGATCGTCATAACTGTTGATTTGATTTATAAAAACGTTATTTAGATTAGCAGGAAAATATGAATCCCAATCTGAATTAAACTCATTTGACAAATGAATTCTTTGCCAACTGTTTAAGAATATATTTGTGATTTTTGCATTGATTTTTTCATGATACAAATCATATATAGACGACAAATCAAGCCAATATGTTGAACCATCGCCACGAATTCCAAAGTTTACCAGGCCAGTTTCTTCAAATAGAGAAGAATCAATATCGGTGCGAGCACTTAGTTTTCCTTTATCTCCCCAGGGCTGATTGATTGCCCAATCTCGGTACATATCAGCTGCTTCTTCCCAATATCCTTGGGAGAGACAGCTTATGGCAATGTCATAGTTGAAATTCACATCTGTTATCGCTGAGTCGTCAAGATAGTGGTAAATTCCCGTGGTTAACTTATCTGTGCCTTTTCCGATGAACTCGTAACTCTTGATTGTGGAACCCGAATCTCGAGTCCACAGCACAAATCCACCGATTCCTTCGCTGTAGTAAGCCATGAATTGCATCGGATTATTCCATCCCGAAGGATATATACCTTCTTCTTTAGTGATTCCGCGGAATACTTCGGAATTGAAATTAAATGTAGGGTTATTGAAAAGATACCCGGATGCGATTGGAGAAGCGAAATAGTCTCTTTCCGGGAGATATAGCGAACCGAAATTTTCTATATTTGGATACTTAACACTGACGACTGGATCGTTAGGATCATTATTTAGAATTTGCAGATTGAAAACGACTTCGGAGTCTTCAACATGCAAATGGACATCAATAATAGCTGTCAAAGTGTGAGCAAATACCCAAATCAGGCGTATCGACTTGACTTCAGCGATATCTTCAATAACTGAATATGAGAAAGTACTAAATAACAATTCGGTATTTCGTTTTTGAATTTTTATACCAAAACTGGTCTGGTTGTTGCGAGTAAAGTATATTTTGGACATTTTGTTGCAGATTTCATTGATTGATCCGTTATCACTGTTAAAGACAATTCGAATATTTTCATTTTCGAGAGTAAACTTGCTTTCGGTTTCACTAAAGTTCAAAATATCTACACCTCCTACATCTGTCCCCGCTAAAGGGTTATCTAATTCATCATTATAATAATTTATGTTATCCGTAGTGGATAATAACTGAGATGAAGTTGATGAGGCGGACGTAGTAATATTAGTTGTCTGGCCTGTAGTAAATGTTGCTTCCGTGCAACCAAATATTGCAAATAGAAGAATCACGAAAAGAACGCCAATATAGAATTTTTTCATAAGCCACCTCAAATTTTGTATATTATACATTAGGAATTGATTGATGAAATTTGTTAAGATTTGATACCGCCAATAATAAGCCCTTTGACAAAAAATTTCTGAAAAAAAGGATAAAGGATGATCATTGGTAAAATCGAAATGAAAATCTGTGCTGCATTTGTAGTTTTTTGCGATATTAAATCATAATTGCCCCAATCATTATTTGAAGTTGACATTTGCGGTTGATCAACTACTATGGACTGTAAATATGTTTGAAGCGGGTATTTATTAGGATCTTTTAATAACACCATGCCATCGAACCATCCGTTCCAATGTCCGACGATTGAAAATAAAAGTATAGTGGCAATCGCAGCTTTAGAAAGAGGGAGATAGATTTGAATGAGAATTCGAAATTGACTCGCCCCATCCATAATTGCGGCTTCTTCCATTTCAACTGGGATACTTCTGAAGAAGTTCAATAATAGAATTATATTGCCTGCCGAGACGGCTCCCGGAATGATAAGCCCCCAAAAACTGTTATACAATCCCACGGTTTTGATCATCATGAACCAAGGAATTACTCCTCCGCCAAAAATAGTGGAAATAAAAAATACCCAGGCATAGATTGTTCTAGATGAAAATTGCTTTTTCCTTTTGCTTAACGCGTAAGCTGGAAAAATGGCAAAAAGCAAATTTACAGCTGGTCCGATGATAATGCGCATTAAAGATACACCTACAGCTTTCCAAAAAGCCGCGTTGTGAAGAATAAAAGCGTAAGACTGCAGTGTGAATCCTTTAGGAATGAATACAACCTTTGCAGCTTGAGATGCTGAACTCAAGGAAATCGCTAAAATATTTATCAAAGGAAAAATTGTAATTAGGGTAAGAAAAATCAAAAAAACAGTGATTAACACTAATGGTATATCCATTTTTCTTAGCTTATTCGCTTTAGTTTTAATCATACTAAAACACCACATAACTATATTTTTTATATGCATATAAATATGCAGTGCCAATCAAGACAAGCGATACTATTGATTTGAACATATTTGCAGCAGTTGATAAACTGTATTCAAACTGAGTAAATCCCATTTTATAAATCAAAGTATCAAGAATTTCACCATCATGTACTACGGCGCTATTTATCATATTGTATACTTGATCGAATCCTGCATTCAAAATATTTCCTAAACTTAAAACTGTCATTAATACGATAATCATCTGCATGTTGGGAATAGTAATGTAGAATATCTTTTGAAACCGACTTGCGCCATCTACATCCGCAGCTTCATATTGGGCTTGATCGATGTTAGAAATAGTGGCGAGATATATAATGCTGGCAAACCCGAATTCTTTTAGAAGATCTGTAATTATGATTGTGACTTTAAAAAATTTGCCGTCTCCAAGAAAATATATTGACTTTATCCCAAAGAAATTCAAGATTGTGTTTACTGCGCCTTCTGACGGAGATAAAATACTGATATATATCCCTGCGAGCAACACCCAAGAGATGAAATGCGGTAATGTAATAGAAGTTTGAATCACTTTCTTCAATTTTTTGGACGTCACTTCATTTATAAGAACAGCGACCATTACCGGTACAATAATCATCAAGATCATTTTGAAAATTGAAATTATTATCGTATTTATCAATGCTTCGGAAAATGAAGGCAAACTAAATAAAAACGCGTAATTCTCTAATCCGACCCATTCTTGCACTCCAAAAAACCCCTTAGCAGGTTTGAAATCTTGAAAAGACATTACAACGCCTTGATAAAGAGGTATGAAATGAAATATTATGAGCATGATAAGTGACGGCCACATAAAAAGATGAAAAATCCACTCTTTTTTAAATTTCTTAATCATGAGTCTCCTTTGAAAGAAATTAATCAGAATTTATTATGTTTGTATACCAATCGTTATATTCTTCGAGAAGCGCTGTGCCTCCTCGCGAATACCATTGTGAAACATAATCGTCCCAAACATCTCTTGCGGTCTCTGAAGTATTGCCTCGAATGATTTGAATATACGCATCCGTCTGAATACTTCCGATTGTTGTTCTCGAATTAAGAACCAATTTCCAGCTGGTAATTGTGTCTACAGAACTATAATATATACTTTTTATAGCATCCGTTTTTGTTGAAATATATAGAGCATATTCACTAGGCGTCAAGGCTTCAACTCCTGATTCATGTTTTAAATAAATTTGATATGTCTGCCATAAAATCGATGTCACATCATCCTCAGTCAATTCTCCGGAAATTAATCCTTGTAAAGTTTCATAATCATACGATGCGACCGGATTGAGAAATTGAATCGGCGAGAGGTGCCACAAATTGTCAAATTGGGTATTTGAAAAATAGAACTCAGGATTCGAATTTTCCCCCCAGACTGTATCGAAGTACAGATTGATCATTTGGATGATTTTTTCTGGGTGCTCAAAACTGCTGTTAATTCCAATATATCCTCTAGCATATACTTCCGAATTGATTGTGTCGGAAATCCCGTCTTCGTCTAATATCGGCAGAACTACCCAGTCAACATTGGGATTATTTATATATGATGATTTTATTGCATTCCAGCAAAGCCATTCAGGAGCGAAAACCAACCCGACTTTTCCGTTAGCAATATCATCGTTTAGAGTGGTTTCTGTTTTTGTAATGAATTCTCTATCAATATAATCATTGCTGTATAGATCTGCTAATACCGTCAGAGAATCGAATGTGCTTTCTTCGACTCCACCGAATTGAATTTCTCCACTTTGTCCTTCGTACCAAATATATGGAAGACCGCCGAACATTTCTGAGAAACCGTTGAGCATGCCGACATATTGCACTAAATTACCAGTTAGCCCGATACCATATGTATCTTTCACTCCATTTTGATTAGGATCGTCATCTCGAAATGCTCGAATGATATTCAGAACGTCATCTCTGTTTTCGGGTTCGTCCAACCCTAAATTTTCTAACCAATCCTTCCGGATAAACATCATGGGCGACTGAACAAGATCACTTGCAATTTCAGGAATTGCAATTAATTCTCCGTCGGCGATACACTCCTTGAGAAGATTTTGTGCAGATTCAGTTGAATAGAATTCCTTAACCAAGTCTGATGCATACTGGTCAAACAAGTCTTGAAGACTGATTGTTAATCCCGCTTCGTATGTGTTAATCGCCATACCTATATCATCAAACACTACGCAATCGACCATTTCTCCAGACACTAGATCTAGTCCTAGTTTTTCCCGCTTGTTATCCCAACCTAGTGCGATCCACTCATAAGTTACATCGATATTTAATTCATCGCTATATAGTTGTGTCCAACGATTATCCCTTATAGTTTCTCCGGTTCCCTCAGCTGACAGTCCGTTTAGCAAGTTCGACATATCTGTGTCTTGAACGCCGACAAAACTGATTGAGGTTCTTTCATATGTAGTAGATGTAGATGAAGTTTGATCCGTAACAGAGGTGTCGCCACTAGAAATAGAGTTTGTGGTTGGGACCGTGGTAGTAGTTGAATACTGAGTTGAATTGTTTGCACAAGCCGAAAGTATAGATATTATCCCTGCGATTAGAATCAAAAATCCTTTGTTTTTCATATCATTTCTCCTAATAATATATATTCATTAAATTAAATATTCTTGAGAAAATCCCTATCTGGAAAAAAAGGTAAATTTGTTTGCGGTTGATTCAGGTAGAAAAATGCAACACTCGAAAAATCATCTTGTCTTGGCTTGTATTTGTCGCCAAGAACGTACCAGCCTAGATCCTGAATTTCAATATGAAGATCTGAATGAAAATGAATCGGATCAAGCAAATGCCAGCGATACATTGCGAATCTTTGCTGATGGTTATATAACCCATCTGAATCGCAGAAATAATGCATTCCACAAAATGGAGTTGAGTATAAAGTATACTTCCCATCGACTTCCCAGTCGAATGACCCTCCAAAATAATCTTCAGTACCTGTTGAAGCTATCGAAGGAAATTCTTTATCACCATCGATATAGAATTTTACTTCCCCTTCTCCCCACCAATTTCCACCACTGTTTAAACCTACAGAAAGCGAAGTACCCACATAATTGCCTTGGCCCTGGACATTATTCAAAATAATATGATTATTCTTAAAAGGAATTGGATTTGTTCGATGAAACTGGGCATGAAAATACAACAGATCTTCATCAATTTTTTCTTCGCTATAGTTGATTTGGTAGAATGAGCACAAATTGCAATCGGTACGGTTTTCTAGTGTAATCTTACATGATTTTTTAAACGGCATTTGCCAAAAACACATTAAAGAATTATTTGGATTAATGCATATTGGCATTGAGTTCAAATTGAAAAATGGTCCTAAAAAAGGCGATTTCAGATTATTGATCCACCCATTGCCGAAAAAATCAGGAAGCGGGCATTCCACCGCTGGGTAATTGCTATCATCCCAATATATTCTAAGAATAAAATCCCGTGTGATGTCGCCTCCAAACCAGCAACTGTTGATGATTCCCTCTCCTTTAATGTCGGCAATTACGAAAGTTGAATTGGCTTTAATTATCATCGAGGGAGAGACTTTATATCCGATTCCAAGATCCCTTGACGCGCTCGCTCCCGTGCCTAAAGTGGCTTTGCACGCATTACCTTTTTCGCCAGTAGGATTTTCTGCTGTTATTGTTTTTGATATTGCGTTTGTTTTTATGGTAATTGCTCTCATGATTCTTTCATTGTTGTGGCCCATAAAGGCATTGTCCTCCTTTCGTTGATTATGCTATTTATCTCTGATAACTTCATCTTCATCCCACAGTATATGCCAATCATCGGCTTCATTCCAAAGGAACACCTGCCCTTTGATTAGTCTACAGTTTTTATCAGATTGCTTGATCATTTCCATTTCTTCAGGAGATAAAAGCTCTTCAACAGCATATTTCAAATTATTGTAGTATTCTAATTCTTTGACCGAAAAAGGAATAGGAATTTGTCCTCGTTGGACTGCCCAATTAATGCATACATTTGCCGGATGAATTTTGTGATTTATAGCGATTTGAACCACAATCGGATCCTCTATATCCACAAAATCATTTTCACTTTTGTCTCTATCTGGCCTAGTAGGTGATCCAATTGGACTGAAGCCTATAGGTTGAATATTATTTTCTATGCAAAATTTAAACAATTCATTTTGTTGAAAACATGGATGAAGTTCCATTTCATTTGCCATTGGTTTGACAGTGCAATCTCTTAATAAAAGTTTCATCTTGGCAACTGTCATATTAGAAGTTCCAATATTTCTCACTATGCCTATTCTATATAAATGTTCTAGTTGAAACCATGTTTCCATAAATTCCTCATGAATATATGCGTGGGATTTTTTATTGCGATAATTCGTATCGCACCCCGGATCATGATAATTTCTGAATGGCCAATGTAAGAAAACCATATCAAGGTAATCTAGTTTCAGGTCCTTCAGGGTCTGAGCTACAGACAGCAGTACGTCGCCTGGTCCGTGCATATCGTTCCATACTTTACTTTGGATAAATAATTCTTTTCGTTCAATTCCCTCAAGCTGAATTTTTTTTAGCACATCCCCAATCAAAGCTTGGTTTTCATATACTGAAGCGCAATCAAAAAGCCTATAGCCTATTTTTGCCGCGCCATATACTGCGTTCGAAACTTGCTCTGCTGTAAACCGGTCAGATCCAAATGTGCCCATTCCGATAGCGGGTATTTCATCACCAGAATACAGTTTTCGTTTTGGAACTCTTTTTGGGTCAATTCTTTGATATGAATTCATCGCATTTTCTCCAATCTAATATTTAATAGCATATATGTAATCTTTTATAACGTCTCTAATTTTATCTACTATAAGACTTTCAGGATCAATCTTGATTGTTTTTCTTATAGCTCTTTGATATTGCACAGGGAGATATTCTGCCAGCAGACTTAACGGAATGGTAATTGTAGATAAATTTCTAATTAATGTTGTTATTGCCATGTTAACTGCGGTCGTATTTGAATAATACCTGATTCTATCACTATAACTAAAGTGTCTTTTCAATTTGAGTTCAACATCTGATCCAGTATAGTAGTCGATCCATTTCTCGGGCGAAGAAAGCATTTCTCTTTCAAAAACGCTTCTAATAGAGGAATATTCTGAAAACGGGTATTCGCGTTCAATTCTTTCCAAGGCATATAAGGCTTCTCGGAAGTAAAAGGTCAATGCCGGTCCGACTTTTAATATTCTAATTCCGTCTTCTACCATTTCACGAAGAAGTTCTCTTGGTTGATAATCAGTCGAGTGTCCTTCATAAACGAGATTATTCTGAGAGTGTATGAAATTTGTTAATTCTACTGTTTTCTTTCGATTGTATTGATGTATTTCATCATCTCCGAATTCAACTCCAGGCTGGATTACGACGCCAATAATGTTTTTTAACACAGGTTCAAGCCCAGACGCTTTCAATGCATTTTCAAAACAAATAAGCGTGCTTTGCAGGTCAGAAACCTTCGTTATCTGCATCGATTCAGTATCGCAGGCTGTTCCTCCTGGGACAGGAACCTCACTGCCAATTACATAAGCAACTTCACCTTTTCTGGCCGACTCACAGCATTTAATCAAGATAGAGGCGCGTCGAGAAATTATTTCATCAGATAGTCGTATATTTTTTGAATCAGAAGCAAGTTTCATACTTGTATCGATATGAATTTTTTGAAATCCCGCTTTAGCATAATCACTTATCAAATTGATTGCGTATTGCATTGCGTCTGATTCGCTCTGATTCTTCCAAATAAGCGGACCAAGATGGTCGCCACCAAGTATGATGCTATTTTTGTCAAAATTACATTCGTCGGCAATACCATAAACATAATCGCGAAACATCTCGGGCGTCATGCCTGAGTATCCGCCAAGCTGATTTACTTGATTAGCAGTTGACTCAATTAAAGCAGGAATGCGATTTTCCTTTGCTTCTGCAAATGCGGCCTTAATTACATATTTGTTTG
Organism: uncultured Candidatus Izemoplasmatales bacterium; assembly: GCA_964459895.1. Taxonomy (GTDB): domain Bacteria; phylum Bacillota_I; class Bacilli_A; order Izemoplasmatales; family Hujiaoplasmataceae; genus JAAYZB01. Next base: position 33,138 of record CAYWOK010000003.1, read on the forward strand.
ATGAGCAAACCGAAAAAACCCCTTTAATAGTTTGGCTTTCAAAAATAAGTTTTTTAATATTCATAATAGTTCTCCATACAAATATGAAACGTTTCGTTCTGTTTTCCAAAAAAATATGACCGATAGCAATTCCAAATACGAAACGTTTCGTTTTATCATCTAATTTAATTTTATCACAGACGTTTTAAATTGTCAATATTATCAAAAAAGTATTTTGTTTTTTAACAGAAGATCATCCTGAAGGTAAATGAGTTATTTTGCGTTTTTATCCCGAGGACATGAAATCGATTTTGGAGAACCATTATCAACCTGTAAACCACGAAAACACCATCTTGAGAAAAACCTGCTCCATGGCTGTGCAATATTCAGTTGCGAGAATTCGCTTCCAAACTGATTGATAGAGGGAGCGTTAGTACCATGAACTGCGATGGAATCGATATTTTGGCTTTGAAGGGTTTCTAAAAAACAGGACGCGCTCGGGTAACTACCTTGATTCGAATAATCTGGAAAAAATCTTTTTGATGCTCCATCTTCCTAAGTCGAACATAGAACCTTTTGTTATCCAAACAACATCTTTTTTAATTTGAAATGATATTTTGCACTAGAATCATCAAAATGACTAATTAACAAAAAAGCAGATATTATTAAAAATAATATCTGCCATATTTATTTCTGGCGCCCAACATTAGGCAATACCCGAACTATATTTTTCATAAAGATTATTTTGCAATTGAATTTAGGTTATGCTATATTTCTGATTCAAAGTTTCGATCAAATAGATTATCGCCATAAAACATGTTCTTACAAACAATCTGCTTTGAGTTGTGCGAAGTGCAATACAAAAGTGCCTCGACTTTCCCGATGTAACATATTTTTAGCCACTTTTATGTTTACACACACGAGACTTTTGTGTGCTTAATTGTTTCTAAGTAACATATTTTACAATAAAATAGCAAAATTCTATAGTTCGAATCCCCTCAGCTCCGTTGTGTTGAATATAAACCTAAGGAACTTGAATTTAGCTGGATTAGCTTTGAGAACTAGATCAAGAATTATAAAGGAAAAAATCTGTGAAGCACTTGATTATGAAATTCCAAAATCTTTTAAGAAAACAAAACCTAAATTCCCTTGTCAAAATCTAGATGTATACACTCAAAAATCCAACAATTTGCAGATTTGGAATGATGAAATTGACCCAGTAAGGCGATATGCTATCATTAAAATTGATGAAAATGATATTGTAACCAAAATTAAAATTGTCACTGGTAGCGAATTAGAAGTTCTTGACACAACAGGAACTCTCACATCTAAGTATCAAGCACGTGTAGTAACATTGAATGAAAATATTGTGTCGGAAGAATCGGCAGATCTAATATACACTGAAAATCCAAATGCAATAAATAATATTCGATTATATGATGCAAATTCTAATCCTAATAATCATAGTTATTTATCAAATACTACTTTATTCAACTCTTTGCGTCCATTAATTGGGAGAGTTTTATCAAATAATAATATCGTACAAGAGAGAACACGAGCTGATGAGGCACATAAGTTAGCATGTAGTGTCTTAGGATATATGAATGCTTCAGATGACGGAGCTTTCCCAGATATAAAAAATCAATTATTGGAAGTAAAACTACAGATGTCTCCAACAATTGATTTAGGATTACATAGACCCGATTCAGACACTGAAATTGGTATTGAATTTAACGGTGTTAATGTTAAATGTTCTGATGTAAGATATTTAATTATGCTTGCCACAAGAAGACCAGATAATACATTTGTAATAGATAATATTCAATTAGTAACTGGAAATTACTTTTTCAATTTTTATACGTTATTTGGTGGAAAAGTTCAAAACACAAAAATACAAATTCCATTGCCTAGTTCTTTTTTTGATTAAATACATCTCTCACTAATTGATTTATAACAGATAAATATTGGCTTATTTGATTTTCATTATCATAATAAGCTTTTTTTGTAGTTTCAATGATCTTCTTGGATATTTCATCATTAATGTTGGGCAGAGGAAATTGCTCAACGTATTGACTCATAAAGCGTCTTCTACCGGCATAAAGCTTGTTGTTGAACTTCCAATCATAATATTGTGTAATAAATTCACTATTTGCGACACCTAAACTTAGCCAGATATAATCTTCATTTAGGTCGTCAGAAAACTCCATCCAATAGCAATCACCATTTACAATGGACCCACAATCTGCTAACCAAAATGTTGGTTTTTCTGATATGTCTCTAAAGACGATTTTCTTTCTTGCCCAAGATTTTGGCTGATGAGCTACCCATATTTCAAACCACTCTTTACTGCTCTTTTCAACATAATTCCTTCCAGCCAAGCGGTCGTAATTCTGAAAAAGATACTTTTTTGTCTTTGGGTAATCATCAAGAACTATCGGGATTCTCTTTTCAATACCAGGAACGTATGGATAAAGGACATAATAATCTGATTCTGCACTTGGCTTAATTTGCCCTGCAATATGATGAGTTATCAGTGGTTCTAAAAGTTCAGGTAAATCATCAGTTATTTTCTCCCATTCATTTGAAATAAAAACCTGATTACAATTTTGCTATGTAGTTTATCAATTCTTTATATGTTTTTGTATTTAAATCATCTTTGATAAAATTTCTATCATAAAATGATTCTTGGTTAATGTTTTTATTTTCATCAACTTTCCAAATACTAATAACAAGCGGATGTTCAAACAATGTTAATTCTTTTTTTGCAAAATAATCTGCATATGCACGTTGTAACATTGCTGTTTTTTCAGGATCTATATCATTTTCCGATTTTACTTCAATATATAAGAATGCATCATTTGAAAATTTGATAATATAATCAAAGTAACTGTGTCTAAATGAATGACTGTCATCAATGTATTCACCATTTATATTACTGGATGTAAGGTTTTTGCACCAAACCTTAACTAAATCATCCAACCTATATAATTCTTTTCCAAGTTTGTCAAATACTGTTATTTCAGGATTAGAATCTAGTGGTTGTAGTGTACTCGATTTATCATTCTTCTTAATATTAAACATATAGGTATCATAATCGTCCATATCTGCTTCCAATACTTTTCCATCATATACTTGAACATATTGTCTTGGATCATATTTTAATAGTTCAACTTTGTAAGTCGCTATAAATGGGCAGTTCTTTTTAATAATATTATCTAACTCCTTAAAGTATTTAGACAATAAAACTAAATATAAATGCTCTTTGAATAATAGAACATCTGAGTATAGCCGTGTCCCTTTTAATTCTATATGATAAAACGTATCAATTAAAGATTTACATGCATCAAAAACGTATGACTTGTTTTCTTTAAGTCTATCTATTTCCTTGAGAAAAATATATACATTTTGAATTTCAGTATAAAGAATGTGGTTGTTTGAAGATAGCCGTTCTTTCTTGTAAATATCTATACCCTTACTATTAACCACAAACAAATTCTTTATTTCTTGAATTAGTATGTTTTTATTCGTGGTTAAAAATTCGTTAATACCTTTACGAATCTTATCTTCTGAAACTCTTCTTGAAAATTGTGATTTATTGATTATTTTTATTACAGCGAGCTCATCATTTATTAAGTTATTTTTAACATCATATCGATATATAACTATGTCATCATCTATTTTCGGAGCATTGGAGTAAATGAAGTATTTATCTGTAATATCATTTTTCGCCAAGTTTGGATATGGATTTCTTTTTATACGACCAATTGTTTGTGTATTTAGTATTTCAGATGATACATTTCTTAATTGCAATAATACACACGCTCTTGGTATATCCCATCCAGTTGAAGGGCCAATCTTAAAAATAACAACATCAATTTCATTATCAATTTGAGTAATCTCGTCAAGTGTAAATTTATCTTTATATACTCTATTCGAATCCTTATCATTATCGCCAAAGTACTGAATCCATGAAATTCCATTATTAGTCAATGTTATCTTGATTTTTTCTATACTATTAAAAAAGCCTTTCTTTTCAGGTTGTTTTGATGGTTCGTTATCAACTTGAATAAGCATGGTTGGACGAATGAAAACACCTTGACTTTCAAGCTTTATATACTCATTTTTTATTTCTTTGAATTGCATAATAGCATCGGATAAAAGATCATCATCCGATATATCTCTATTCAGTAAAGGTATTAAAGATGTTTTTAATAACCACTTATCATCGTTTATCCTTCGGTCATTTAATTCACTCTCTTTAATGATAACTTTAATAGTATCCGCCTTATAATCTGGTGTTGCAGTCATATTAATCACGAAATGTGCATTATTCTGCATCAAATCTTCAAATCGTTTGGTTTCTTCATCACTCGAAATTTTACCGCCAATATGAGCTTCATCACGAATGTAAATAAGATGATAACCTTTAGTATTAATTATTTTTACAAAGTCGTCTATAATGTTTCTTTCAGTAAAAATTCTTCCTTTACCGAAAGTAGATTTACCAAATATATATACTTTGTTTATTTTTGGAAATATTTTAGGTGTTGATTCGGTATTATCTGCCTTGCTTGATGAAGGAGATTCAATATACTCTACATCAAACTTGCTGAAAGGTAAATCCTTTTTATAAAGATTAATCTTTTGTTCAAAAAAGAAAGGTAAGCTGGATGAGGAAGGTGTTGCAATAACAAAAACGAATTGATCATTAGGGTTTCGATCAATTAAAGATGAGACAAAATAAGTAGCCATCAACGTTTTGCCGCTACCAGTTGGTGATTTAAAGTCTACCTTAACTATTGCTGACGAATTATAATAAGACAAAATCTGCTCAACCGCTCGAGATTGAATACTGGTTAGTTGCATGATTAATTCTTTTTATAGGGATTTAAGCTTGATAACTCGTTATAAATATCAAACTTTCCCTTAGGTTTATAGTTTTCATTAAGTAGTTTAAATTGATTTTCAGCAATAGGAATTAGTTCCTTCGCTTTATCAAAATCATTGAGTTTTAATTCGTGATATTTGATATCAAATGTTCGGACTTCATTGTTTGTTAGAGATGCTTTCTTTTTCGAATACTTCCAGTCTATTTTTTCGCCGTTTGACCCAACACCATTAATGACTCTAAATAATCTTTCCCAAGTGACCTCGGTAGCGATGTTATTCTCATTATTTGTAACAAGTATGAATTTTCTTGATCCGCCATCTTCTTCATTAAGTTCCATTACTGCATGTCCAGTGGTTCCTGAACCCGCAAAGAAATCCAGAACAATTAAATCCTTTTTAGATAGCAAAGAAATAAGGTGTTTGATAAGTCCGACTGGTTTGGGGTAATCAAATAGATTGTGCAAAAAGATTTTTTTTAACTCCGTAACCGCACTTTTAGTGGTTCCTACTCCATCAATTATGTTTTCAGGAATAATTTCAATTTCCTTCCCCGGCCGAACTTTTAATCTTGGTGTATGGTTATACTCTGGTGGATAACCGAAAAATATATCTCTATTTTTTACGTAATCATCCATTTCTTCTTTACTGCATTGCCATTGACGTTCCCAAACGACTCCTGAAGGTGATACTACTTTGTAATAATTTCTGTGCAACCGGTTAGATCTTGCTTCATTAAATGAAATGCTTCCAGAGAACCATTCTCCTTTTGGATCATTATCAGGGTTCGAAAAAACATAATTGACACTTGCAGTTTTAGTCCAAGGAGCTAATCGCTTTTTATCTTTTGCATAACATAGCGTGTATTGCTGTAATGTTCTCGTCCACGCATCTTTTTTACCTTTGCCGTGGAGCCCCACATAAGGTTATTTACAAAGTTCTGTTCTCCAAAAACTTCATCCAGAAGGATTTTTAGATAAGCTTGCTCGGTATCATCGATAGAAATAAAAATAACCCCTTCGTCAGAAAGAAGACTTCTTCCAAGATTTATGCGTTCGTTCATCATGTTAAGCCAACCATCTCTAGTATATTTATCCCTGTAGATAAATTTGCTTGCTTCAACAAGTTCCTTATAATCATTTCCCTCTGTTTTAGCTGACTCTGTATTATAAGGTGGATCAATATATATAATATCAACCAACCCTTTCCCCGTGTTAGAATCAATATAAGTACTGAGTAGATTTTTGAGAGCATCATAGTTTTCTCCAATGATTAACTTATGCTCAATAAATCTCAAAGGATTTTCTTTTGACTTAATATACAAATTTGGATTGTCTTCTGCTAAAGACACACAGTTATGATTCACTTCAGGAGCAGAATCAAAAACAAACCCTGTTTTTACTCGTTGAGAAATTAACTGATAAATTGCATCTATATTATTTTCTGATGCATCATCAATAATTTTCTTAGCTATTTCTTTCTGTTCAGCATTGAAAGCCTCTTTTGCAATTTGATCAATTTTTAACTTGTAATTGTTTTTCTTTGTTTCTATAAAATTAGCATTCATAATCTGTCACCTTCCCATCCATATCAATTTTTAATGATTTCCAGAATCATTCATTAAATCAGTTGTTGCATTAATTAAATCATACTCTAAATCTTTATGTTCAAACGCTATAATCTTATAAGTTTTTATTACTAATATTGCTTCACTTTTACTGGTTGCTTTTTTATTTCTTAATAATGCATCTGCGAGGGTATTCCCTGTATCTGTTTCGCTTAAATATTGAGCTAATCTTTTCCCGACTGTTCTTGTTTTTGCATACGCACTTCCTAAATAAACACCATCATTGTATGAATCGGATATAACATATATTCCTCTAAAATTGAAATCATTTTTATTAAAGCAATCAAAGAACCCAGAAACTATTTCTTTTTTGTCCAATAAATCGTTATTCTTTTTAAGAAATTCATCTAATTTCATATTATTATTCCTCCTTACAATATTATTTATATTTTCACCATTAAAATAATCACTTTCTTCTTCGAAATGTAAAATAGTCTCATATCATCTAAAGTTTTCAATCACATTTTCAATCAACACAAGTTTGTATGAATCATCATCAAGTCTATACTGATTAATTCTCACATTAAATAATGAACTCAAATGTTGAAAATATCGGAATGATTCTTGCGGAGTTTTACAACCCAAAATAATACTGCTAATATATTTGAATGGAACCGTTCTATTTTTCGTATGACTTAAAAGAGATATATTGCGCCACTCTTTCTCATATCGCCAAACATTTGCCTTTGTGTAAATTGTCTGAATTATTGAACCTAAAAAAGCACCGCTATAGTTGAAGTCTTTTTTGAGCAAATCGACATCCTCAAGTATACGATTATCCAGATTAGCTCTTCGTGTTGAATACTTCACTGGAAAAAGGAATGTTATTTTTTCAGCATCATCAATTGAAAGATTACTAAGATCATATTCAATAACAAAGCCAGTGTGTTTTTTTGCATAATGAGACCACATTAATGCAATATCACTTTTCGAACTAAAACATGTCACTCCGAATTGAGTATCAATCTGGTTGTAAAACTCATCAAGACCCTTTCGAGCAATACTAAATGCAATTTCAAGAATCTCACGTAATTGAGAAGATTCTTGACTTACATTATAGCCTTGTTGAAAAGCTATCGTTTCAAGCTTTTCAATTGATAAATTGAAATCAACAATTTTACCATCACTATCAAAATCCATTTTAACAGGTTCAAGTAATAGTTGTGACATTAGAAAAGAATTGTTCATCAAAAGTGATCGCAGTTTATTAATTGATTCATTCGTGGAAAACCCTGGTTTCAAAAAATTGTGAACAAATGATTCAATGAATGTCTTGTCTTGAAAAATCTCTCTAAATAACTCTTTTGTTTCTTCTTTAGTAATTCTTTTCTTATTTGACTGCATCAACCTTTGTTGAATTTTATTGTTATTTATTATCCCCAGAATTACATCATTGATTAAGTTTGGTGCCTTGTGAGATAATAATTGAAACGCTTTTTCATGGTTGATTTCACCATTTAGAATACGCTTGGTTTCATTCTTATTTATTTTATGTTGTAAATAATTAGTATTTATAAAAGACATTACTATAGCTGACAATATCGTTTGAGTAGAAACACCAATGATGCAATCAAATGGATCATTAAATCCGCTGGGCTTTGATGCATATATCTGTTGGTTGAGCACATTTTTAAAGTTAAGATTTGTATTCTCAAGTTGGAAATCATCACTAAAGGGGTCCTTCGTTTCGTCAAATGGGCAATATCGGTAAAGTTTATAATTTATATTTTTAAGTCTTGAAAGAACTAATTTATGTATATTAATAGGATCTTGATTGTCTTGAATTTTATTGATTTCAGTCCGAATGTCAAATTCCATTGATTCACCTCTTACTATGATTTTTCATCAGTTCATTTACAATATCGGTTATCATATTCGGAACGACTGTATCCATATAAAACAACTTATTCATTTGATAATGTGTATACGCAATTGCGTCAAGCTCAATAGACTGAGTTAGATATTCTAACTTGCCCTCAAGATTTTTTAAATCGTGTGCGGGCTTATAATTATCAAAATCTATTTTCCATTGTCTAACCGTTTCTATTGATTCTCTTTCAACAAAAAACTCTGGAAAATCAATATTAGCTTTTTGATATGCATGTCTTGTTTCGTGAAACGCTGTTACCATAATTTCATCTGCAGATGCTTTGCATAGCCATGTTTCATTGAAACAAATAATATAGTTCTTATCATCAAAAACTGCATTAATATCAGGATTTAAAAAGAAGTTCTCTGGTCTGAAATCTACAAGTAATTCCCTAAGTCCTAGTAAGTTTGAAGCAAACTCGACTGAGCCTATTGCTTTCTTTCGTTTATTCATAAATACTCCATATACATTATCGTGATGTTCATTATTATCATTTTATCACTTTTTATTAATGTTTTCAATGTAATATTCAATATCTATACTTGAAAGATTTTTAAAAAAACAGCGCCAAATCACGATGAAGTCCAAGAAATGGCGCTTTATATTATTTTAATAAATGCTTTTACTTGTGTCCGTCAACGTTTGATAAAGTTGTTTTCCTTACACCTTTTTGCTGAAGGAAATGTAATCTTCCATCAAAGAGTTAATCCAACTTTGATTTGTTTCCTAAAATGTGTTGGCTTGCTTAGATATATAATTATAATTAATAGATTTTTTGTCGATTCATAGATTATATTATTTGTAAATTAAATGAAGAATGTTCTCGATAAAGTATTTTGTTCGAACAATTAGTTCTAACCCATTGTTATTAAGAAGTTGAGTCGCAATTTCTTCAGAAATACTCGCACAATTAATATACGAGTCTAATGCTAATTCAAGAGTTTCTCTTTCGATTGTCATGTCAAAATTATGAACACTTCCAGAAGACGAATCTGAATTTCTGCTTATGCTCACTATTAATGTCGCAGTATCTACTTCCCCATAATTCCAAGAAGCAGACAATGAAGCATAAGAATAGTTGCTATTTAATCTATAAAAATAATGAATCTTATTGTCTTCCTGTATAGCAGCAGAATCTCCATTTTCAAACAATATCCAAATTATTTCTTCCCCCTTAGGTCCTTCATCGGAAATTAACCTGGTTATTCCGTTTTCTTCATAGTCAAGAGTTTCAATAATTTCGAATATATCAAATCTAAGTTCAGCATTCATATCAACTTCTGTTGAGTTTCCCGAAAGATCCTCAATAGTTATTTTTATAGTATATGTCCCCGGAGTAAATCCATCCGTTACTTCGTCTATATTGATGCTAATTTCTAAATCATCTATTTCATCATAGTTATCTTCAATAGTACAATATTGTTTTATATAATCGTTCGGAACGCCATAGTAAATAATCAATGTATCGGGAAGTGAAATCTCTGGCGGCGTAGTATCAACTACATTCACAAATCGAGTCATTTCTTTGACAGTTTCTCCATCTTTGTTTAGAACCGAATACGAAAGAGTATATTGACCAAGCCGAGTTGTGTTGACCGTTCCGTTAGTTATAATTGTATATCCATTTGGCGCCGTTATTCCTGGATCTGTAAAATCCGTATTTACTTCTGAATCCATTGTTACAATTCCGTTTAAAGAAACGGGGTCAAATAACGAACAGCCTAATAAGAAGAATGGAATGGCAGACAAAAAAACCAATACTGTTTTTATTTTCATTTATTCTCCCTTCTCGAAAATAGCGAAAAGAAAAAGATTTATTTTATTATATCACTTGTTTCCTTTTTGAAAAAGAATAAACTGAGAAAATTTATTTTTCATATGTTTCATATAGCAACTTTGAAAAAAATTAAAAAGCCACGAAATGGCTTGTTTTAGAGCTTAGTAGCGGTGCGTGCGAGAACTTAATTCGCAAAAAATGGATTTACAGCCGTTTAATGCAAAAGGATTAGCGAGTAGATAAGTTGTGTCTATTGTTTATGGTTTCTACGTGATTTTTCAGAATACTGACAGAATCGACTTGCTTTACAAATATTACATTTGGGATTTTTTTCTGTGCAGATACTGATGATGTTTTCCTGATTCATTTGACCATAGAGCACAAATATGACATCAATGTACCTGATAGGAAATCCTGTTGCACTACTGAATGCTCTGCCTACTCGAACCGCGCCTTTGAGATCATTCTCATCGGATATTAAGTTGAGGCGTGAGAAAACACGCAGAATTACTCGATCAGGTTTTAATACATTAAGCCCAATATCCATCATAAAGTGATAGGCCGTTTGCCCCCCTAGAAATCCGAAGTTCTTCTCCAATGCTTCCTTGAATGTAAATAGCGAGTCGTCATCAGCCATATCCCCGAATGATGAAACAAAACCAACAAAGGAGCCATATTTATTGATAAGTGACTTCATCCGTTTTGCATTGCTAACACACGCTTCGATTTTGCGTTTGTTTTTAATCATTAGAGTATCTTCGCAAATTATGTTGGTATCAAGCTGAGAATATTCGCACACAGTTTCGATACTTGGAAAATGTAGATGTATTCTATTGAGATGTTTATTGACGGTGGATGCTCTGAAACCTGAGTAAAAGATGATTTCAACCAATAGTCGATAATACTGTTCATCTGTCAAGACTCTTTTCTCATAGTGCTTGTAGGTGTCAAACTCCTTATCAAATTCGTCTTTTAAGTAGTCGCTGTGAGAAACAAGCGAAGTATAAACTGCATTAAATATATCATTCAGGGATTTGTCTAGCAAGCCATTTTCGGGGGTCTCTAGCGTCACTTTCTTTCCACAATATCTGCAGAAGTTGCTATCAAAGTCGATCTGTTTTCCACAATGTAAACAGGTGATTTTCATGAGAATTCCTCCGAATTAACTAAGAACTGATGTTATCCTTATTATACCATATAGCCCCTTGAATACTGTCTCGTCATCCCCTAGTTGTTATTTAGGAAATAAATCGTATGCATATGTTCCAATTAATCTCTGTTGGCATACTTCTTTGAATTGGCAATCTGTTCTTTTGATCGCAAGTCTTTGTAATCAAAATTTCCTTCAATAATCTTTGCAAAGTTCTCAGAGTTTTGAATACACCACGAAAAGCTAATTACCCATTTTTTATCGTTTTTCCCGTTGGCAAAGTCGGATTTGCTAACTTTGTCAATCATTTCAAGCACTAATTCGATTCCATTTTCTCTAATTATTTCTTTTAGCAATTTATTACGCAAAGCCGAAAATGGATATTTTACCTTCGAAATATGTGTGTTTTCCATTTTTTTGTTCCAGGTTTCTGCTATAAGAGTATAATTCTCTTTATCTTTTTCGTTATCTTCAATATCCGTTGAACTTCTAATTATACTAGAATTATTTATAGAATAATCATTAACTTTACTAGAAACAGAATCAGTATCAGAATGTGTCGAGTTCACTATTTGTCCACTATCGATAGTGTCTTCATATTCATTGATTTTGTTAATAATATCTTTAAATTGATCTTTCAGATTTTGGCTATCAACATTTTGAAATCCTTTCTCGATACTTCTAATATATTTAGGAGAAGATTGAAAATTATGGGTAAACCAATCACATATTCCTATTTCTTTTGTAGCTTTATCGTATGTGATCTTTCCTTTCTTTATTAAGCCCTCAAAAGCTTCAATTACTCTCTCGTGAGATAATTTCAAATGAAACTCGACAAGACGAAATGATATTTTGTATATTCCCCATGAAGTGCCTTTTGGGTTAGTTCTAAGGTACATATATAAATATGTTTCATCAGCTGTCATACAAAGAATATCATCTTCATCCCATAGATCAATAAAAAAATTTCTATAAATTGCCATATAAATTCTCCTTTCAAGAACATATTGCGAAATATATTTAGACAACGTAACGTTAACAACTACCCATTGTTCTATTAAAATTCTTCTCCAAGAAGTTTTCTCAACGCTTCTTCATAGGTTGAAGTGCGATTGTTATCAATTTCAACAACGTTATTACCTTTGATTTCACCAATAATCTTCATAATAAATTCTATTACTTTTGGGTCCCCAGTAACTACTCCTTTATAAACTAAAGCCAGAGCAAGCGCTTCGCTAACTGATACTTCTCTATCTTCTTGCAGCAACAATTGTGAGAAAGGTAATTCACTACAATTTATCTGTTTATTCAATAATTTATTTAGTTGCAGCTTCAATGACTTGGCTTTGCTACGAGATATTCCAGATTTGATGCCACCCATTCTTGATAGTTCCTTGTGCTCATCGTGAGGGATGCTTGCGAAACCACCAGATATTAGATTGTCATTCTTATTCATTAAATTCACCACCTATTTTGGCCCAAATATTATTTTATTTGTGTCCCAATATCTCTCACTAATATTATATGTCACGAGACTTGATTTGTCAATATTATTATATATTCATGTATATTTAACAAATATGTTGCATTTGCACTGTTTTTTGTGCTAATATATACATATATCAAGCAAAGGAGTAAAAAAACATGGAATTAGTCGATAAAATTGAAATTCTACTTTCAAATACTAAAACTACAAAAATGAAATTATCAAGGGAAACAGGGATTCCGTATAACACAATAAATAGTTGGTTCAATAGAAAAACACAGTCAATTCATTTTAAGTGGTTAAAAAAATTATCTGAATATTTTGGGGTAGATATTAATTACTTTACAAAAGATACTAATGTTACAGACAGTGACTACATATCATTTAAGAATATAACGGGACAATTTCAAAGTTTCAAATCTGAAAATCTTCTTAATGAAATCGAATCATTAAAAACAGCTCCTCAAATCACTGAAATGGATATTCTACTCGCAAAAATATCATCAACTCTTTCGAGTTCTCGCAAATTTATGTTACTCGTTATGACTCAGAAATTTGTATCCGAAATAGAAGCAGGGAAGAATGTGGCTATTAGTATTAGTCCTTTGATTGAAAAAAAGAGTGATCAATGATGGAAAACAAGGATAAAAATAGAGCTGTAATATACGCTCGCTATTCATCCGATAAGCAAACTGAACAATCTATCGAAGGGCAGATGCGCGTTTGCTTGAAGTATGCTGAAGAAATGAAATACATCGTCGTAAACTCATACATCGACCGCGCTACGACCGGACGGAATGATGATCGTTTCAATTTTC
>CAYWOK010000004.1:0-45147 GCA_964459895.1 uncultured Candidatus Izemoplasmatales bacterium
TTTTTCGTCTGCCATATGGGCCTCCTATGTTTATCGAGCAAAGTCAAATATTATAATACGTTCATCAACTCGTTATGCTTTATATTGATTCTAGGATGATATTCTTATTTTTTAAAAAATAATCAATTCCAGAGATGACCGTGAGCAAAAGTGATAATCCCATCAATGCCCAACCTATATAATTGATCCAGGCCAAGTCGATAGGCATCAGAAACAGATACCAGAGAATGGCTGCCATCGTAGTGGCGGTTTTATACTTCCCAAGATTTGAAGCGGCGATGATTTTGCCTTCGCCAACTGCGACAAGCCTAATCGAAGTAACAATCAGTTCCCTAGCTAAAATTATGATTGGGAACCAAAATGGCATCCACATGTTTGGCGCAATCAAATAATTGTCAGCCAGTATCAGAAGAGAGCTCATGACAAGCAGCTTGTCTGCGAGTGGATCCATAAATTTGCCAAAAGTTGTTACAATATTTCTTTTTCTGGCGATCTTGCCATCATAGTAATCAGTCAAAGAAGCAACAAAAAACACAATGCCCATTAACCAGTAGGTAGCTTGTCCAAGAGAATTTATCAGCAAATACAGGACGATCATGACCGGAATCAGAATCATTCTGATCATGGTAAGTTTGTTGGGAAAATTCATAGTGCACCTCATATTCAATGAAATGTTATTTCTGTTATATTATACCACACTTCGACATATCGTTAAAGAGAAAACCGTGTTTCTGAATGAAAAAAAGCAATCTAAGGATTGCTTTTATTTACTTGTTATTCATCTTGAGGAACAATCACGTTGTGAAACACTTCCTGAACATCATCAAGCTCGTCAGTCATGGCGAGGAAACGTTCAAGTTTGTGCCAATCTTCATCTGATAAAGTAATCATTTCGTTAGGAATATAAGTGACTTTGTCCTCCAGAAAATTGAGTTCTTTCTCCGTGGCAACAAGCGCATCTTTCATGTTGTCAAGATCAGTCGGACTGCCGGTGATTGTTACGATGCCATCATCTTCTTCGATGTCGTGAATGTCGATTCCAGCATTCATCATGACTTCCAAGGCTTCTTCTTCATTAATGCCTTCAACACTAATCAGTGCCGAGTACTGGTATAGATAGTTCACACTGCCAGCAACTCCCAGTTTGCTTCCGGTTTTGGTGAAGCAACTTCTGACTTCGCCGAAGGTACGGTTGACATTGTCGGTCAGGCATTCAACAATCAGTGTCGAACCACCTGGACCAAACCCTTCGTATCTGACCGGTGAATAATCTTCTCCGGATCCACCCTTGGATTTTTCGATGTTGCGTTTGATTACATCTCCTGGAACTTGATTTTGTTTGGCTCTTTCAATGCATCTTTTTAATGAAAGGTTACTATCAGGATCAGGACCGCCTGTTTTTGCTGCCATATATATTTCTTTTCCAAATTTTGAATACAACTTGCTCTTCATCATGCTAGTTTTTTCCATTGCTGCTTTTCTTACTTCATGGGCTCTACCCATAGTTTCACCACCAATTAAGATTTGATTTTTCTTGTGTTTTCGGGACCAAGTTCAACACGTCCCGCTTTGTATAGCGAGCCTAATGCTCTTTTGAACGCTGATTTGCTCATTTTGAAAGCAGCCTGGATTTCTACAGGATTGCTTTTGTCTGTGAAACGCATGAGGCCTTCATGACTGTCTAGATAATCGAGGATGATGTCTGCATCTGATTTGATCATCGTTTCTTTTTGTTCAATCAGCGAGCCGACATATTCCAATGATTCGTTTTGTTTGAGAATCCTTGGATGGACTTCTTCACCAAGCCGATACTTTCTTCTTGTATTGTTGACATGAATAAAAATCTCATCGCCATTTGGCGTAAAACAGATAAGTCCGTCATCCAAAAGATATTGTACATAAGCCTGATATGACTTTCCGCTTTCTAGTAATACTTTATCCAGAAAATAGGAACCGATCTGTTTTCTACCCACAAATTTGGCAAAAAGCGTCCCTTTCTTTTCTCTAAGTTGCACGAAAATCATGTCTTGAGGCTTGGGCCATTCATCAAGATTGAACGGCAAATCGTCTTTTGATAACAACAAATCCTTGATCAGGTTGTTATCCAGAAAAACTCCGAACTCGAAATTGACACTGACAACTTGTAAGAATGCTGCCTCTTCCATCGCGATATAAGGAATTCTTGTCGATGCGGTTGTTCTTCCGCGATTGTCGACATAGAGAAATACTTCTAAAGTATCACCAGGTTCATAGGCTTTCAAAGCTTCTTTTTTATGCAAAAATACTTCTTCTTTGCCATCTGTCAAAATATAACTAATGTCCGTCTCCCGCATTACGGTGAGCAGATTAAATCTTCCAATTTCCATCATTTGCCTCTTTATCTTTCCCCAAGGGTATAAGTATCAACAAAAAAGTGAAGTGGATTTCCCTCAACCTTTGTCCAAAGCGATTCATATATGCAAACGCGCTATTTATTTGGCGTCCGGAAATGCCGGTATTTATCGTCGAGGCATAAAGCATCCGATATTATGTTCCCTTCTTTTTGTCTTGATTGTCGACTGAATACATTATACCAAATCCTTGTGCGAATGTCTACTTTGGCATTCAATAAAAAGCATGGACTGTTGTCCATGCAAAAGATTATTTATTTCTTGCTTTATTTTCAGCTTCCGCAAGCATCGCTGAATTGTATCCGAATCTTCTCACATAATCACGAAGCGATCTTGTTTCATAACTCCACCCTTTTTCAAAAGCGGGTATTACATAGTTTTTTACCAGATCGGTCAAGGTTCTTGACTCATAGGCTTGAATGACAAACACAAATGAGTATTGATGATTAATGACAACAAACTGGTTATTTATTCCTGCCATGCGGTAATCTCCGAAATCATTCATTCTGAACAAATATCCATATCCAAGGCTGTCAGGGAAATATGTCAGATGGCTGGTGTCGATTTGTTTAGAGGTGGCTTTTTGAACATAAGCTTCAGAAACAATTTGTTGATTGCGCCAATTGCCTCTATTCAAAAGTAAAAGTCCAAATTTAGCCAGACTTAATGCATCCAGTCGTAAGCCTGTGGCTCCCATAGTATAGCCGGAAACTTCAGGCCAATCCGGTTTCTTGATGCCAAGATGTGAAAACAGGTTTTGTTCAAGATAATCATTTAAAGTCATGCCGGTAACTTTTGAAACGATTGCCGAAAGCATGAAAACAGAAAAATTGCTGTAATCGAAAAGTGTTCCGGGCTTTCTTGAAAGCGGGACATGAAAGAAAACTTGGAAAACATCATCATCAGGTCGCAGTTCTTTGAACACGTCTCTTTCCTGGCCATGACTCATAGTCAGAAGATTCTCGATTGTTAGGAGCTCGTAACCGGGCAAAGGATCGGAGACGGAATCAGAAAAATAAGGATAGACCAAATCGGATACTTTAAGTAAGCCTTTGTCTTGGCAAATGCCGATTGCAATACTTGTAAACGACTTTGAAACCGAATAGATATTCTCCATTGTTCCCGGTCCATAGCCTTCTTGATATGCTTCGAATACTTTGCTACCATCATGTACAAGAAGCATCTGGTGAATATTCAATTTCTGTTCATCGATATAATCAAACATATCGATGAGACGGTTTTTATCGATATTCGCTTCTTTGCATGATGATTTCTCAAAATCGTCTCGCGGAAAGATCATAATATTTCCTCCTATTATATATATGTGGCAGTTCATTGTACAGCCATGACTACACCATTTTACAGAATCTTGATGCGCTTTTCAATAAGGTAAGAAAAAAAGGCAGACTTTTCGTCCTAGCCTTTCTTGACAATTTTATTCAGATACCTATCTTCCTCGCTGAAGATGCATCCACAGTATTTTTGCATATAGAGTGGTAGTTCTCTAGCTTTTTTTTGACCTTCGCGAAAATATGGTCGAAAATCGACATAATGAAATGCGATTTTTTCTTCTTGGCTGATCTGTCTGGCAGAGGCTAAAAGTCTTTCATGTTTTTGGTATGGACTGATGAAAAGCGTGGAACCAAACGCATCAAAGCCCTCTTCTCGCGCTTTAATTGCTGTCTTTCTGAGCCGTTCCTCATAACAAAAGTCACAGCGGTTCTCCAGATTGGAAATGACATTTTCGGTGAACATTTTGAGACCGTAGAAGTCATCTATGATCAATTGAAGACTAATTGTTTGGGCATAGCCCTTCAAAGCATCAAGCCTGTTTCTGTATTCGGTATACGGATGGATGTTTGGATTATACCAAAAACCAGTCACATCAATCTCGTTTTTTCTAAGAGTTTCAATAGCCATAACGCTACAGGGAGCGCAACAAATGTGCAAAAGTAATTTCATTTAAATGCCTCCTAAAGCATCATCAGTCTGTCGATTGCGGGCTTAAAGTTAAGGTTTGCGGCAATTTCAAGATAGTTTTTTGCTTTGTTTTTATTTTCAGGAATGTTAAATTCGTTATTAAGGAAAAGTAGTCCAAGTTCATAGTATGCCTCTGGATCTTTGACTTCGAGACTTGCTTTTTCCAACCATTTCAAAGCTTGTGCGAATTCGCTATTCTTAAGAATATGGAACATTTTTGTCATGGATTTGCCATAGCCCAGTTCTGCAGATGATTCATACCAATAACGACTTGTCCTATCTGATTGAATGACACCAAGTCCTTTTTCATAGATTACGCCAAGAAAATAGCAACTATAGGCAGCGTTTCCAATCGCCTTTTGATTAAAATTCACGTAATCGATGAATAGTTTTCTGGCTTTTTGAAACTGCTTTGCAGCTTTACCTTTATTTTTTTGAGCCAATCCGCTCTCATAAAGCATGACACCGTATTTATATGTGGATGCGGTCAATCCTTGAGCAATCGCTTTTTGATAGTGTTTTTCAGCCAAAGCGAGATTTTTTTCGCAGCCAATCCCTTTTTCTCGGAAAATACCCATCCAATATGAAGCTCCAACGCTTCCTTTTTTTAAAGCATTTTCCATATATTGAAAGGCAAGTTCATTGCTAGCGTTCAGTATTTCATTCTTGTAATGCAATAAACCGAGGTTAACAAGTGCCTCTGGTGCATTTTGTTTGGCAGCTTCGTAATACCATTTCTTTGCTTGTTCAGAATCAACTTTAGTCTGAATCCCAATTTTATACATCTCGCCAAGCTTTGTCATTGCTTTTTCATAGCCTCTGTCAGCGGCGGTTGTTAATTCTTGAAGCGCACTTTCCCCGTTTACTTTCATTCCGTAACCAAAGAGATGACAGACACCTAATCCATAATAACCAATGGTATTATCTTGTTTTACAAGGGCTTGAAGATACTCTGCGGCTTTATCTTGGTTTTTTTTCGTTACTGAACTGCCTTCGAGATAGTCGATTGCTACTTTTTCCAGAGCCGGAATATCGTTCTGCTTTGCTTTCAGTTCCAGATAATAGAATATCATTTCATCCAAAAATGCTTGAGATCGTTTTTTAAAGAATGGATGAGGATCAGAATAGATAATAATAATTTTGTTGATAGCATCGATCATTCCGGACTGTGCGGCTTTATCTAACCAGTGCAAGGCAGTTTCAGGATTGCTCTTACCTTTTGGACTATTTAGATGCAGTAAGCCAAGTTGATACATTCCGACAGTGTTGTTCTTATCAGCAGACATCTGATAATAATCCCATGTCTTCCTCTCGTCTTTTGCGCAACCAATTCCTTTTTGGTAAAAATATGCCAGTTGGTTGAAAGCATCCGTATCTTGTAGTTTGGTTCCGTCTAAAGTGTACTTGAAGGCTTTCTTCTTGCTTTTATGCATGCCTTTGCCCTCAAGCGACATATTTGCGAGCAACAAATACGCTTTTGAGTACCCAGACAGAAGGGCTTTCTGTAAATATTCCACGGCTTTTTTGAATTCATCTTTGACAAGAAAGTATTTTCCGACATTGAAAAGTCCGATTGGATTACCACTGTCGGCTGCTTGTTTGTAATATGTATAGGCTAGCTCGATGTTCTTCGCTGTTTCTTTCCCATAAAAAAACTTGTCGCCAAGATCATTCAGTGCTTTTGGGCTCAGGTTTTCACTCATTCAAATACCCCCTCAAACCCAGAAGTTCCGTTTTAGCTTCCATCATACCGGATAAATAGGCTTTTTCGTACCATGATGCAGCTTTTGTATATGATGAGGTTGTTCCACTGCCTTGTTCATATTTTTTTCCTAATAAATACATAGCTGCAACGTCATTAAGAGTGGCAGCTTTCTGGATATAATCAAAAGATTTTTCAAGAGATTTGGCAATTCCTTTTCCGGTTTCATAGGCTTCAGCCAAAAAATGATAGGCTTCAACCTCGCCTTCATGCGCGGCGATTTCCAGATAGATAATTCCTGCTTCAGGATTCTCTGATTGAAAATATTCTTTTCCAGCAGTTAGCAACGAAGCGGTTGTACGGATATCCGTTCCGCTTTTTGTCCCAAGCAAGCGGAAATGGTTCATGGCATCGACCGAACCTCTGGCAAGTGCCTTGTTCAACCATGAATAAGCTGACTCAAGGCTTTTTTTGATACCTTCTCCACGAAAATAGGCCATGCCGATTTTATACATTGCGTAAGGATTGTCTCTTTTTGCCAGTTCGACATATAACTCCAATGCCTTGGGAAGATCTTTGGAAACAACGATGCCTTCTTCATTAAATCTGGCTTGCATTTGCATGCCTTCCTGACTACCTTGATGCGAAGAGGCAACATAATATTCATACGCTTGTTTCAAATCTGTGTCGGTTCCTTTGCCTTCTTCGTAACATTTGCCAACCATGTAGATTGCTTGCGGATACAGTTCGATTGCGGCCTTGGAAAAAAGCGAGAAAGCCAACTCCTCGTTCTTTTTCGTACCATTGCCGAAATAATACAGCATTCCCAAGTAATACATTGCTTCCTTGCTGTTTTTTGCAGCACATTTCTTCAGAAGCGGGAATGCCTCCAGGTAATGTCTTACCTCGTATTCCTTGATTGCTGATTTAAGGATGATTTCAAAATTCATGGTTAATCCTCCGCATAAGGATATTATATCATAGCTTTTCCCAATTGTGTAGGAATGCCTGCAAAACTTCGAGTCTGGACATGGCGCTTTTTAAACCACCGGATTGGTTTCTTTCAAGCCAGATATTTTTATACCCTGTTTTGATGGTTTCTGTGAGTTTTATTAGTCTTTCAAGTTGGTTTTTTTGTCTGTTGATCATCAAGTTCATAGACATACACAAATCGATAAGATTGACTGTTTGAATGATTTCTCTGGCTTCAAGCAAGGATTCATTTTCCAGACCTGATTTTGTCATTTCCAGCAGAGCATATATTTTATCAGCGGCTTCCAGACTGATCGGATATTGGCTCAAGGCACTTTTCCAGATTTGAAATTTAAAAGGCAACGGATGATTTGGGTCAGGGTCTGAAAACATCCAGCTGGAAAAAATCATGGTTGAATTTGACACATAAACGTCCTCAAGTTGATAATATCCGGCCAAATCGACGATTCGTTTTGCCAGCTTAGATGGGACTTTTGCAAATATTTGTTCATCCATCCAAGAAACGACATTTGTAAAATCCCCAGATTTTGTCCATGTTTCTTTTGCTGCGTAAACGATTCCCGGATACGAGAAGATAATTGATTGAGGATGTCCGAAATCGCCCCAGTCAGTCATCAAAACTCCAAGACCCCGAAAAGTGTTTGCTGCGAGTACGGAATTGTCAGTAGTTTTAATCATATCTGACAACCTGGAAGCGAAACTGTTCCAAGATGACGTTCCCGGTGCTAACAGGAAAGGAATTTTGTTGTCATGATACGCCTTTGCTGGCGTGTCAAAATCGTGAGATGCGTCATACCCCCAGTCGATGACAACGACATCTTTCGGGAAATCAGGCAGCAACTCCATGTGATTTGCCAAAACATCGCCCCAAATCATCGGAGTTTTATCTATATCACGGACAGTTTGGAAATGCTTTTCCATATATTCAAGATAGACATTTCCGACTCCCTTTTTGTCTGTTGCAACTTTGCTTTTTCCAAGCGACAGTTCGAAAGGCTCATCTCCGTTCAAATTGAAGAATTCTGATGATGAACCATCAGCCATATCCAAAATGATTTTTTTGACAAGTTTTATGCTTTCTTCTTCAAGTGGATTCAACGTCGAAGCTGGGAAAGGATAGCCATGATTAATATAGCCGCTCTCGCATTCAGCCAAATGATGAAACCTGTCAAGCTGAAGCCACTTTGTCATGTGCCCGAAAGTATTGACATTGGGAACTAGTTCGATTGCCCTCATCAAACAATATGCTTCAAATTCTTTCAATTCCACCTTGGTAATTGGAGTTTCATACGGTAGATCGGGAAAAGATGGCAGAAAGATTGGAAATCCTTCGACGTAAAGTTCTAGATGATTCATTTTGACAAGCATCATCAAGTCGGCAATTTGCTTCAAAGTAGTCATCGTTGGTATTTTGTCTCTGCTTATGTCAAGCAACAATCCCCTTATTTTTAGATCGGGATAGTCAGTGACTGAGCCAATCGGTATTCTGTCGTTGTCAACCATTTGTTTCAGAGTCATCAAGGCGTGAACACAGCCGGCATACTCCCGGTAACGGATCATGATTCTGCTTTCTTCTATTTCAAGGATGTACCCTTCTTCTGGAACTGATCTGTCATTTACAAAAATGCAATCAGCTGTTTCAAGTAGCGATTCTCTCCAAGGAAAAACATCGTCAAGGATTCCCTTGATAATTGATAGTTGTTTTGGAACATATACCGCCATGATTGGAGGTAGAATAAAACTTTTTTTGTTGGTGGAGCAGTGTTTAACTGAGGGGATAATTGTCATTCTTCAATCTCCAATCATAACCAATGATTCATCACTAAACGAATACAGATAGGTCTCTACGGGAATTTGAGTCAGTGTTTCGATATAACGCTTGTACCCGATGAGTTGATGCCTATAGTCTTCTGAAGTGATGTCTTTCAACTTATAGTCAATGATGAAAATAATGTTTTTTGATACTATCAACAGGTCAATGACCCCCATCTTGTCAATCAAGCCATCTTTATATGCAAAGGGGTATTCCTGATATACTTGGGAGTTTTCCAAGTCTTGAAAAGGTTTTGTCGACACAAGTGATCTAATTTTTGGAGCGAGTTGTTTATCGATTCTTTCCAGCGACTTGGACAGATTCTTAAAATCGAAGTGCTCCATTGTTTCATGCAACACGCTACCGTAAACAAGTGCAGCCTTCTCTTGTTCGGAAAAAATTTTCAGTTCTGATTTGTGATAAGTCACTTCAGATATTGCTGAAAAGTCAAAATCCAAGTGTTTGATTTCGAAGGCGTCGTGTGTTTCTTTCAACTCTGAATATTCAGTGTGTGGTTTCAAAAGGCTCAAATCGACAGAGTGAATCCATTGGGGGACAAGACGTAAGTGCGAAAGCAGGTCGGTGTATCGTCTGAATTTGCGACGAATGTCGAGATCCAGATATCCTGAAGCATCTATAATGATCTCAGCTTCGGATATGCTCGAGGCATCGAGCAGCAAAATCTGTTTTTCTCTGGCCCTTGTCAAGGCGACGTAGAACAATCTGATGCGCTCCGAGACATATTCCTGATAGTTCTTTCTTTCCAAAAGCGTGTGCAAAATTGTGTTTTTGAATCCATTCTTGAATGTTTTTGTTACAAGACCATATGTCTGGTCGAAAATAAACAAATTCTTGTTTTCGGTGTAATTGAATTTTTTGTCAAGACCACAGTAATAACAAATTGGATATTCTAAGCCTTTTGATTTGTGCATGGATGAAACCTTGACTGTGTTTTCAAATGAGCGTTGTGAGTTCTGATATTCGATGTCAAGATTATTGTTCTGGTAGACCGTCGTGAGATAATCGATGAAGCCATCAAAATCGAATCCGGAAAATTCAACTGTCTTTTGGTAAAGAAAATCCAGTTTAGCTTCTCTTGAGGCAGGATTGTCTAGTTTGGCCAGATGGAAGTATATATCGGTAATTTCATATAGTTTTTCGAGTGCATTATGAAGAGGAGCTTCTGGAATTAGACGATTAATTATTTCCACATCTTCTATGACCTTATTAAATTCTCTAAAAGATTTCAAACCATAGATATCGGAAGTGGTTTTGAATTTGCGGGAAATAAACAAGTCAACAAGGGCATCATCGCTTTTTTGATAGACAAATGATCGGCATACTCCAAGAAAACAGGAGGCAAAATTCTCTGCGATCGTCTCAGGGTTTTTCAAACAGTTGACAAGACGGACGAATTGCCAGACAAACTGGATTTCTTCGCTCATGGAAAACATTTCATCAGTATAGATTTCGACGGGAATTGAAGCCAAAACAAGGGTTTTCTGAATTAAGTCAAAACTTGTTCTGCGGTCGACAAGAATAGCAAAATCGTCATATTCGACTGGCCGAAGCAGATGTGATTTCGGATCGAAAATTATAAATTTCTGCTCCATTTTTCGTAAAATATCATTCCTGATCGCAATTGCTTCGACTTCGGATTTGGAAAGAAACTTCGATTTTTCCGATAGCAATTCAAAATCGTATTGGAGAATTTCCGGAAGATAATCCTGATTAGGACCGGAAAGGTCGACATATGCCTTCAACCCGAACCTCAGAGCCTGATTGTCCTGATAGTCGATCCCGCCGATTGATTCATCCATCATGGTTGTGAAGACAAAATTGACAAAATCCAGCACTTCTTCTCGCGAGCGGAAGTTTTCCAGCAAGTCGATGACGATTCCGTCTTGACCATGACTATATTCATGGTACTTTTGTAAGAAATTCTTTGGGTTCGCATTTCTGAATCCATAGATCGATTGTTTGATGTCGCCGACCATGAACAAGTTGTTGTGGCCTAACAAATTTAATAGATATTCCTGTAAATCGTTTGTATCTTGGTATTCGTCGACCATGATTTCGTTGATTTCGCTACGAAATGACTCGAGTATGTCTTTGTGCTCTGTAAAGAGCCTGATCGCATATTTCATGATATCAGAGAAATGAAACAGACTGTGTTTTCGTTTCAAGGATTCGTATTTTTCAAGGAAACAATTGGCGACTTCCATGACGATTTTTACTGTTGTTTCTGTTTCCAGGATGTCACATACAATATCTGAGGTATCATCAATCGCCAGTTTGACAAAAATATCAGCGATTTCCTTTACTTTGGTGCGAAGCTGGGAATGGAATGATTTAATTGCTTCAATGGTTTCTTCGTCAACATCTTGCGATTTGGAAACAACCGTCGGATGCTTTTGAAATCGGAAAAATCTAATCAGGGAATCTAGAGAAATCAATGCAAACATATCATGATAAAATGCATCCATTTTCGCCATGTATTCTTTAATTTTGGTATTTGAAACAGAATGGAATTGTGATGAAAATCGCTCATAAACAGGTTTGATGGATTGAATTAAATTAAGAATCAAATCATTAAATTCCTGAACATAATTTTTGATTTTTGTTTCGGAAAAGTACAGATTCCGATATTTATCAATCTGATCAGCGCGTTCGGGAATGGTTTCGAGGTTTTTAGCGACAGTATCCACTGCCAGGCTGAAGGCTTCGTCATCACGGTCAAAAAGTCTTTCGATGGCATCTGTAAAAAGCTTATCTTTTCTCAGATAAAATGCTTTCAAAGTATCCTCAAGCGCAACTTTTCTCATTTTGTCAAGCACTACATTATCAGCTATCGAAATCGTTTTAGGCAAATTAAGACGGTAATGATATTCTTTGACAATTCTTAACGCAAACGCATCGAATGTCGAAATCATTGCATTGTCAAGAAGCGGCAATTGATTCTTTAACTTTTGGTTCAGTTTGATATTGTCTTTGATTCTCTGTCGCATTTCATTTGCCGCAAGGTTCGTAAAGGTCAGAATCACTAATTTATCAAGCGGAACTCCATCTTCCAGTTTTCTCAGGACCCGGAGAGACAATACTCTTGTCTTACCCGAGCCTGCACCGGCGCTGACAAGGATATTCGTTCCCTCTTTATTGACTGCCATGATTTGATTCGGTGTCAACTGTGAATAATCAATCATCGTTATCATCCTCCTCACTCTGCTCGATTTCTGTCTGCAGCGATTGAAGATGGCAGATAGAGCTGTTCAGGCAATACTCACAGCTCTTGGAAATACGCATATTGATTTTTGGAGGCAAAGGTTTGATAGCGAAGTCTCCGGTTTTGATTTTTTCAACTGCTTGATTGATAAAGGATTCTGTCAGAAACAAGATGCTTTCCAGATCTGCTTTTGTTATCAAACGCTTGCTTTTTGCAAGAGTTCCGTCTTGTTTGAACTTGATGCCCTGGAGCCATTTTTCATCAGCCAATGCCGCAATAGCAAGTTTATCTTCGGCAATGATGCCATTCAATCTCAATATTTTCAGGATTGGATCCGTCTGCTTTTCGAATTTGTATCTGCCTAATTGAACTTTTTGATAGAAGAAGCCAAGTGATTCAAGATAAGCAGTCTCGGGATTTTTACGCAACAAATGCAAATAGAATGGCAACTGGATGGAGCTTCCGGATTCAAATTCGTCTTGTCTGAAGGAGTTGTTGCCCGTCTTGTAATCGATTACGACTGCCTTGGCTGATTTTTCATCTTCAAGGGTCAATATTTTATCGATTTTTCCGGTAACGACAAAACGGCTGTCAGTTTCATGATGATACGAGTAATTCCATTCATTTCCTAGGATTTTGAATCTTGTGTTTTTTTCAAAGTCACGTAGATAGTCGATGACAATCTTGATCTGTTTGAGATAGATGTCGGTAAAGACATCATTTTTATATGCAATTTCATCAGGAAAATGGGCCGCTTCTTCCTTGACAAGCCGATCGATATTCAACTCGGAATCTTTAGCTAACATATCAAGAATCTTGTGGGTCAGGTTTCCAAAAAATATCGGCAAGGTATTTTCTCCTGGATTAATTTTCAAAAGCTGGTCCAACAAAAAATGAAACGCACATTCGTTGAACAATTTAAGGCTGCTTGCGGAAATATGGATTCTGTTGGCTATCAGTTTATCAACCGTCGATTTTGTCAAGACTTGGAATTGAGGGTTATAGCGAGAAAATGACTTTTTATAGGTTTCTTCATACCGTTCATAAATTTCTGTCTTGATGCCATAAGTCTCAAGTTTATAGCGCATTTTGGCATAGGTGAGGATATCAAGCTTGGGGTGATATGTAACCGTTGATTGCGTTAAAGAGCTGTCAAGAGCAAGAATTTGTCTTGAGAGCTTAAGTTCGGAGAACCTTCTTTCAACCCCTGCTTCTGTCTTCGCGAAAAAGAAAGTCAGATTTTTGACTCTGGATAATAGTTCTTCAAGTTCTCCTGTTTTGAGAATATTGATATCTACTGAAGAAGACATTCCGATTTGTGTTTTTTCATTGTCCGAGAGATAGTCGTTATTGATTGCCTTGACCGGAAGTGCTTCATCATTTGCATTTAAAACCAAAAAATGTTTGTCAATCTCGAAATCAAGATCAAAAATATCTGTCATCGTAACTGCGTTGTCAAACTGGGGTAGTTGAAAAGTTGTTCTATCAAATTCGAATTGAAGCAAATCGAGATTTTCATTCAATTTGTCAAGCGAATACTCGTTGATGATTTGAATGATTTTTTTTGCTACAACTTCATTTTGCGTTACATCTGAAAAATTCGAGCTAAGCAACCAATCTATTGATGATTTTATACAGTCAGTATCTGCCAAACGCATAAATTCTATGGCAAGTGGGTGCGCTGACAAAACTTGAGGTCTTTTTATCGACAAAGGAATATTAGCAGCCAAGAAGCGTTTTTTCAATTGAAACTCATCCATGAAAGTGGAGTTTATAATATTGATTTTGTTTAAAGCGACAGCTTTCTCAATCAGACTGATTACATGGTTTAACACCTGCGAATATTCATCTTCTTTATTAGTTGATTCAACAAGAAAAATCGGATCTTTGACACGCTCAGCAAGATAGAGCGTCTCGACAGGTATATTATCAGGCGAATTAGCGACGAAATTCCGATTGATCAAAATAATTTTTTGATATTCTTGCTTTGACACGTCGACCAATGACAGTTTTCCGGAGGCAATCAGATCGCGTTTGATTTCAGTTAGAAGTTCAAGTTTCGTATTTTGAGAATCGAAAGATTCATCTAGGTGCGAAAAGACTTCAGATAAACTGCTCGCTACACTCGGATCAAAATTGTATTTTGACTTCATATAGTGAAGGTAGTCTCCACTTGTGTGAGGCTCAAGATATCGCGGATGCTTCAACTTAAAATCAAAAAAAAGACCGCTTTTTGCATATGCTTCTAAGATGCTACGCTGATCAGAAATACTTGCCAAAACAAGCGTAGTGCGGTCATATTCATTCAATTTAGCAAGATAATCAAACAAATGTAGTGCCTCCTAGTTAAAAACGATGTAAAAGCTAAAAATAACAATTTACTAAATGGAAATATATTTCAAATCGACATAAGTAAGCAAATTCGAATTCAGCGTTTCGATTTGCAGTTTGTTGGTCCTGAGCCGGGAGTTGCTTCAACAAATTGCTTCCAGTAATCATATATCGCTGCAAAGGAATCCTTGTTTAGATTATAATGATTCCATGTTCCTTGTTTGCGAACTGTTACCAGAGATAAATCCTCCAGCATTTTCATGTGATGCGACAAAGTTGGCTGGGTTACATGTAAATCTTGTAACAATTCACATGCGCAAAGACTCTTTTCTTTCAACAATTCGCAGATTTTATGCTTGGTGGGATCGCTCAAAGCCTTCAATTGTCTCAAAAACAGTAACTTATCCATATTTTCCGCCTTGAAATAGATTTATCTAACAAGATGAAATTACCATATATGTGCTTGTTTATCAAGTAACCACCATGATATTGGCATAAGAAAAAAAGAAAACGGCTTCCTGACTGGGAAGCCGCAATCTTTATTCGATAGCAATGTATTGCTTTTCTTTTACGTTTGTTCCCTCTTTTGGAATAAAGAGTTTCAAAATACCTTTGTCATATTCTGCTTTGATATCTTTCTCGGCTATTTCTTCGCCGACATAGAAGCTTCTAGCGGAACTTCCCAGGAACCGTTCCCTGCGGATGAAATGCCCTTTCTTTTCCTCTTTGTCTTCTTCATGTTTGGCTTCGATTGTCAGATAGCCTTTTTCCAAACTGATTTTAATATCTTCTTTCGCATATCCAGGAACGTCAATGTCCAACTCATAACCATGTTCAACTTCTTTAATGTCAGTCTTCATGCATTGAGTGCCTTCTCTTAGTACTGGTCTTGTGAAAAAATCGTCAAATAGATCATCCAAAATCGTTAAACCTGTGCTTCTTTTTACAATATTGTTCATATAAATACCTCCAGATTATTATATTTAGCACTCTCTTATCTTGAGTGCCAACTATATTATAACACATTTGTTAGCACTGTCAAGCAAAGAGTGCCAACGTTTAATAAATGAAACCGTTTTCATGAAAGAAAATAAAAAGAGCCACCTAAGGTGGCTTATTCATTGAATAACTCTGTTGAAAGATATCTTTCTCCGGTGTCGGGAAGGATAAATACGATGTTTTTACCTTGAAAGTTCGGTCTTTTGGCAAGTTCGATTGCTCCTGCAAGCGCAGCTCCCGATGAAATTCCTGCTAGGATTCCTTCTTTAGCTGCCAGCATCCTCGCGTAATCGAAAGCAGATTGGTTGCTAATGGTTATGATCTCATCATATATTTTTCTGTCGAGCGTATCCGGTATGAACCCGGTACCGATTCCCTGAATCTTATGAGAACCTTTGTAGCCTTTGGAAATAATCGGTGAATCAGCTGGTTCCAAACCGGTAACATAAACTGTACTATTCTTCTCCTTCAGGTATTTTCCCACACCTGAAATTGTACCTCCCGTTCCGATTCCTGCAACGAAACAGTCAACAAGGCCATCCAAATCTTCATATATTTCTCTAGCGGTTGTTTTATAATGAATCTCTGGATTAGCCGGATTTTTAAACTGATAGGGCATAAAAGATCCTGGAGTGTCATTGACCAGATTTTGGGCAACGCGAATAGCCTCCGGTATGCCTTTTGCGCCTTCAGTTAAGACAAGAGTCGCATTGTATGCTTTCATGATTTTTCTCCGTTCGACGGATGCGGTATCTGGCATCACCAAGATTACTTTGTACCCTTTTGCTGCACCTACCATCGCCAAACCGATTCCTGTGTTGCCGCTAGTCGGTTCGATAATCGTGGAACCAGGCTTAAGTTCGCCCGAAAGTTCAGCTTTTGAAATCATATTCAACGCTATTCTGTCTTTAACAGAACCTCCAGGATTGAAAGCTTCAATCTTCGCATAAAGACGTGCATTAAGTTGCAGTTCTTGTTCAATATTACTAAGTCTGACAAGCGGTGTTTTTCCGATAGTCTCTAAAATCGATTTATATATTTTCATGATATGGTACTCCTTTATACGAGTTCATAAGTCTTGACGACTAATTCAGGTATTTTAATCGATACTTTTGTCTTGGGCGGTACCGATCCCGTAATAAAGACATTGCTGCCGATTGTCGAATCGTCACCGATAATCGTATCTTTTCCCAGAATTGAGGCCCCTGAATAGATGGTCACATTATTGCCGATAGTCGGATGTCTTTTGATACCCTTCAGATTCTGACCACCTTTGGTGGACATGGCTCCAAGTGTGACTCCTTGGTAGATTTTGACGAAATCTCCAATGATTGCCGTTTCACCGATTACAACGCCTGTTCCGTGATCGATAAAAAACGATTTCCCGATTGTCGCTCCCGGATTGATATCGATTCCTGTCTCCCGATGAGCGAATTCGGTCATCATCCTAGGTATGACCGGAACTCCCAACAACAAGAGTTCGTGTGCGATTCGATAAATCATGATCGCATAGAATCCCGGATAGGAAACTACGATTTGATCACGATTGAATGCAGATGGATCACCCTTGAAATGCGCCTCAAGGTCCAAATGCAACATTTCCCTAATTGAAGGGATCCGTTCCAAGAATTTGTAGCAAAGTTGACATGATTTCTGCTTTAGAAGCTTGTTTTTATTTTCATCCGCTAAGTATAGTAGAGCGTAAGAAATTTGCGTTTTTAATACAGAATGCAATTTGTGAAGCAGATTTGAAGTCATCAGTTTTTCACTGAACAACGTCTTTGTATCTTTGTTGAAATACCCTGGAAAAACAATATCTCTGGTCAACCCGATGATTTTCTTGATGCCTTTGTTAGAGGGCAACCGGCAGGCGCAATGGTCTTTCACTGCCGGATTATTATGATAGTCAGCCAATATCTGATTGGTTACATTTGTAAGTTTCATAGCAAACACCTCTTTTGATTATATTATAACACAGCACGATTGTTCCTTGTTTCAGGATGCAAAAAAACCGGCTTTCGCCGGCTTAGGAGAACATAATTATCTGAGGAAAGAAGATTAACAGAATCCCGATAGCTATCATGATGATGCCGCCGGCCAAATGTGATATTTTTGCATATTTATTCGATATTCCTGTTACTTGAAGCGTAATCATTGCCACAGAAAAAACAATGATGTCATCAAGCAAGAAAAAGAAGATATAGACAAAGATGTAAAGATAATAAATAGCCACAGGAAGCTGATTATATGCCAAAATTTGCGTATATAACAGTGGCAGTCCCGCTGAGCAGGCAAGCTCCAAAAGATTTACTGAGGCAGCGAGGACCATGATTCCCAATAAGGCAAATACAAGATTTTTCTCATTGATGATTTTTTTGATACGGTCACGTATTTTTGTCCGCGAAGTCTCATCAGTAACTTCACATCCAATTTCTTTTGTCTTTGTCGATTTTACAAAACTCCTAAGATTGAAAATCCCAAAGACAATCGCAAACACCGCAATCAAAATCCTAACCCAAACAATCGCTGCGATGGTAAGTCCGATATTCAACCAGGCAACCATGATGAGAAAATACACTAGAGCTGACGTCATCAGGAATGCAAGCCCCAAAAGCCACCGCCTCGCTACGTTTTTCATATTCAAAAGCATCGTGACTAAAAATAATAAGATCCACATGGCACAAGGATTGAATCCGTCCACAATGCCAATTACCAAAGCTGCAAAAAACAAGGACAAAGAATCAATGGCGACAGCTCCGATTAGCGGTATATTTACATAGTCTCCTGTAGAAAAACGGAGAAACTCGATATCAGATGGCAATACTTCCTGACCACCAAGGATTTTCCCGACGACATCTACATGATCTTCTGCTGAATTTCTGATGATGAGATTGTCAATATCAGTTTTTGTCTGTTCTGAAAATCCGATTAGTGCAACTCCGCCAATGACCAGAAACGGTGTCAAGGCAGTTCTTTTATCAAAGGCATCACGAACTTGTTGAAAAAGAATGGCGTTTTGCTGGGATTCCATGACTTCATAGCGATGTATGACAATATTTTCATAGCGAGTTTCAAGTTCATCGAGATAGATGTTTTCGTCGACACAGTGCGTGCAAGCATCGTCATAAAAAAAGTACAGTTCAACTTGATTTTCGGCATTCACTGCATTTTGAAAAGGTGGACTCAATGTCCATAATATAAGTATGAGCAAAAAAAACGTCTTCCAAATCTTCATGTTTTCAAATCCTCAATTATCGATAAAAGATCACGTTTGCTTTTTTCTCCAACAATCCGCAACACTTCAGTGCCGTCACGTTCAAAGATGACTACCGGTAAGACTTTGCCGATTTCATATGATGCATATTTCTCCTGTTCATCATCATAATCATAATTTATGATTTCAATTTCAGAATGGGTTTTCAACAATACTTTGAGACGCGATTTCATTACCAGGCAACTTGAGCACCAGATGGCTCCGATGAAGACCATTTTCATGAGCGAACTTCTTCTTTCAAGGCTTGGATAAATGTATCGATTTCAGCAGTCGTCGTAAGATGGGACAAAGATACCCTCAAACTGGTTTTGGCTCTTAGTTCGTCATTTGTCAAACGTTTGATAAATTCGGAATACGCTTTATCCGAACTACATGCGGTCTGAGTTGATAAATAGATACCTTTTTTTGAAAGAGCTCTCTGCATTACTACGGCCTCGACACCCATCGTGCTGAAATTGACGATGTGATTGATGGAGTAAGAGTTGCTGTTGAGCATGAAATCCGGAATTTCTTTCAGCCTCTTCAAAAAATGCTCATGGATTTCTTTAACTTTAACTATTCTTACGTCCATTTCAGAAAACACGAACTCCAACGCTTTTCCAAATGACACAATCAAAGCGGTAGAAGGCGTTCCTCCTCGTAACGGAGTCGTGCTCTTTCCCCCGTGTATGAGAGGTGAAAGGAAGACGGTGTTTTTCTTCAACAACGCACCTATCCCTTTGATGCCATAGATTTTATGTCCTGAAAGCGAAGCTAAATCCACGTTTTCCAGAGAAATATTGGTTTTTCCCACCGCTTGCGTCATATCTGTGTGAAAGACAACATGTGTATATTGTTTCAAAAGTTTAGCAATCTTGGAAATTTCCTGTTTAATTCCTGTTTCGCTGTTTACATACCCAATTGAAACCAAAATCGTATCGGGTCTGATCATATTTTTTAGCATTTCAAGATCGACCAATCCATCTTTGTCCGTTTCAACGATATCCACATCAAATCCGTTTTTTTGGAGATAACTGAAACAAGTTGATACTGAAGAATGCTCGAAAGCGGTCGTGATTAAGTGTTTTCCCACTGACTGGTATCTATAAGCAACGCCTTTGATTGCCAGATTGTTGGCTTCGGTCGCACCACTTGTATAAATGACCTCATGACAATCGGTGTCAAAGAGCTTAGCTATTTTGCTGGATGTTTTGTCAATTTTATTTTTAGCCAAAACTCCGAAATCATGAATAGAATTCGGATTGGCATAAAAGTTCTTTGAAGTTTCGACAAACACTTCCAATACTCTTGGATCTACTGGGGTAGTAGCTGAATAATCAAGATATATCATCTTTTCCTCCTGTGCATGAGCGATTGTATATCAAAAACACTTATTTTGAAAACATGATTTTTTCGCTGTTAAACATGCGATTGAGTATGAATGTAAGAATAAAGAGCAAAACGAGATTTGATGAAATAGTCAGAACCAAATAGATGACAGTATTTTGGTTGAATGTAAGAATCGCAGTCATGGTTTGAACAGTGTTGAATATGGGAACGAGATACAAAAAATAGTTAGAGTTTGCACCGTTTCCCAAAATTGAAGATAGGCCAATCATGATCGTGATGATGTATAAAGGCATGATCAAGGTTGTTGCTTCCTTGAGCGTTTTGGCGTAGGCGGAAATGATGGATATCAGTCCGACAATGACCAAAACGGTGGAAAACATCAGCGACAAAAGCATTAAGTAATCAGTAAATCCATAAATTCCAATATCCATGCTTTGAGCCATCAGTAATTTTGGTAGTGACAATACGATCCCAATAAATGACGAAATCGCTGAAAGCAAACTCAACACGGAGAGACTGAGAATTTTCCCCAAGGCAATCTCGCTTCGCTTGGTTGGCGTGATCAGCAAAGTTGCAATCGTTCCTCGTTCTTTTTCTCCGGCAATCGATTCCGGACCAACCGCCATCGAACCGGTGAAAAGAAACATAACGACAAGCATCGGCAATAATGAGGCGAGCAAGCTACCTGTGATTTCTGACTCATTTAAAGGAGTGCCTTCGTATACTGTCGAAAACGAGCTCGTATCGCCATATATGT
Organism: uncultured Candidatus Izemoplasmatales bacterium; assembly: GCA_964459895.1. Classification (GTDB taxonomy): domain Bacteria; phylum Bacillota_I; class Bacilli_A; order Izemoplasmatales; family Hujiaoplasmataceae; genus JAAYZB01. The sequence goes on from CAYWOK010000004.1 coordinate 20,792, forward strand.
CATAACTTAATAGAGTTTCATACTGCAACAAAGCGTTGGAAAATAACGAAAATGCCCCGCTTGAATCCGCTTTATTTTGATTGAAGTATACTTCTACACTTGGTTTGTCCACACCACCAGTATACGTTTCGATCGCCTCGTCAAGAACAATCACCAGTTGCCAGTCGCCATCGTCAATCATTTGTTGATAAGAGTCGGTTTCGTTAACCTGTATGGATACAACAGTTAACGTTGCTGATGTTGGTATTAACTCGTAAATAGTTTGAAACGAATCAGTAGGGTTAACTATCGCTACTTGATATTGTGCATCGCTTTGACTGTTTTCAATGGCATTCCCGATAAACGAATATACCAAAAAAATCATCAGTCCCGGCAGCAACATGATACTGAAGACAAGTCTTTTATCTCGGATGACCCTGTCCCATTCCTTTTTGAAAATAGTCAGAATGTTTCTCATACGCTTTCACCACTTTCAAGCATGAACAAGTTGAAAAATACGGTCTCAAGATCGATGTCTTTATCGATTATGCTGTCAAGTGTTCCGGATTTCACTAGTTTACCATTGATAATAATACCGACTCGATCACAGATTTTCTCTACCAAACTGAAGATGTGAGTGGACACGATTATCGTTTTTCCTTGCTTTTTTAAATCGATAAGATAGTCTGTGACGACTTTTGCAGTCAGCACGTCCAATCCATTGGTAGGCTCATCAAAAATGATTACTTCAGGATCATGGACAAGTGAAATCGCAATCTGTACTTTCTGCCGCATTCCGGATGAAAGGTCGCCGATTTTCACTTCTGCAAACTTGTCAATACCGAATTTGGAAAAGAGCAAGTCTTTTCGTTGCTTGGTATAAACATCATTCATTCCATGAAGTTTTGCAAAGTAAATAAAAAGATAGTTTGGGGTGAAAAAATTCTCGAGCTTCAGATCGCTTGTTAAAAAAGCAATGGTTTTTCTTACTTCGTTTTCGTTTTTCAAGACGCTGTTTTCGTTGATAAAGATGTTGCCTTCGTCAGGACGCATCAATGTAGAAATGCAGCGTAGAGTTGTCGTTTTTCCGGCTCCATTAGGTCCTAAAAGCCCATATATTTCACCCTGATAGGCTTCAAAAGAAAGATGATCGACAGCTTTCTTTGTCGAAATGTTTGTTTGTTCAATCTTCTGTTGTTTTCGGGAAAGATGGAATGTTTTTGAGATATCTTCCACTCTGACAGTAGCATTCATTGTTTGCCCCCCAGTATAATCAAACTTTTATATATTTAATCAAATAATCAATCAAGGTAATGGATAGCTTCTTTATTCAATCCCAAAAATGCTTCGTGAATCAATTCCGAGATTGTCGGATGGGCAAAAATGGTATCTTTGATTTCTTTATAGGATAATTTATTTTTTATCGCAAGCGTCAAAGAAGCAATCAGATGTTCTCCATCACCACCAAACACTGCTGCACCAACTAATTCTTTTGTCGCAGCGTTTTGGATCAGTTTGATAAAACCCAGTGCATTATCCATTATCAAAGCTTTTCCATTGGCGGAAAAAGGCACTTTGCTGACAGTATATTCCACTCCAGATTGAATGAGATCAATTTCGCTTTTTCCCACTGTAGCAATTTGCGGAACAGTAAAGATGACACTTGGAACGAAATCATAATTCATTTCAGATTCAGTTTGTAAAATGTTATCGACAGCGACTAGTGCCTGATGGCTGGCAACATGTGCAAGCTGCATAATATTTGTCACATCACCAATTGCATAAATGTTACTTAAAGCGGTTCTCATTGCTTTATCAACGGGAATATTTCCTGTTTTTCCAGTCGCAATGGATGTGTTTGTCAATCCCAAACCATCCGTGCAAGGAATCCTTCCGACAGCTTCGAGTACAAGATCTGCGTCAATAGTCTTGACATCAGCTTTATGAATGTATGATATTTTGACATTTCCTTGTTCAGATTTTTCAATTTTCGTCACCTGGGCATTGGTAGTAATCGTGATATTGTTTTGTTTGGCATAACGAATCAATCTTTGACTCAGATCTTTGTCAATAGTCGGTAAAATCGATGGCAAAAATTCTAAAACATCGACTTTCACACCAAAATGACCATAGATAAATGCGAATTCCATTCCGATAATCCCTCCGCCGATCACAGTCATTTTTTCGGGAAGAATTGAATTATCAAGTAATTGTTCCGAATCAATCACAAAGTCATTATCGATTCCCGGAATCGGGAGATGTTTTGTTTTCGATCCGGTTGCTATGATAATGTTCGTAGGTTCATAAAGAATAGATCCGGAATCAGTCGAGACTCTAACAATTTTGTTGCTTTCAAATGTGGCAGTCCCTTGGATTACATTAACATTGTTTTTGGAAAGCAATAATTGGATTCCATCAACTAACGTCTTGGTAATGCTTACTTTTCTCTCGATAACTTTTTTCATATCGATAGTAGCATTTTCCACATTGACTCCAAATAAGGATGCGTTCTTGGCTTCGGTATAAACTTCTGCAGACTTGACAAGTGCCTTTGTCGGAATACACCCGACATTTAAACAAGTTCCTCCCACATATGCCTTGTCAACTAAAGTTACTTCTAAGCCTTTTTTTGCAGCATAAATCGCAGCAACATAACCGCCTGGACCGGCGCCAATTATCAAAAGATCGGTGTTGATTGTTACATTGTCCATATGGTCCTCCTATTTATTGATCATCCAAAAATAGATAATTTTCATATTCCTGGTTAATTATAGCATTTACAATAAAAAAGGGCAATTGATACTGAGCATTTGAAAGCTATTCTAGCAGAAATTGTCATATATAAATGATATTTATAGAATGGATGAAAAGAAATTATACATACCTCAAACAACACCTTGACAGTATAAAATGCATCATATATAAATAACTCTTCATTGACAATATGCGTTTAGCACTCTACGCTTGACAGTGCTAACTAATAGGTATATAATTATTAGTGAGATAAGGAGATGGTGAAAATGAGCTATCAAGAAATGGAAAATTATCAAGAAGATCCTCAAATATTAGACAAGTATGGCAGAAACATCATCAAAGAAGTAAAAAACGGGAAAATAGATCCAGTAATCGGCAGAGAAGAGGAAATTCGGCGGATTATCAAGATATTAAGCCGGAAAACCAAGAACAATCCCGTCTTGATCGGAGAACCTGGCGTTGGAAAGACTGCAATCGTTGAGGGCTTAGCCAGAAGAATCGTCGACAAAGACGTTCCCTTGGGTCTGCAAAACAAGACGATTTATGAATTAGATCTCGCCAGTTTGCTAGCAGGGGCGAAGTACAGAGGAGAATTCGAAGAAAGGCTGAAAGCTGTCCTGAAGAAAATCAAGGATTCAAACGGCGAAATCATCCTTTTTATTGACGAAATCCACATGATTGTTGGTGCTGGCAGAACCGAAGGCGCAATGGATGCAGGCAACATGCTGAAACCGATGCTCGCCCGCGGCGAACTACATTGCATCGGTGCAACCACTTTGAATGAATACCGTAAATACATTGAAAAAGACAACGCCTTGGAAAGAAGATTTCAAAAAGTCCTGATTCTTGAACCGACTGTCGAAGACACCATAAGTATCATTCGGGGCCTTAAAGATCGATTTGAGGCTCATCATGGTGTGCATATAAGTGATAATGCGATCATTGCCGCATCCACTTTGTCAAATCGATATATTACCGACAGATTTCTTCCAGACAAAGCAATCGATTTAATCGATGAGGCATGCGCTTCGATCCGGATGGAAATCGATTCAATGCCTCAGGAACTTGATTCTGTAAAAAGAAAAATTATGCAATTGGAGATTGAAAAAAGAGCACTTGAAAAAGAAACTGATCCCTTAAGCAAAGACCGAATCAAAAGAATCGTCGAGGAATTATCCTCGAGCAAAATCATCGAAGCTGAAATTTCAAAAGAATGGGAAAAGGAAAAACTGGAATTAGAGAAAGTCAAGGAATTGAAAGCCAAACTTGAATCATTTAGGAATGATCTGCAAAACGCCTTGAATCAGAGCGATTACTCGCGTGCAGCAGAATTACAATACAGCAAAATACCTGAATTGGAAAAACAGATAACTGCCGCCTCGACTCCAGAAAACCACAAACTGATCAGCGAAGTGGTCACTGAAGAAAACATCGCCGAAATCGTCGCTAACTGGACCAAAATCCCGATTCAAAGATTATTGCAAGGCGACAGGGATAAACTCTTGCATCTTGACCAAGCCCTGAAAAAAAGAGTCATCGGACAGGATGATGCCATAAATCTCATCGCAGATGCGATTATCAGACAAAGGGCCGGGATCAAGAACGAATCCCGCCCCATCGGTTCTTTTTTGTTTCTTGGCCCAACGGGAGTTGGAAAAACTGAAGTGGCAAAATCATTGGCCGAACAACTTTTTGCCAGCGAAAATCAAATTGTCAGAATCGATATGAGTGAATACATGGAATCATTTTCCGTCACCCGATTGATCGGAGCCCCTCCTGGATATGTCGGTTATGACGAAGGCGGGCAATTAACTGAGGCAATTCGTAGAAAACCATATTCTATCGTTTTGTTCGACGAGATTGAAAAAGCCCATTCGGAGGTATTCAACATTTTATTACAGATTCTTGATGATGGCAGACTTACTGACAATCAAGGCCGGACAGTTGATTTCAAGAATACAATCATCATTATGACTTCGAATTTGGGCAGCGAATTTTTGAAAAGCAATGACGAAACCGGTAAAGACAAAGTAATGAAACTAGTTCAAAAGACATTTAAACCAGAATTTATCAACCGAATCGATGAAATCGTCATTTTCAATTCTCTAAATTACGATACGCAAATCAAAATCGTTACGAAGATGCTAAACGATCTAAAATCCAGACTGGAAATGCAAAACATCCTCGTTGAATTCCAACCAAGCGTTAATGAAGCGGTTATCACTAATGCATACGATCCCGAATATGGCGCAAGACCTCTAAAAAGGTATATCCAGCGAAATTTGGAAACTTTGATTGCCAAAGAAATCGTATCGGGTAATCTTATTCCAGGAGATAGATATCTTGTTGAATATGCCAATAATTACCAGATTACTAAAATTTAAAAATAACAGGCGACTTCAATTTGGAAGTCGCCTGTTATATTGTTTAGTATATATTTATTGTCTTTTTGCCAAATGATGATCCATCATCATGAGACTCTTGCCTGACAAATCGAATTTCACCAATAGTTCATTGGCGTTTTTCTCTTCCTCGCCTTGTTCCTTGATGAACCAATGCAGAAATTCCTGGGTGCGGAAATCATTTACCACTTGTGCCTCAGCGTAGATCTTGTTGATAGATGCAGTAATGTACTCTTCGTGCTTAAGTGATTCTTCCAAAGGTTGACGTAGGTCCTTGTAAAGCATTGTCGGATTTGCAATTCCGTCGAGCACAACTTTGAAATTGTTGTCCTGTAAATAAGCAACAAATTTAAAAGCATGCGCCATTTCTTCTTTTGCCTGAAGGCTGAACCAGTGAGCAAAGCCATTCAAGCCGTTATTGGTGTAGTAATTTGCGATATCCACATACAAGTAAGCTGAAAACAATTCTTTGTTTATCTGCTCATTTAGTAGTTTTGTCAAATTTTCTTTTAACATTTAATCTTTCCTCCTAATTTTATTTTACACTGTTATTATATCATAAAAAAAAGCATACACAAAATCGTATGCTCAAATATGATTATCAGACTTCAAAAGGCAGATTCAAAACCTGGGTTACAAAAACAAGTGCGATTTTAGGATCGAATTGTGTTCCAGAATTTCGGACGATCTCCTTTGCTGCTTCAATTTTTCCAATTGCTTTTCGGTAGGAATAGTCCTGAATCATCGCAGCGTATGCTTCACAAATAGCAAGACACCTTGCCTTAAAGGGAATTTTGTCAGAATCAAGTTTTTTTGGGTATCCAGATCCGTCCCATCTTTCATGGTGATATAACACATCGATGGCAACTTTGTCATATTTATCAGAAGAATACAGGATTCTGTAACCGGTTTCCGGATGCTGTCTGATTCTAATCAGATCGGTTAGTTCAAGAGGTTCAATCTTAATTAACAAAGAAGGCTCAATAGAAATTTTGCCTATATCATGAACTTCTGCCAATACTTCCATATAGCTGACATCAGTTGGATCCAATGCCAATTTTTCTCCAAGGCTTCTCATATAAACACGAACCAAATCGGAATGTATTTTTTCTTGAGGTGAAGTATCAAAGAAGTTCTGTTTGACGACATCGATTACATCCATCCGGAAGTTTCCTGAATGAACAATTTTTTTGCTATACATCATCATTTCTGAGTTGTTGAAAATATCATCGAATGATTCATCCATTGAGTATCGTGTAGCAATTCCAAACGAAACGGAAATAGGGAGTCCGTTGACAATGTCACTTTCAAATTCTTTTTTTAGTTTCTCGGCCATTTTTTCAGCTTCATCGCTCGTGCAATTCGGCAAAAGAATGACAAATTCATCGCCACCGATTCGAAAAACATTTGTTTTATCAAGCGATATATCTCTGAGTCTATCCGCTACATGAGAAAGCAGTTTGTCGCCATTGTGGTGTCCGAAGGCGTCATTAGTGATTTTTAGAGCGTCTACATCTGCCATGAGCAAAGTAAGTGGCAAAGCCGACTCTGTATTGAATATAGCTTTTTTTTCATCAAACTTCCTGCGATTGCATAGACCAGTCAAATAATCATAATAACTAAGCTTATATACTTCCAATTCCTTTTCTTTTCTTTCAGTGATATCCTGATGAGTTCCACAGATCATCAAAGGTTTACCAGACTCGTCGTATTGGGTTATGCATCCTCGGTCCAGAATCCAGACAGGATGACCATCCTTATGGACCATTCTGAACTCGGACTGGTAATAGTCAGTTTCACCATTCAAATGCTTTTGTAGTTCTCGGTCGGTAACCTCACTGTCACCTGGATACAAGTGAGCATAGAAAGTATTTGGTGTATATGGTTCAAGTTCTTCGTATGTATAGCCAATGATTTCGGCCCACCGTGAATTCACCATAATTGTATGTGTTTTCAGGTTCCACTCCCAAGTGGCGGTGTTTGTGCCTTTGATGATTGTGCTGAGTCTATTTCTTTCCATAGTCAACGATGCTTCAAAATTCTTGATATTTGAAACGTCTCTTATCATCAAAACTAATTCATGGTCTTCGTTTCCGGTAAACCGTAGTTCGAGAATCTGATTTCCGTGGTAAGAAATTTCCGCGAGATGCGTTCGTTTGGAATCAATTGCCTCAGAAATCGCGTCTTCCATCGGATCAATAATATTACCGAACAAGGTCTGAAGCGATATTCCAATGATTCTTTTGACTGAACCAAAGAGAATCTTAGAAAAGCTTCTATTGGCAAAAATCAAAATATAGGCCGCTGATTCATCTCCCTTGGATTTGGAAAACACCCCAATGCCTTCAGTCATCTGAACAATCAAATCTCGATTCCGGTTTTGAATCCGCCGAAATTGTTCAGAACTTCGTTTGATTTCAGAAAGATCGTGGATAAAAACAAGAATAGTCATGGAATTGCTATCATAGTCTGCAGAAGACGATACTTCAGCATATGCAATGGTACCATCACATCTTTTAAATGCATATTCTGCCATGGGATTTGGCATGTGAGTCTGTGCTAGTCTGTCTACCCTGTCACGATAGAACTGGATGTATTCTTCAGTTATCAAATCTTCGATATGTTTTCCAATGAGTGTTTCGAGTGGGTCACAACGGAAAAACCGAAAACAAGCGGGATTCGCATAGATGATTTCCCCGTTGCTGTCAATATAGATTGGGTCAGGTGCGTTCTCAATCAGACTCCGATACCTTGCCTCGCTTTTGCGTTGGGCTACGACCAGTTGTTTTTCCTCGGTGATGTCAAAGATATATCCTTCTACATACAAGACTTCCCCGGCTTTATTGAAAACTCCTCTACCAATCTCATGCACCCATTTCAATTCGCCAGATTTTGTAATAATTTGGTAATCACCAACAAAATCCTCTTTGTTGAGTAAAACTATATCCCATTGTTTACGCAGTTCAAAGCGATACTTTGGATGAATTATTTCTTCAAAGGATATCACAAAATTATCGATCAAATCAGATTCCGAATACCCAAGCAATTCAAATGCCTTTGGGCTGACAAACTTCATCGTCCAAAACTCATCGTAAAGACACCTATATGCCATACCAGGATAATTATCTACAAGACTTTTATAATCCGATTTGAATTTGTGCGAATCGATATTTTCTTTGTTTGTTGTTCGAAGTTTCATTGCCAAAAAAATGACAAAAACGACTAGTCCTATGACTGCCAGGTGAAGGAATATAATAAATGCAAGCAAAGAATTGGGAATTTGACCAAATATCAAATTAATCATAGACACCTCGTAACAACTGAAAATACAGTATACGGTAAAATTAAATGTCAGTAATTTCGATAATTATATCAAAAAATGGATATTATAGCAATTGCATAACATATTACTTAATAAATATAACAGATTATATTATTGTATAATCTATGTTTTAAGATGTTCCGCGACGATTTGACTCAGACATCAATGGCCTTAATAAACCAGTTAAAATCGGATATAACAACAATACTGTAAAATAATTGTTTAATGCCAACACGATTTCAAAAGGCAGATCGCTTAATAAATAAGGCCAAAATATCGAGATTCCTCGTTCGATCATCATGGACGGAATGTAAAACCAGCCATACACAAATCCAAAAACCAGAGCAAAAAGCAGTATGACAAACATTGATTTGTTTCTGATAAGCCTTGCGACAAAAACAAAAAAAAGCCAAGCAAACAGCATCGGGAGAGTGTAAAGCAGATTAAATGAACCCATCAACAAATTGTCTAGAAATACATATGACACAACTAAAACACCAAGTAAGGAACCTGGTAGAATCGCTGCATATACCATTAATAGAACCGTAGTTAATTGAATGTTTGGGAGAAGGACAAGCAATTGTTCTTGTACAACCAGAACTGTTAGCAACATTGCCGTAAAAACAATGTTGCGAAGATTTCTTTTAGGCAAGTTTAGAAACTATCCAAATAAAATTGATAGATATATCCATCTGTTATTTCGGTCGCACCGATGCCAGTAACGGCAAATTCGCCGTTGATGCAAAATGAGATAAAGACGTTTCCTTCAAATGCCGTGACAGAATCGATGCCAACAACATAATATCCGTACGGACCTTCAAAGGAACATGTATTATCAGGGCTTCCGTTTTCTCCCTGACAATAAACCGTATAATTTTCCTGGAGCAATCCCAAAAGTGTGTCTGATTCATCATAACTCACTATTTTCCTTGATACAAGCAAATCGTCTTCATCGTAGAGCTCAAAGGCAATTTGTCCAGGAACAAGTGAAATGCTAGTTTCAGTTGTTGTGGAAATGTTTTTGGGACTGCATGCGAAAATCGCAGGCAGGAGTCCAAAGATTAGCATGATACCCAGTACTTTTCTTTTCATTTTCATACCTCTTTATGTAATTGTGAAAGATTTATATGAACAGGTAGGTCTCCCGACTCGGCCCTTAACAAAATCACCCTTCTCGCCAATGCAATGGTCATGTGATTTTTTAAGCCTTACGGTTGCTGGCACAGTCCAAGCTTCTCACTTGAGTTCCCTGTTATGCACCTTATTCATACTGTATGTATTATAACATAAACTTAAATTTTACTTAAATATTTATTTGGTGATTTTTTCAATTATGTCGATGATTTCCTGGATTTTATCCGCGGAGTCTTCATTGAGAGTGTCTTTTACACATGAATCTAAATGCGCCTTCAAGACAAGACGGTTGGCATTCTTCAGTAAAGCGATGGTCGCTAATAACTGGTTTGAGATATCAATGCAATATCTGTCGTCATCGACCATCTTGATGATGCCTTCGATCTGCCCTTTGGCAAGATTTAGACGTTTTTTGACGCTTTCGTGATTAGCTTTCATTTTATTCTTCTTCGATTATTGCAATGTATCCAGTTTTTTCAACTACATCTTCAATAACTTTTTTTGGAAATTCACCTTTGTAATTTATCACTGCATTCTTGTTTTTGAAACTCACTTTTGCACTTTTCAAGGCTTCAATCTCGTTTAATTCCAACTGAAGTCTATCTGCGCAACGGTTACAATGCATGCCTTCGATTACGATTGTTTTTTTCATTTGATTTTTCCTCCGTTTATTTTTATTAGTTTTAATCTCAACGCATTAAGTACGACCGACACACTGCTAAAACTCATAGCAAGTGAGGCAACTATCGGCGATAGTTTTAACCCTAGCGAGATATAGAACACGCCTGCAGCCAAGGGTATGCCAACAATGTTATAGATGAAAGCCCAAAATAGATTCTGTTTGATGATTCTCATTGTTTTTTTGCTGAGAGTGATCGCTTTAACGACATCAAGTAATGAATTGTGCATCAATACGATGTCCGCAGATTCGATGGCAATGTCGGTCCCAGCTCCGATTGCGATTCCGACATCTGCCTGCATCAAGGCTATGGCGTCATTAATACCGTCTCCGACCATAGCAACAATTTTACCTTCTGCTTGCAGTTTAGCAATCGCTTCACCTTTTTCCGAAGGTTTGACTTCGGAAAGGATCTTGTCAATATTCAATTCTTTTTGCATTACCAATGCGTTCAAGTAATGATCTCCTGTAAGCATAATCACTTCAAAATGGCTTTTCTTTAATAATTCGATGGCTTGCCTGCTATCGGGCTTAAGCTTGTCTCGAAAAGCAATCAAGCCAAGCAACACCGTTTCACTGCTAATAAAAATTGGTGTTTTTCCTTGGGATGCTATTTCGTTTTGGATGCTTATCGTTTTTTCCGATACATTGACAAACTGTTTGATAAAGTTTAAATTTCCTGCGTAGTAAAACGAATTATCCAGTTTTGCTTTGATACCTTGTCCGGGAATCGCTTCAAATTCAGTGTTATTTCGCATAGGAATTCCTAATTCGTTGGCATATGCGACAATTGCTTTCGCTAGCGGGTGTTCCGAATACTGTTCTAACGTGGCTGCAATACCGACAAGTTTATCGGTTTCGATTTCACTCAAAAGAATCGTATCTGTTACTTCCGGCATGCCAGATGTGAGAGTTCCAGTTTTATCAAAGACGATTGTGGTCACTTTATGCGCAATTTCAAGAGTCTCAGGAGATTTTAGAAGAATGCCTTCTTCAGCTCCTTTTCCTGTCGATACCATGATGGCAACGGGTGTAGCTAGACCCAATGCACAAGGGCAGGAAATTACCAACACCGCGATCGCAATAGATAGAGCGAAAGCGAAAGATGATCCGAGTATCAACCAAAGCACAAAGGAAATAATGCTGATCCCGATTACAATTGGCACGAATATCCCACTGATTTTGTCTGCAAGTTTCTGAATCGGGATTTTTTTTGATGTTGTTTCTTCTACAATCTTGATGATTTTTGCAATCGTCGTTTCCGAACCTACATTCGTTGCGCGAAATCGCAAAGACCCAGTTTTATTGATTGTGGCGGAAATGACCATATCCCCTTGCTGCTTGAATATAGGCAAAGCTTCTCCTGTTATCAGCGATTCATCGACATCGGAAGTGCCTGCAATTACTTCACCATCAACAGGGATTACTGAACCTGGTCTTGCGACGACAATATCACCAAAAACTATCTGATCTGAAGGAATCTCGACAGTTTTTCCATCACGCTCGACAATAGACGTTTTCGGTGTAAGATTCATCAATTTCCGTAAGGCATTTGTCGTTCGTTTCTTACTTTTTTCTTCCAAATATTTCCCGATTGTGACAAAAGTCAAAATCGCCCCAGAAGCCTCAAAATATAAATTTTCTCTTCCTGCCATAATCAAAGTTTGGTCTCCTTGGGAGAAACCAGTTGCAATCTGGAACAACATATAGATTCCGTAAATAAAAGCAGCTCCGGAACCAATAGCGATCAACGAATCCATGTTTGGAGCTCTTTTTAGCAAAGCGTTGATTCCGTTGATAAAAAATTTTCTGTTTAAAAACATAATAGGCATTACTAGTATAAGTTGGACAAGAGCGAAATGAAGAGTATAATTCATATCTTTTAAAAACAACGGTAAAGGAAAATTCAACATTGACCCCATCGACACATAAAGCAAAGGGATTAAAAAGATCAAAGATATTATTAGGCGTTTTTTTATAAAGGTTACTTCGTCTTGAAGTTGGGTATCATCTTTGATTTTTGATTTTTTTTCAGCTAATTTTGCTGAATATCCGCTTTTTTTAACTGTTTTGATGATTTGATCGCTATTGACTTGCGTATCGTCATAGTCAATAATCATATTATTATTAAGCAAAGAAACTTGAACAGAATCGATTCCATTAAGTTTTGATAAATCTTTTTCTATTTTCGCTTGACATGCTGAACATGACATTCCTGATACTTGATATTTTTCTTTCATATACATATACCCCCGTATGAGTATATTATATCATCATATCTATGGATAGTCAAATAAAAAATCCGCGATTTCGCGGATTATTCAATACCATTGATATTGTTCTCAAGTAATTTGAAATACTTTCCAACGTGAATGCCATCGCAAAGCGCATGATGTGCAGAAAGCGAAAGTGGGATATATGTTTTGCCGTCCTTTTCAAAAAATTTTCCCCATGAAATGCGTGGAATAGAGTCTGGATTCTTGGTATCAAAAGGATGCGTTAGGCTAGTGAAAGTAACCCAGGGAATGGCCGAAATATATAATAAATCATCTTTTCCAGGAACATCTTCCAAACTGTTGTGAATTTTTGCGTGGTCGATGTCGTTGTCTACATTTTTCAGAAACATGTCCTTATCTTCTTGATAAGGAGTTGTCACAAAACAAAACAAATCGTCCTCGACTAAAACCGTGTAGGAGGGGTGAATCAAATCATGTTGCACGACTTCGTTGGACCTGATTCGATACTGTAATTCAGGAATCTGATTAGCTGCTTGCATCACATAATACAGCATCACAGCGAAAAATGACAATTTTTCTCGTTTTACCAACAAGTAAAGCTTTGTGATGTCTACATTTGCTGTCAAACTGAAATGTGGGTGGTCAAATCCTTTATAATAATTGAAATGTTTGGCTCGATGCCAGTTATCAATGTCTATTCTCTTCATAATCTTCACCTATAAATTCTTTTTCGGAGGAACAGGAAGCACATCGATTTTCAACATGTCGTCTTCTGATATGTCAAAATCAAATACTTTGAGATTTTCTGCAATTCTAGAAGCTGTTGAAGATTTAGGCAAAGGCAAAAATCCTCTTTGCAAACTCCAACGCAAAGCAATTTGCGCAGCGGATTTTCCGTATTTGGCAGCTAATTCATTAATGCCTTCAGTAGCAAATAACCTGCCTGTCGCAAAAGGCGAATATGCCTCTATTAGCACGCCATGTTTGGCTGCAAATGCGACAGTTTCAGCTTGTAGATATCCGGGACACAGATAGATTTGGTCAACGTGAGGTGGAAATCCGGTCGCATCAATTAACGGTTGTAGATGCATCGGTTTGAAGTTGGACACGCCAATTGCGCGGATTTTCCCATCTTCATAAAGTTTGATGAAAGCCTTCCATGTATCAATATTTAAGGCCATATATTCACTTCCATCACCATCTGCCCCCCAAGGCTTGGGTGCGTGGATCAAATACAAATCTAGATACTTAACTCCTAGACGTTGAATCGTCTCCTCAAACTCCGCAAGTGCAACTTCATATCCTTTTAATCCAGCTCTAAGCTTTGAAGTAAGAAAGATATCTTCCCGTTTTATTCCCGAATCTCGAATGGCTTTTCCGATAGATGCTTCATTTTGATATGCAGCTGCAGTATCAATATGACGATACCCCGCATCAAGCGCTAGTATTGTAGAATTATATGCCTCTTCTCCTTCGGAAATTTGCCAAGTACCAAATCCCAACGAAGGGATCTTGATGCCATTCCTCAAAATGTATTCTTTTTTAACAATCATAATAATTCCTCCGTTTCTTCATTTTTATTATACCAAACCCTTGTTCGTTTTTCTACCCAATCGCTTGATTCTCAACACTTTTATAAAAATAACAGGAACCATGCGGTTCCTGTTTTATCATGATTTTTCTGTTTCCGGTTCTTTTTCTACCAATTTATTCTTGATTACATCCATTTTTCCTCGAAAGTTCATAATAACTTTTAAGGTCAGGAAAATGGCCAATGCGATGATTAAAAAGTCAATCACTGCCTGAAAAAAATTTCCATAAGTCAAGAGCACCGCATTTTCGGATAATACTAGTTGACCCAAAGTCGAATCGAAAGTCGCGGTTCCGCGTAATACGACATAGAGATTGCGCATATCTCCTTTGATTAAAAAACCCAACAGAGGCATGATGATATCATTCACCAAACTTTTTATTATTGCATTGAAAGCCGTACCAAGGACTAAACCTACAGCAAGATCAAGAGCATTTCCTTTAGAAATGAAAACACCGAATTCCTTGAAAAATTTTTTCATTTTTATCCTCCCTATTTCAATATATATGTAATTATGATACGCTTATTTTAGTGATATTTCAACTGAAACTGTGAAATCACATTTGAAAGGAGAATTACTCATGTTCAAAGCAATTACGACCGATAATGCCCCAAAAGCCATCGGTCCGTATTCTCAAGCTATAAAAGTAGGAAATGTATTGTATGTATCAGGTCAATTGCCTGTTGATCCAAAATCAGGTGTTTTTATTTCGAATGAGATTGAAGGGCAGACGAGACAATGTTTGGCTAATATCGAAAGCATTGTTATTGCTGCCGGTTTTTCCAAAGGAGATATTGTCAAATGTACTGTCTACATGTCAAATCTTGATAATTTTCAACCTATGAATCTATCATACCAGCTTTTTTTTGGAGATCATAAACCGGCTAGAGTAACCATAGAAGTCAGCCGGCTTCCCAAGGATTCCTTAATTGAAATCGACGCAATCTGTCAAAAGTGAGTATCTCAAATAAATAGTATGAACAACAAAAAAGGTTGCCTTAGGCAACCAATATCTGTAATTTAATCCAGAGGACTGAAATTTTCTTTTGTGACTCCGCAATCGGGACAAACCCAATCTTCCGGAATATCCTCAAAAGTTGTTCCGGGTTCTACGCCTCCATCAGGATCTCCAAATTCCGGGTCATAGATGTATCCGCACACTTCACACACCCATTTTTTCATATTCTTATCCTCCATTTTTATTATACTAATTATGTTAAATGTATCATAGTGGAAAACGAATGTCAATAACTCTGCACAAATCTTATCTAATGTTTTTTCGCATAAAACCTGCATCTAGACTGGCTTTTTTCTGATAGAATATGAATCTTGATATCACTGAAAACATTGTTTTTTCCAATATATATGATTTAAGATTATTTCTTGATATTAATCCTAGATTTGATATTGAAGAAATATAATATAAATGATAAAATGTTCACAAAAGAATATAGAAATGGAGACTAGATTTATGACAAAATTAGTAGCAATAATATTTTGCATTGTTGTATCACTTTTAGCATTCGGACTGGCTTCATGGCTTTACTATTGGGTCAAGAGACAAAAGAATAGTAACGAGAAAATCCAAAAGATAGGTGCGCTAATCAAAAGCGGCGCAAACATGTTCTTGAAGAAAGAATATACTATTCTGGCAAAGTTTGCCGGTGTGCTTGCTATCCTGATTTTCGTATTCTTGCCTGAACCAATCTGGAAAGCTGATAGTTTCGCTCATGTAATTGACAAAAACTTCACAATGGCATTCGCCTATATCTTCGGTACAGTTTTCAGTGCTTTAGCTGGAAAAATCGGAATATTTGTAGCGACTATCGCCAATATGAAAACCGCTGAAGCTGCGCAAAAAGGCATAAAGGACAGTTTTCTGAGCGGATTCAGAGGTGGCGCAGTCATGGGAATGGCTGTCGTTGGCTCTAGTTTACTTGGCATCGCACTCGTATTTTGGATCACAGATTCTGCAACGATGTTACTTGGATTCAGTTTTGGTGCTTCTTCTCTGGCTTTATTCGCAAAGGCTGGCGGGGGAATTTTTACCAAGACCGCAGACATAAGTGCTGACCTTGTCGGAAAAATAGAATTGGGTATTCCGGAAGATGATCCGAGGAACCCTGCAGTTATCGCGGACAATGTCGGGGATAACGTAGGCGACGTTGCCGGAATGGGAGCAGATTTGTTTGACTCTCACGTTGCCTCGATTGCTGCAGCCCTTGTCATGGCATCTGCCATCGATAATGCGACAGGCTCCAATAACATCGCTATGGTTTTTGTATATGCAGGAATTGGTTTATTGGCATCCATTCTTGGTGTTATGTTCGCAAGAATGGGTAAGAAGGGCAATCCCACCCGCGCTTTAAATTTAAGTACATATATCACTACCGGTATTTTTGCATTATTTACCGCACTGGCGACGATAATTTTTAAATTCGAATGGCGTATATATGGCGCTGCTCTTGTCGGACTTCTTGTAGGCGTTATCGTTGGCATTGCCACAGACTATTTCACTAATGATGAAAAATCTCCGGTCAGAAACGTCGCTCAAGCAAGTGAGAGTGGACCAGCACTCACGATTATTTCAGGAGTCAGTTATGGATTTCTATCTGTGCTTCCAGCAATGATTGGTATCGCCGTATCGGCTTTCGCAGCATATAAACTCTCTGCTCCCCTTGGTGCAGGCTATCCATTGTTCGGCATCTCCATGGCCGCTGTTGGAATGCTCTCAATAGTTGGAATGATCATTTCAAACGATGCTTATGGACCTATCGTCGACAATGCAAGAGGTTTGGCTGAAATGGGCGGTTTGGGTGAAGAGGTTATCAAAATTACTGATAGTCTTGATTCTGCCGGAAACACTGTCAAAGCAGTCACGAAGGGTTTCGCTATCGGTGCAGCCGGACTGACAGTTATTTCATTGCTGGGTGCTTTCATAAGCGAGGTGAACACAGCAGCAGCTGAACGGGGACCGGCTTTGATAGAAGGGTTCGATATTATGGATCCAGCCGTATTTTTCGGTCTTTTGGTCGGTGCCAGCGTGCCCGCTGTCTTCAGTGCTTTACTGATGCTTGGTGTCACGAGGAACGCTGAGCGAATGGTTGCCGAAATCCATCGGCAATTCGAAGAGATTCCCGGGCTTAAAGAAGGTGTTGAAGGCGTTATGCCTGAATCTGACAAATGCGTTGAAATTGCTACCGAAGGTGCTTTGAAGGAATTGATTCCAGCAGGTTTGTTCGCTATCGTGATGACCGTCCTTGTCGGTATTGTTGGTGGTGTCTATGCCATTGGTGGTTTCCTTGCTGGAAACATTGTTAGTGGACTCCTCTTGGCTTTATTCATGTCTAATAGCGGTGGTTTATGGGACAATGGTAAAAAATACATTGAAGCAGGAAACCATGGTGGAAAAGGCAGCCCTGCTCATATGGCAGCTGTCGTTGGAGATACTGTTGGAGATCCGTTCAAGGATACTGCAGGCCCATCCATCAATACTCAAATCACTGTCGTCAGCTTGATAGCCAGTCTTCTAAGCGTTATCTTCCTGACATTCTCATTATTCTAAAAATAATATAAAAGCAGTCATCTTCGGATGGCTGCTTTTTTTTGTATAAAATAATGAACTATAAATTCAAAGCTTTAAGCAAACGAGAAACAGTTGCTTCTACCTGGTTTGCGACGTCTGGCTTCAAAGGACCTTCTGAGGAAACAACTCCATATCCTTCAGCATCGATAACCGGTAGTGCTCCGCGTTTCTTCAACATTTTTTCCATATGCTGAGTAGCATAGCCAAAAGACTTTATCAGTTTTTTAAGAAATTTAGACTTGATATCGTTCAAGTCGATTCTTGTATCGAATACAAATGTGTGTTTATTTTCATAAATAATATTTTTGTTTTTTAGCAGAAGCGACATTGGTTGTGTTGCTCGAAATCCTCTGGTAGGTGATCCAAATATCAAAATATCATTTTGAGCGAATGCTTCAAAATCAACTTTTGTGACATGCACTAGCTCGACTTTGACTTTCTTAAGTTCCAATTCCTTTTGAAACATTTCCGCAGCCTTCAAAGTATTTCCGTAGAATGAATCATAGACTATCAATGCTTTCATTTTCCAATGCCTCTTTTCACTATATGATAAGATTATAACTGAATATGGAGTGTTATTTCAAGTACTTTTTCAACATCCTTAGTTTCTTTGCACTATAGGGGTGATATCGGATGTCCAAATCAATCCAATTGCTTCTTTTGAGAACCGACCGCATATTGGAAAATGTTGTGAAACTGTATTGACCGTGATATCTTCCCATCCCGCTGGCACCTACACCGCCAAAGCCCATCTGGTTGGTGGCAAAATGAACAATTGTGTCATTGATTGTCGCACCTCCGAAACTGAGGTTAGCTAAAACTTCTTCTTCCACACGTTTGTCATTTGTAAATAGGTATAATGCCAAAGGCTTTGACTTTGAGAGCACTTTTTCATAAACTTCATCTAGGGTATCAAACGTTAAGATCGGCAAAATTGGGCCAAAAATCTCTGTTTGCATTATTTGCGAATCCCACGCCACGTCGTCTAAAACAGTCGGAGCGATTTTAACACCATCGGTTTCACCGCCTATAACTACTTTTCCCGACTCCATCAGATTCATCAAGCGTTCGACATGTTTTGTGTTGATGATTTTCGGAAGTTCTATTGAATTCAGAGGATCAGTGCCAAAAAAGTCAAGAATTGAAATTTTCAAACAATCGATAAATGTTTGTTTAAGACTCTTTTCAATCAATACATAATCTGGAGCGATACAAGTCTGACCAGCATTAACAAATTTGCCGAACGCGATTCTTTTTGCTGCCAGTTTGATATTGGCAGAATCGCAGACTATGCAAGGACTTTTTCCACCAAGTTCCAAGGAAAAAGGAGTGAGATGCTTGCTGGCTTTTTCCATGATATATTGTCCAACTTCTGCGCTTCCTGTAAAAAAGATGTAGTCAAAGCGCAAGTCAAGCAACTGCTTGTTCTCTTCTCGACCGCCTAGTATTACACCGACATATTCCTCGGAAAAACAGTGGTCAATCAGTTTTTTGATGATACTCGATGTTGACTTGGCATATGATGCAGGCTTGACTATCGCTGTGTTTCCTGCAGCAAGAGCTCCAATCAAAGGATCGATTGCAAGACTGAACGGATAGTTCCACGGACTCATGATCAACACAACCCCAAAAGGTTCAGGCATGATTCGACTTGTTGCATGGAATAGTGCCAGTGGAGTTTTCACTCGATGTGGCTTTCCCCATTTTTTTAGATTTTTAATCGTGTAATCAATTTCTGAAAGCACAATTCCTATTTCAGTCATGTAAGACTCAAACGAGGTTTTTGCTAAATCTTCTGCCAATGCTTGCTCGATTTCGGTCTGTAATTCTATAATACCTGCTTTCAATCTTGTTAAAGCTGTGATTCTATAGCCCAGTGGTTTTGTTTTACCACTTAAAAAATAAGTTCTTTGTCTTTCAAGCATCGTTTGAATCAGCATACCTTCACCCTCCAAGAAAAAATATAGGGTTATTATATCATATCCAAAAAAGATTTGGTATAATAATGGGTAAGTCGTTCAAAAGGATGTGCAACATGATATTTATTACCGGAGCCACTGGACATATTGGTAACAATTTAGCTAGATTGCTAATCGACAAGAAGGTCGAATTCAAGCTCCTTCTAAGACAAACTGGAAAAGCTTTGCATAATCTGAAAGCAGATGTAGTGTTAGGCGATATCTTTGATCCAATCTTTTTGGCCAGAGAAGTGAAACAAGGCGACGTTTTCATTCACGTTGCTGCCCTAATTGATCTTAAGAATAACATGCCTGCTGAATCTGATCAGATAAACAATCTAGGCACCAAAACAATCATTGATTTCTGTCAAAAAAACAATGTCAAATTGATCTATACAAGCAGTGTTGATTGCATTCTGCGTGAAAAAGAGCAAAAACTGATTGCTGAACCCGAAAAAATCTTCCCGGAAGCTCTTACTTCCAATTATGCCACTAGTAAAGCCAAGGCCACCGCCTATCTTTTGAACAAAATCAAACACGAAGCCATGAACGCCGTCATCCTCTATCCTTCTGCAGTAATCGGGATTCATGACTACAAGCCTTCTGCTGCAGGTATAGAAATGCAAAAATCATTGAGGCGTAGAATCTTTTTCTACATTCAAGGCGGATATAATTTTATCGATGTCACGGATTGTGCCAAAGCGATATATGCCTGTATAGAAAAACCGGTTACAGGGAATTACATTCTATCTGGATACAACTGCACTTTGAAAGAATTCTACAAAGAGATCTGCAGTGTCCAAAATCACAAGGCAATATTTATACCTTTATCGGCATTCTTCGCCAAAGCATTCGTGTTTTTGATTCCTCGTTTCTCCAAAGTCATGGTCGATGCGGTACTTGACAACTATCATTATGACAACAGACGGATGAAGCAGGATTTGCTTGAGAGCCTTACTCCTTTTGAAATTACAGTGAAAAACACAATATCCTGGTTTATCCAAAATCCCCAATAAAAAAATAGCAGGTTTTCCTGCTATTTATTTTTTAGTGAATCAAATTTTTTCTCGATTGTTTTGATAATTTCCTGAAATTCATCGGGTTGCTCCATATCGTTGATTGGCAACCATAAGATCTTTTCTTCAGGAACTTTGTAGGATTTGAATATTCTTCGGAGTACGTCATAGTAGTTTGCGTAGTGGAAAGCCAAATATTCCTGTTGGCCTTTCTCAATCTCTCGGCCTCTTTTTCTCACATTCTCGTAGAGTTGGTCTTTATCTCGAACAATCACAAGATGAATATCGACATCAGGGAGTCGTTTGAGATGCTCGTCGGCAATCGCGTATGTCAGGGCGACTTCCATCGCGGACATGATCCCTTCGAGTCGTAACAGTTCGGTAAAAACAAGGTTGGAAAAAAGCGTCGAATCACAGATTACATCTTGCAAATCTCTCGTTCTCCACATCAGAAGAAACAAAGAACTGTAAAATGCATTTTGAGATAGAAGCGCAAATGTTTCCTTATCTTGATAGAACAAGGGAAGAAACTCGTTTTTTTCTACAGGTTCCTCTACCATGGTGGCGTTGTAATAAGTAGCTAATTTTTTTGATAGAGTTGATTTTCCGCTGCCGATTGGGCCAATTATTCCGATTCTCATTCGGTCCTCCTAAGTAGATTTTTATGTTTTCATTATACTGAAATACGTAATGTTTGTCAAAGGCTGAAGCCAAATAAAATCGATTATTTTCCGAGCTGAGGCAAATGCGAAAGAAAGACTTCAAGTTCACTGAATGTTCCATGTTTAAAAGCATCAATATTCTCCTGAGAATGATTCATCAAGCAATCTGTCAAAAGGTAGGTTTCAATTCCAATCTTAGAGGCAGCCATGTCGTCTTCTACGTCGTTTCCAATCATCAGACACTCGTTAGGTACTCTTTTGATTGCTTGTAAAACCATTTGGAAATATTCGGTTTTGGGTTTTGTGAAATTTGAGTTTTCATAAGTTGTGATTAAGGCGAAATCATCAACTCTCAATCCGGCCCAACCGATTCTTTTATGGGTGGCAACCCGGGGAAATAAGGGATTTGTCGCCAATACTGTAAGGTATCCTTTATCATGAAGCAAATCGACAATCTTTCTCGCCAGCGGGTTAATCCATGTCGAATTACGAACCACTTCAAACTGATGTTCATAAAAATCGGTGAAAAGCGGTTCCATAATTTCTCTTTTTCCCAGATTGAATGCGGAAAAAGTATCCCAAAACTGGGATTCATTAGACATTGACCCATCGTTATCAATCATTGCTTTTGTTCCTAGCCAAACAGATTTTATCAGAGACTCAGGATTTAATCCATATGGTTGAAATTTTTTCGCAAGCGATTCAAAATATAGTTTGGTGAATTTACTCTCATCCATAGGCAGTAAAGTACCGTCCAAATCAAATAGAATTGTATTAATCATTACTTGCCCTCCCGTTTTGAATAGTATAGCAATATCCACCTACTTAATCAAGAAAAAGACTTGTAAGTAATGGAAATACTTTGTTTTTCTTCGTAATTATTTAAGAATTCGACTTCGGTGGTTATGAACATATAGGAATAAGAAACGACATTTATCGTCTCGCTTCTTTTTACTTATGTTGGATCGACAACACCCTCTTTGATATCGATCTTCTATCATTATAATTAAGCCATAAAAAAACCCCCATTTCTGGAGGCTAGATTTCTATTCGTATGCTTGTAGTTTTTCTTCTTGTGACAGAACACGCAAGGCACCTTCCGCCAAAGCCCGCATTTCATCCTCACCAGGATAAATATAAATCGGAGCTATCGGAGTGATGTAATCCTTGAGATGGTTGATGAATATATCATTGTTGGCAAGTCCTCCCGTAATCAATATCGCATCAATCTTTCCTTTTGCGGCAAAATACAAACTGCCGATTTCCTTAACTACGTTATAAGCCATGGCATGGAAATAAAACGCAGCTTCTTTATCGTTATCCTTGATGCGTCTATCGATTTCGATTCCATTTGATGTGCCTAGGTAAGAAACGAGTCCACCGTGTCCAACCAGCATTTTTTTCACTTGTTCAATAGTGTATTTTCCAGAGAAACAAAGTTCGACTAAAGGAAATGAAGGAAGCGTTCCGGTGCGTTCCGGTGAAAAGGGACCAGTACCGCCGAGAGCATTGTTGACATCGACGACTTTCCCTTTTTGATGGAAGCCGACACTGATGCCTCCGCCAAGATGACAAACGATGAGATTCAGGTTATCATATGTTTTTCCCACAGATTTTGCATATTTTCTGGCAATTGCCTTTTGGTTAAGCACATGGAATACACTGGTTCTATCGATTCCTTTCAGGCCTGAAACTCTTGAGAGTTCATAGAATTCGTCCACACAAACCGGGTTCACAATATATGCTGACCGGTTGAGCGGTTTGGCAAGTTCATAGGCCAGGATTGCGCCAAGATTGGATGCATGCGAACCATATTTGCATGTTCTCAGATCGTCGACCATTTTTTCAGTCACTAAATAAGTTCCACCTTGTTTCAAAGGTTTTAATACTCCACCTCTACCGACGAAAATATCAATGTTTTCGACTGTATAGCGGTGTTCTGATAAAAAATCGATGATTATCTGTTTGCGAAAATCTGTTTGATCGATTATTGATGGAAATTTTTTTAAAACTTCCACATCATGTTTCAGAACTTGTTCCTGAATCAGTTTGTCATTGATGAAAATCGCAACTTTGGTCGAGGTGGATCCGGGATTAATTACCAGTTGCAAGTAATCCATTTTGGTTCACCACCGCCAATAGTATCGAATATAGTTTTGCTTCGGATGAATCCGCCCGGCTTGTCAAAACAATCGGAACCTTCGCCCCAATGACCAACCCAGCTGAAATTCCTTGGGCTAAAAATACTGAAGTCTTATAGAAAATGTTTCCCGCGTCCAAATCCGGAAAAATCAGGATGTCTGCTTTCCCCGCAACGGGACTAGACAAGCCTTTATGCTTGACAGACTCCATGCTGACTAGATTATCAATCGCAAATGGACCGTCGATGGTGAAGTCCTGAGGTTTGTTTTCCGTATAATATTTCATGATTGCTTCAGCATCCACTGTCGAAGGAATTTTCGGATTCACTTTCTCAACTGAAGATACAATGCCAACATACGGATTTTCGTATCCAATCGAATGGGCTAATGAGACAGCGTTTTCAACAATGAGAATTTTTTCATCGACTGTAGGTAAAATATTCATTGCGCCGTCAGTGGCGAATAAAACGCGGTCAAAGTCGGGATATGAAACGATACCGACATGACTTAGGAGTTTGGCTTTTCTGATACCATATTCCTTATTGACAACCCCTTTAAGTAAAATCTTTGTGTCGATAAGGCCTTTCATCACAATATCGGCCTGGCCGTTATTTACCATATCCATGGCAATTTTGGTTGCAAGTTCCGGATCGGGTTCGTCGATAATCTTGTAGTCGCCGGTAACATTTAGTTTTTTGATGATCGAGTTGATTTCTTCTGCAATGCCAATCAAAACAGGTTTTATCACGCCAAGTTTCACTGCATCGAAAACCGCTTTAATGACAAATTCATCATGGGCAAAAACAACAGTCATTATCTTGGGTTTGACGTTTTTGATAATTTGTCTCAATTCCTGAACTTTTTTAAGCATAGGTCACCCCGGAGTCGACAATA
>CAYWOK010000005.1:0-44291 GCA_964459895.1 uncultured Candidatus Izemoplasmatales bacterium
GTCGTCGTGGATGTTGGTATCTAGGCTAATGTCTGCTTTGGTGACGCTAAGTTCGCTTGCAATCAAAGTTATCAATCTGTCTAGCATGTCAATTCCTCCATTTGTATTATTGGTACATTTAATTTCAAATAGTTTGAACTTCAAAATTACTAACTGTTAGTTTATCACTTTTCCATAAATTGTCAATCAATTATGTGCATCTTTTTTGATATTCAATTTAGATTGAGTGTCTTTTTGAAAGTCAAACGCATTGACAAAAGTTGGGGTGAAACTGTAAGGTGAGCACATATTTATGTGAGATTCTCTAATCTGGTGTTAATCATGTGGATCCACATCCGGTCTGGAGAAGGATATAATAATGTGGATCCACATGATTTACCATATAGAAACAAGGAGAATTGAAGAAATATATTAAAGTGATTAGATAATAAATTTTCACAATATGATGGTGATCAATGGCTATGTGAATGTTTCAAGTTCCTTTTTTTGGCGCATTCGGGGCAGTATCCGTATAGTTCCAGTTTATGTCCGATAACATGAAATCCGAGCGTCTTTGATACTTCTTCTTCGTATTCATGAATCGGGCAATCATCCATCGTGATAATCTTGTTACAGCCGATGCAGACCAGAAAATGATGATGAACCAATCGATTGATTTCAAAAGTGGTCTTGGTTTCATTTTCAAAAGAAACTTTGTTTACAAGATCTTTAGCTGCCAAGGTCTCCAAAGAACGATACACGGTCGATAAACTGATCATATTGTCGAGGTCTTTGAGTTGGGCATAGATATCATCCGCTGAAATAGGTCTGGGGCTTTGAGAGAGTATTTCCATAATCTTGATTCTGTGTCTGGTGTTTTTCAAACCCGAAGCCTTGAGTTTGACAAGAAAATCTAGTTGATCGTCCAAAAGAATCGCTCCTATCAAATCGGCATAAATGCGAACGGTTTGCATTTGCAACTACATAATAACCCATTTGCCTCAGCATATCAAGTGTTTATTTAAAAAAAAATTAAAAAAATCATCTTCGCAGATGATTTGTGAATATGTCATAAGTAATTGTACCTATCGTTGCTTGCGTTTGGCGGATGCGTGAAAGTTTTTGGGCTGGAAAACGACTGTTTTTTTTGTCTGTTCGTTTTTATAATTTTCCTGATGGACATGGTTTTTTGCCACCGGGATTTTGATTTTAATGTGTTTTTCGATTGCTTCTAAAAGTTTGACTTCATCTTCATCGCAAAAAGACAATGATTCGCCTTCAAGTCCCGCTCTTCCGGTTCTGCCGATTCTATGGATATATGTTTCCGGAACTTCGGGAAGGTCAAAATTTACAACATGTGACAATTGATCGATATCAAGGCCTCTGGCAGCAATATCGGTTGCGACCAAAATTCGCAACTGCTTATTTTTGAATTTGTTCAAAGCGCTTTGTCTTGCCGTTTGTGATTTATTGCCATGAATTGCTTCAGCTTGAAAACCATTAAGTATCAGTTCCTTGACGATTTTGTTCGCACCGTGCTTGGTTCTGGAAAACACCAATGCCGACATTACCGACCTGTCTTTCAAAATGTCCATTAACAGTCTCGTCTTATTCCTTTTGGCGACAAAATACACTTTTTGCCCGATGGCTTCGATAGTGGTCTCGACTGGTGTCACCATGACTCGCACCGGGTCACGAAGGATTGATTTTGCAAGTTGGGCGATTGCTTCGGGC
This sequence comes from uncultured Candidatus Izemoplasmatales bacterium, assembly GCA_964459895.1. Lineage (GTDB taxonomy): Bacteria > Bacillota_I > Bacilli_A > Izemoplasmatales > Hujiaoplasmataceae > JAAYZB01. The sequence goes on from CAYWOK010000005.1 coordinate 1,714, forward strand.
ATCGTTGCCGAAAACAGCATCGTCTGTCTAATTGCTGGCAACAATTTGATTATCTTTTTTACATCATTGATAAAGCCCATGTCAAGCATTCTGTCCGCTTCATCAAGCACAAAATATTCCAGATGGCTCAAATCAACAAATCCTTGTGAGATGAGATCCAATAATCTTCCCGGTGTCGCGACCAGAATATCAAGCCCGGCACGTAAGGCATCTGTCTGCGGTTTCTGTTTGACACCGCCATAGATGACGACGCTTCTGAGTCCCAGATTTTTGCCATAGTTGCGGAAACTGTCCATGATTTGACCGGCAAGTTCCCTTGTCGGAGTCAGCACCAAAGCCTTGATGAGTCGTTTTTTTCTGATATCATATGACGTCTGATGCAATTTTTGCAGGATGGGAATCGCGAAAGCAGCAGTTTTGCCCGTGCCCGTTTGAGCGCTAGCAAGCAGATCTTTCCCCTTCAATAATATTGGAATCGCTTGTTCTTGGATTGGGGTCGGGTCCACATATCCTTCACTCGCAAGCGCTTTGAGGATTGGTTCGATAATCTGTAAACTTGTAAATGTCATTAAGAGTTCTCCTTATAAATGATGCACAGTTTTGAATAAAAAACAAAAGGAATATCTTCAACCTTGTGACTTGGCGATTAAGGCCAGTCCGACGCAAAGCGTATCAAGGCGACAGGTATTCCTTAAAATTCGAGTTATGCTTGATGGTCTAATCAAAGTCCTGATTCGACTATTTCAATTATACGCTAAAACACTGACAAAGTAAAGACATATTATCCTGCTTGGGTTCTGAGAAAAATCAGGAACGTCTCTTCTTATTTTGCTTTTGAATCTCCTTCACATTCGATTTTTTGATCCATCTGTCAAAAATATAGAACAATTGGGGCAGAAGCACCAAAACGAATATCAAGCTAGTTGTGGCACCGATCGCAATCTGTAAACCAATCTGTGAAATCGTGAAAACAGACGAAATAAGCGCAATCGACAAACCTGAAGCCGCAAAGATGATTGCTGAAGTCATGATTGAAGGCGCGCTGTCAGAAATCGCAATCTGGATGCTATCGTTCTTATTATGGGTATCACGCAGTTCAAGATAGCTTTTTCCAAACAAGATTGCATAGTCGATCGTTGCCCCGAGCAAGATAGTAGATACAATCAAATAACCAAGAAAGACCAGTGAATCTCCGATAAAATATGGAATTGACATGGTGAAGAAAACACTGGCGACGATGACAAAGGGCAAAATCAAAGGCATCAACAGATTTCTGAAAGCAATGAAGATGATTACCATTACCGCAAAGAGAGCAATGAGAGTTACGTAGAAGTAATCAATTGAGATGACATCTTTGATTTCATAGGCAATTGGTGATGATCCAATCAGATAAGCATCTTCAAATCCTGCGTTTTCAAGATATAGATAAAGTTTATCGACTACCGCCGCAGACACTTCCGATTCTTCTTTCATGTCAAATGATAAGACCATTATTTCATAATCCTCAGTATAGAAATTGGCAAGATATGCCTGAAGCACATCCGGATTAGATATCGTCTGTTGATAATATATTCCTGCCTGAATACTATTTAGAGGTAAATCCAAATCAGTAGTTACAGCCTGATAAAAGCTACCTTCTTTCGCCATATTTCTTTCTGTTAAAACGATAATCCGGTTATCATAGCCAAACTCTGCTTCCATCGCTTGAGTGTCCTCATAATAACTTGAACCGACCGATGATGTGAGGGCGCTGTCTCCATAAATGAATGTGTTATGCGATTGAAAATAATAAGCTGGAACGATGATCAAAACCAGGAATCCCAAAAAGACAAAACGGAACCTGTAGATAAATTTCGCAAATTTACCAAAGCGAGGCATCAACACTTTATGTTTTGACTTGTCGATAAGTTTGGCGAAGTATTTAATTAAAATCGGCACCAAGATCAAGGAAGAGAGCAAACTGAAGAAAATCGCTTTGAAAAAGACGATTCCGATGTCAAGCCCAATCGAAAATCTCATAAAGACCAGAGCCAAAAAACTGACGCCAGTCGTCAAAGCCGAAGCAATTACCGGTGCTTTGACTTTTGACATCGAGAATTTGAGAGCCTCGTCGACTCCCAAACCGCGATCTCGTTCCTTGTGATACCTGTTGACAATAAAGATGATATAATCAAGCGAAATCGCAAGTTGTAGCGCAATCGCCATCGATTGGGTAATAAAGGAGATATTTGGCAACAAAACATTTGTGCCAAGATTCAAAATAATAGCAATCGCAGCGACAATTGCGAAAACGACCAAGTCAAAGAATGCCGGCGTCATAAAAAGCAAGATAATCAAAACAATTGGAATGATCGCCAACGTAATTTTCATCACTTGTCCCGACACGGTATTTCTTGTATAAAGCGTCGATATGACTCCCCCGGACAAGTAAAACGTCACATCGGAGTCTTCCAATAAAGTGATGATTTCATCGATGACCGCCCCGGTTTCCAGCGATGCCTGATCAAGATCCAACATGATCTGCATTTTGGCATAGCCATCTACATAGTAATTATCGATCTGAGCTTCAAAAACGGCTCTGTCAGCTTCAGGAAACAAACCCAGCAACTCGATGAAGGCTTCGGGATAAGTCATTCCTGATTGCATATAAGCGTCCAAAGTAGCCTGCATGAATATCTGGCTGATGGGGTCAAGGTTTGACAAAACAATTCCAAAAGTCGTTTCATTCAAAACACTGTCAAGCCAAACGACCTGGCTGACATGCTCCACTCCGGAAATATCAGTTTTGATTGATAAAGCTTCTGAAATACTGTCTGTCTCGATCATCAAGAGAGCATATGTTCCCGAATCGAACTCGGCATCATATATCTCCAGCGCAGCGACGCTTTTGGAATCACTTGGGAGATATTCCTTTAAATCATAGTTAACATTGACCTGAGTAATCAAAACTCCGGCAATGACGGTAACAATCAAAAAAATCGCGAGGATGATTTTCGCTTTCATATGGCACCTCTTTGTCTAATAAATGAACACGTGTTTATTTATTGATTTACTTATATTTTAATCCTGAAATGTGAAGAATTTGTGAATAAATTCCAAAAAAAACAGCCTTTCACAAGAAAGACAGTTTTATTTATGGAGTTTTCAAAACATTGACATAACGGATGATTTCCGTAAGGTTTCCCGAAGCGTCGGAAACGATGTATTTAATGAGGTATTCACCGACATATTCAGCCGAAACAACGCCTTCAGTATCGATAGTAACCGTTCCAAGACTGTTGTCGGATGTACTTACCCCCGCATCAACCCAAAGGGAATCCTTATAGATCGTATCGATGCCGCTATTTAGCATTACGACCGGAGGTGTCTCATCGACGACCGTTACCATTCGCAATGCTTGTTTGGTGATGCCTTTGTAAGTTGTTTCGTAAACAATCTGGTAGACACCTTCCGTAGTGATATCGACTGTGTTTTCCACTATTTCATAATCGGCCGATAAATTATTGGCTTTGGCAGTTGCGCCTGCGTCGACAAATGCCGTATTGATCTCCACAGTGTCGACTCCAGGCTTGATCACGATTGTGACAATGGATTCATCGACATTGAAACAACCTGTCAACAAGAAAATCGGCAGGAATATCAATAACATCCATTTTTTAGATTTCACAGAGATCATCTTCTTTCTTGTTCACAAAGACGACATTTAGCGCATTCGCAACACTTAAAACGTAGACATATCTTGTTTTTTCATAAATCCAGCCGTTTATGGATACCCGGTAAATTATCTCATAAATACCGGCAGTTGCCGTATTCACTTCGCCAATCACTTCTATTGTGCCAAAATCTGTAGTGGCTCCCTCATCAACGTAGGTGTCCCCGACAAAAATCGTCGTGAGACCTGGATTCAAAGTGATGGTGACGCTTGCTTCGAGTTCGACTACATTGACAATTCGCGTAAAAGTGTAGACTATTTCTTGGTTATATAATATGTTGTAGGTGACAACATATCTGCCGGTAGTTGCTTCATCGACACTTTCTGAAACCGTATAGGTGAGTTGTGAATCAAGCAATCTTATGCCCCCGTTTGTCCAGGTTGCACCGACAAAAATCGTATCGATTCCCGGTAACAATTCAACGCTGCCAGGTTTGAAGATATGCTCATATTCCGGATACACATTGAGGTTAGTTGTCACGTTCGTCAAATCTTCGCTCCAGGAGACAAAGACATAATCAAAAGCGGTCGTAGCTGTTTTTGTAGGTGGAGATGGAGCCAAAGCATCGTGCCCATATTCAATGGTTTGCGAAGCAATGACTGTGGTGTTGTTGGCGCCATAGAATTTGACATCAAGCCAGATTCTGTCGAGTTTGGCATATAAAGTAAGATCGGAAGTGATTACTCCTGAAACAAAAGGATTTTGATAGGCTTCATCCAAAAACCATCCGACAAAATCATATCCTTCCATAACTGCCTCATCCATGGATAAAGTATCTCCCAGGGGAACATAGATGATGTATGGAGTTTGAAAAGGAATGACAACCATGACGGAAAAAGCATCATTTACAAACCGGGCGTAAAAAGTTAAATCTCCCGTGACCGGGCTATTGGTGTATGGGTGAAGGTAGTCTTCGTCAAAATACCAGCCGGCAAATTCATAGTCAAGATATGTCACATCCGGAAAATCCGGGGTATCTCCGTAGGCTACTTGCAACTCAGTGTTTGGATTTCCTGTTACGACCAGGGTGACATCAAAATAGATGATCTCCAATTTGGCATAAAGGTTCAGATCGGACGATACAGCTCCGCCCGAAAACTCTGTCACAAGCGTTTCTTCTTCGTACCAGCCTTCATAGTCATAACCGACGATGTCAAGACTTGGCAAAGTGATGCTTTGCCCGTCTCTCACGGAAATAGTGTCATAAAGCTCATTTAAAGCATATAGAAAAACATCGTGATAGATGATTTCAGCAAATTTGGCGTATAGCGTTAGATCTGTAGTCACAATTCCATTTACATATGGCGTGATATATCCCGAATCCAAGTACCAGCCCACAAATTCATAGCCTTCTAGATCAGTTTCAGGAAAACTGAAAGTTCCTTCATGAGGGACTGTAATCTCGCCCGCATTAGTTCCCGAAGTGACAAAAGTTACTGTGTGGAATGAAGATGTATACTTGGCATAAAGCGTCATATCGGATGAAGCGACATCTGTTGTTTCAACCCATTCATCTGTCAGTAAAGCGTCCTTGTACCAACCGATAAAGATATTGTCCGCAAGGCTCGGAGTATCGGTAATCGAAAACATTGTGTTTTTCAAAACCCAGATTGGATCGATATCACTGCCAGCGAATGTTTCAAAGGAAATCTTTGCGAACTCTCGTGTCAACAAATAATAGCTGTTGACAATTCCGTTTCCATAATAGTCGTCTCTGCCAACTGCTCCTGCATCAACCGCTGTTGCAAACAATCTCGTTTTCAATTCCGGGATCGTGATATCAGAGTCAAAACTGAAAAGCAAAGCTAAAATGCCACTGACTTGCGGAGCGGCAAATGAAGTTCCAGAAACCGAGGCATACCCATTGTCCATGGCAGTTGTCACGATGTCTGTTCCTGGGGCGGCGATGTCGATTTCAATACCGTAATTGGAATAGTCGGAAATTGAACGGTCGCTCGAGACTGCCGATACGGAAATCACATCAGGAAATGATGCCGGATAGATGAGTTCATCGGTTCCGTCATTTCCTGCAGCGCCAACAACGGCAACACCATGATCAACAGCATAGGCGATCGCAGTTCTTGTCAGAGGATTGGCGTAAGTCCCACCAAGAGAGAGATTGATGATATCCGCACCGTTATCTGTTGCATAATAGATGCCTTCGATGATCGAGGAATCTTGAAATGTCCCTTCACCGGGATTGTTAGCTTTGATCACCATCAATTTTACGTTTTGGGCAATTCCGGCAATGCCTTTGGAATTGTCCTTGATCGCACCGATAATGCCTGCGACCATTGTTCCGTGACCGGAATCGTCTGCGACAGCTTCAAGACCAGCCAAATCAGTCACAGTGTTATAGGATAAGACAGAGATTCTGCCAGTGAATTCATCATGGTAAATATCAATTCCGGAATCGATGATGGCAACCATCACACCCGCATCGCCAGGCTCTATGGGCCAGGCTTCGATAGTATTTGTCATCCTCAGTGCGTACTGATCATCCAAATAGGGATCGGTGGAGGATTGCCAAGGTGGAGCGAACAGATAATTATTGGAATTGAGTGTAAAGCCGTTTGCAATCAATTCCGCCATGTCTGCACTCGGATCAGCTTGGAAAGTCGCAATTTGATGCTCGCCGAGGCTGATGAGTTCCAGATGATATTTGGCTTCAATCAAGGAAATATCATCAGTTGCATCCAGTTGGTATAAATACTCACCTTCGACATAATCATATTTGACAACATCTGGATGATATAAACTAAAAAATACCGTTCCGACAAGCAAAACAGCGAAAAATACGACGATGGATTTTATGTTGATTCTCTTCATATTCAAAACCTCTCGAAGCGGAAATCTTATCAAATGATTCTATAAGATATACGGCTAATATCTAGGTTTTATTGGTAAGGAATAATCAATTATATTTTCGCCACAATGGACGATCATGATTGTCGGCAAAATACTCAGTCAATCGGATGATCAACCCGGCCTCGATTTTGAAGAAAGCGATTCCACGAAGCGTAGCTGGCTCGGATGGAGAGTGGATGTTGACGACACTTACGACAAATTCATCGCCAGTTTCCAGATGTTCCAAATCGATATTCCAAGTTCCGGGATAGTTTTCGTTGATTTCAACATACCTTGAAGGCGTGAATTTTTCCCCGGTGTTAGGCCAAACGATAATCGCTTCTTCGCCAAAAAAAGCCCGTAGGCTTTCCCAGTCCTGTTTGTCCATTGCTTGCCAGAAACGCCTGACAAGATCACAGTTATCTTCTGTCAAATCGATTCCTCCTAATTTTCCAAATAACGCCAGAGGTAATAGGCGACGATCGTTTTATAAGGTTCCCATTTTTGGCATAATTCATTTGCCGAGTCAACGGATACTTCTTTTCCGTAAAGCATGGAAAGCGCCTTTCTTAGACCAAAATCACCACTCGAAAATACATTTGGTCTTCCTAAAGCAAACATCAGAAACATCTCTGCCGACCACCTGCCAATGCCTTTGATCTGGATCAGCATTTCGATGATGGCTTCGTCCGACATGGAGTCTAGCGTGTCAAACCTCACCGTTTCATCCATCACATGCTCAGCAATCGATTTGATATACTCGGCCTTTCTGTAAGAAAGTCCCAACTTTCTCATAGCTTCGATATCAGCTGCCAAAATCTTTTCTGGAGTAATCTGTCCTAAGAAAAAGGCATCGACCTTTTTGTAGATTGCCTGGGCGACTTTTCCGGAAAGCTGTTGGGAAACGATAGCTGATACGAGAGCGAGAAAATAATCGGTCTCGAGTTCAAATTCCACTTTGTCTGTTTTTCTGAATATCGGTTCTAAAGTTGGATCTAATACTATCAGTTGTTTAACTATTTCTGAATCATTGGCATATGTGATTTTCATCTTTTGACCACCTTTGTCTAAAAATTATTATATCACTTTGGCTTTTGAATATGAAGAGCGGAAGGATTATTTCCCTTAAACGCCTTGAAAGTAGGAACTGACATAAAGTATAATGAGACAAAGAAGGTGAAATATATGGTTGATTCCGACAAACAAGGTAATTTGAATCCTGTGAACACCGAAATAGAAACCAGCAACTCACAAAAATTAAAAATCGAGAAATTCCAGTATTTCGAAAAGATCTGGAATCGGGTCACGATGTTTTTGTTTTCGCTTGCCCTAATTTTCTTTACCATTGGCTCTATTTCGTTAAAAGCCATTTTGGTGATTCCGCAATTAGTGCAAGATATCGCGGAGGCATTCTTCTATGTTTATCTAGGTTATATCGTTTTCATGGTTGCAAGGATTCTGAAATTCTTCTTTGTCATTCGTCCTTTGGGTGAAAAAGTCAAAATAGGCAAGAGTTTGCGAGCTCTGATTTTTTCTCCCATAGGTCTTGTTATTTTATATCTGGGAATGTTAATGATGGCTTTAACCAGCTGTCAAGGATAAGATAAAGGCAGGGAAGCAAATTCCCTGCCTTAATTTTAACGATTCAGTTTGTTCAATGTTTCTTTTTCGCCTTCTTTTAACAAGTCTATCCAGATTTTTTCTGCCACATCCTGATTCTTCGCCTTCAATGCAATAATTAGGTTAGAGTGTGAATCAATCACTCTTTTGGGAAACTCAAGGTTTATATAAAACTTGCGGATCAGCGATTTTTCAATGTATTGGAACGAAATGTATAGCAATTTAAGAACTTTGTTGCAAGAGAGCGAGACTAGTTCCGCATGGAACTGATGGTCTAATTCACAAAGCACGTCGATTTCCCGGTCTTTTTGTTCAAGCCAGTTTACTTCTTTATTGACAATCAAGTCAAGGTTGGTAAAATCAACCTTTTCTTTATGAATAATCTGTCTGATCGCTTCAATTTCGGCCATCATTCTGGATGAAAGGACATCTTTCACGATTTGCGACTTCAGTCCTATATTGTCTGAAAAATAGATATCATTAATCACATCGATCGTTCCCGATTCGAAGATATCATTGACAATGACTCCTTGTCGTGGTCTGACAGTGACATATCCCTTTGCCGACAGCACATGGATGACGCTGTTGATGACGCTCCTGCTGGCTTGATATTCTTTGGCAAGATCCCGTAAAGGCATCAGTTTGTCTAAAGGTTTCAACCTTCCGGAAATGATCTGGTTTTGAATATCGGCCATCACTTCCAAGGTCTTGTTTACCTTGACTGTCATTTGAACTGGACAGGCTTCAGTTCTTGTTCTGGATAAACGTATTTGTGAACCGGGGGCATGGAATTATATACCCTTTTGATATCGAGATATCCATATCCCTTATCATCAAAACCGGAAAACTTGCCTTTTAGCAGAACTGTTTCCATCGACATGCTGAAAGCGAGGATTGCGATTTTCTGTCCTTTAACCAGTGGCTGAAGCCACTCTTTGTAGGGTTCGTTTTTGAAGAGAATCCGACTTGTTCCGGTGGATTGGGCCTGGATGACAGGTACGATCACCGGATGCTGCGATTTGTCAATATAAGAAAGAAAGGTCAAGGTGTCGAGTTTGCCAGTGAACTTTACCGCCCAAGGCTTCATGACCTGATGTTCAGTTTTGTTCTTGTAATGTTTTTTCTTTAACAAGACCTTGATCGCATTCATGATGATCTGTCTCATCGGCAAGACATATTTATCACTGATTTCCTCTAAAGTGAAGTAATAGACGGTATTGATTCCAAAATAGGAGTTATACCGATACAAAGGCTGATTGTTGTAAAGAACATAATCTTCGCCTTCCTTGGATTCGTGAGTGTATCGCATGGTTCCCCGCCAAAATTCTTTTTCGGGGTTCATGATCAAAAAGCCTGCATTTGGCCTTTGCTGGATGAATTCTTTGCTTAGGCCCTCGACGAATTTGCCTAGCATCATTTCATTGTCGTTTTTTCCCATCAAAGTGGAAAGCACGGTGATATGAGGGCTATTATTCTCGTCGATTGTCGATACCAGTCCGATTTTGATCGATTTGGCGAATTCTTCTGTCATCTCGGGTGTCAGTTTGTCAAACATTTGGTGTTTCCTCCAATCTTGCCAGTCCGGTCACAATGATTGTTCTGTCCGGAATGATCGCTTTTGCGGCAGTTTGCAGTTCGTTTAGTTTTGCTTTTGTAACCAGGTTTGACTTGCAATATTTCCAGTTTAGATTAAGTCTTATATACTTGCTTTCACAGAGGTTGTTGAAAGCACAAAGTTCCCATCTGTCGAAATTGATGGCTTTATCCTTCAAAAACTGAGCAATCGCCTGGATGTTTTTCAAATCATCAGTCGCTTCGGGAATGATCGGCGTCCTGATCCACAAGGGAATTTTTTTCTCCGACAGCTGAACAAGATTATCCAAGATGATCTTGTTCCCCGTTTTGCAATGTATTTTGTGTCTTCTTTCATCAAAGATTTTCAAATCATAGAGAATCAGGTCGATATAAGGCAAGAGTGTTTCGAACAAGTTGAATTTTGCATATCCGGAAGTGTCCAGTGCAATCTTGATTTTGTTTTTTTTTAACAAAACACAAAGTTTCAGGGCTTCACTTGATTGCATGAGGACTTCGCCTCCCGATAAAGTGATGCCACCCTCTTTGCCAAAATAAGCTTTGTCTTTAATAAGTTCCTTGCATAATGCTTCAGCTGAGATATCCTCGCCGATTTTTTTCATGGCGTTTGCGGGACAATTGGCTACACAATCAAGACACATGGTGCATAAATCTTGGTTGGTGATGATTTCTCCATCGACAAAACTCAGTGCTTGTTGTTTACAGTTTTCAACGCACTGGAGACAATTGATACAACTTGTCTTTATCCATTCCTTCTGGATTTCCGTTTTCAGCGATTCGGGATTGTGACACCATTCGCATGCAAGCGGGCAGCCTTTGAAAAACACGGTGGTCCTGATTCCGGGTCCGTCTTCAGTCGACATCCTTTGAATGTTTAGAATTCTCATGTCTTAGCACTCTTTATGTGATTCTCTGGCAATGATCTCGTTTTGTAGTTCTCTGCCCACAGTGACGAAATACGCGTTGTATCCGGTAACTCTGACCAAGAGATGCTTGTAGTTTTCGGGATGATCCTGGGCGTCCTGAAGCATTTTCGGATCTAGCACGTTGATCTGCAGGGCTGTGCCGCCGTTTTCGATGTATCCGCGTAAAAACGCTTTGAACTTGTCAAGGTGGTCGGGATTTCTCAGCATCGAAGCGTTGAAGGTGATCGTGTGACTTGCTCCGTTAGGAAGATAGTTCACATAACCTTCGAAATCGCCGTCTTCTTCCTTGCCGCCAAGAACGATGCCCACTGAATTCGCATTGGCAGTCGGTCCGAAAATGTCCCTGCCGTTTGAAGGACAGATCGCGTTCGAGAAAAACTCGCCCTGTTTTCTGCCATCCGGTGAAGCAGGGAGAATATATCCGGCACTCGCCCAATAGTTCCAGGAGAGCATACCCGGACGGAACTGGCGATTGGTGGATTTGGTTTTGTATTTCCAGGTTTCCGTGGCGAAGAAATCCATGTAATCTTTAGCGATGTCATCAGCTTCTTCATCGTTTCTGCCATATTTCGGAGCTTTGTTTATGGCACTCTGGCGCAACACTTCATAACCTTCCCAATTTTTTATCAAAGCATCTTTCAATGTTTCCAGGTCACAGAGGTTTTGGTCGTATACCAAGTACTTGACCGCAAGAATCGAATCCACAGTCGTGGCGTAGGTTACGCCTTCGATGGTTACAAAACGAAGTTCGGCTCCGCCTTCGGTCACGTCTTTTCCGGATGCAATGGTGCCATTGACCAAAGTCGAGAGATAGGGCGTGTTGCCGTATTTGGCACGGAGAGATTCCGATAATTCATAGAGACGGACGCTTTCTTTGATGATATAGGCTGTTTGGACTTTGACCGCTTCATAAAAATCAGCGAACGAACCCATGTCTTTCAGAGGTTCCGTTCTCGGTCCGTGTTGTCTTATCGGCAAGGTTTTACCGGAAACATCGTTTCGTTTCGCAATCAAATCCTTGCCTTCGTTTAAGGCAAGTTCCACAGCTTTATATAAATACAGGTTGTTGTCGACGGTTCCGGAACGGTCGTTGCCGACCATCGTGTTTTCCAGACAGCCGACAGAGGCGTAATCATGGACATTGGTTTCATTGATGAATTCTTCCACATGGGCAAGTTTTGCTTCCCTGAGCATTCCCGCCATCGATCTTTCGTCAAAATTGAGCAGGAAAGGTGCTCCTTGTGAGGATGCGATCATGCTTACGACTTTGTCAAGTAATTTATCGGGGCTAGCCCTATGCAACCTGACGTTCGGTTTGGGTTCTAATATCGGAGACATCTCATCAATCACATCAAGTAGCAGATAGGTCAAATCGTTGGATTGGTCATTACCATCTCGATCCCTGCCGCTGATATTGAAAAGTTGACCGAAACCGGCAGTGATGCCATTGTTGCCGACACGAATCTGGGCATCATAGGCAGTATTGCAGTGAAACCAGAAACAACCGAGGATTTCTTTCATGAATTCATCGGTCATGCCGTTTTCCTTGGATATTATATAGTACGGATATAGATATTGGTCCAACCTGCCAAATGACACTCCCGGTCCGGGATAGTTTTCATCGGACATGACGAGCATGTGCGTGAGCCATAGCGATTGGATCGCCTGATAGAAGTCATTGGCTTTTTGCCAAGGTACTGTTTCCAGATTTTTTGCCATTAATTCCAGTTCGGATTTCCTGGAGGCATCTTTGCAAGTCTTGGCAAGCAAAAGACACTTTTCCTGATATTTTTTGGCTAGGTCTTTAGGCATGTGCGAAGCGATCATCATCGCCCGAAGTTGTTCGCCTTTTGCGGATTTCTTTTCTTTTTCTGTTAACAAGGCATACGCATCTTCAAGTTCCTGATAGACTGCAGAGAAGCCTTTATTGAGAATCTTGGCGTAATCCGGAATCAAATGCCCACAGGTGGAGCCAACGTTGCCAAAGCCGTAGTAATAATAGTCAAGAAAATTATTTCTCGCTCCGTTCTTGCCATAGACAAGATGGTTTCTTTTCTTGGCTTGCGCCTTATCAAGGCAATGCGAAGTCATCATGTTGAATCTCGCTCCGCAAAGCAAGTCTTGAGGCAAGACTTCCACCGGAGTGTTATTGACGATGGCTTCCTTGATGAATGTCGCTCTTCTTTCTTTAAGCGATAACTCCCAAAAATCATCTGGCAGCGGAATCGTCAATGCGCTTTGCATAGTGGATGATGTGAAGGTCTGATAAAAAGCTATGGTTTCAGGAACTATATAATATGTTATTTCATCAAACAGGTAGTCCCAGGGCATGCCCGAAGTGAAACAGCTGTATTCGTTGTTCCAGTTTCGCTTGATGCCTTCAAAATAATAATCTCTCAGCCATTTTACTCTTTTTGAAAGATTAATCGGTTCTTTGATTTGTCCGGTGTTTTCCATTGCGAGCCTCCTAGATTGTGTTTGTGGTCATACCACAAACCGATTATATGCCTTGAAGTTTGAAAACACAAGGGAACACAAAAAAATGACTGCCTAAACAGTCATTTCTTCATTGCTTCTTTTGCCGCAAAATGGTTTCTGATTCTGTCATAGAAATAACCGATGTCTTTCAACTTGTCTTCGAGTGCTTTTTGTTCGATATTCAGATCCTCGCACATCGCTTCAAGGTTAACGTAGAAATTTCTCAGTTTCATGTTGCTCAGGCTCAAAACGATATAGGGATCCATCGTCAGCCAGGAATGCATGCTTCAATCCTCCTTAATTTGTTTTGAATAATCATACACGACCAATCCGTCGATGATGGTTTTCAATACCTTTATCTTCAATATATCACCAGGAACACAATTTCGCAAGTCCCTGTCCAGAATGATTTTGTCATTGAAGGAAATATTCTCTTCGTATGCCAGATAGAGATTTGCGTCATGATAACTTTTGAGACATGCTTCGATAGTGAAAGCTTCCCCAGGCAGATATATGCCTAAATCTGCGTTTTTGACTGATTTTCTGGACATCGCTGCATAAATGTTTTGAAACGGATTAGCTGATTCCACCGGGCAGTCGGTGCTGAAACCGACAGTGACATTTTCTTCATACATCGTATGGAAAAGATATGCCTCATCTTTTCTTTCGCCTAACCGGGAGGCGACCATGGCGATATCTGATTCTAGAAATATCGGTTGAATGATTGCCGAAATTTTAAGTTTTCTCATGCTTTCGATTTGTTTTTTTGTGGCGAGTTGAGCATGGATGATAGCGTGCCTGTGGGCGCTTCTTCCTGTCAATGTCAGTGACTTTTCCATTATGTCTATCACCTGATCGATGGCGGCATCCCCGATCGCATGAATATGACAATCCATGTTGGTGAAATTGGCAAGATTGAAAAGTTCCAGCATTTCCTTGTCTGTAAAAGTCTTGATGCCTTTGTTTCCGGGATTGTCACTATATGGTTCGTTAAGGGCTGCAGTTCTGGCTCCGAGACTGCCATCAGCCAGAAGTTTAAGTGGTCCTAGGCGCCATTTTCCGAAATTGCGGTTAACATAGCCTTTCGCAATGAAATCCTTTAGCATTTCTATTCTTGGAAGATGGACCTGTTCAATGATTTTGACCTGGAGAAGACCGGCATCGTACAATTCGTTTATAATCTCGATGATGGTTTCATAGTCGATAGGAAAGACAATAAAATCATCGCTGAAAACCTTCGTGATTCCTTGTGAAAGCAATACTTCATTGGCTTTGATGAGATATTTTTTGATATCTTCACGAGATGGTACTTGTCCAAAACAAGAGAGAAGCCTCAAAGCATTCTCCATGAAGACGCCTGTTGCAGTATCTATCGAACCGCCTTCGATTGATAAATAACTTCCGACAATTTCCAAAGCCTTGTCATTAACAACGGCAATGTGGCCGCAAATGCGGTATATAATGATTGGGATTGTCGTAGAAATTTTATTCAAGTCAGTTTTCGAAGGCATGAGTTGATCGGGAAAATTATTTTGGTCCCAACCACGTCCAATGATTACGGGTTCTTCCAGATGTTCAGCCAAGATTTTCAGCAATTCATCGATTGAAGTGGCGTCTTTCAGATTGATGATATATTCCGCTTGTCCTAGACCCAGAAAATGCAGATGGGAATCGATAAAGGCAGGATATTCAAATTCATCACCAGGTTTTTTCATATACGATCTCTCCACCATCCATGAAACCGGTACTGCGGAAACCCAAATTTTCATAGAGTGTTTTGGCGACGACATTTTCCGGTTCGAAACTGATTTTTATTAGTTTTTTTTCTGAAAGGGGCATCAATTGTTCAAGTATTAGTTCCATTGCTTTCCTGCCATATCCAAGTCCCTGGTATCTTTGATCGATCATCAGCCTGTAGATCCAGTACTCGTGATCATTTCTGTCAACGCAATACATCAGAAATCCAACCATGTTAATGCCGGAATAAACGGCTTTGGGAATGCATTCATCCTGGTATTTAGATTGTGCTAGGCTGAAAGAGTTGGTAGCGATAAAATTCTTTTGATCTTCTCTTACCTGTAAAAAACACGCTTCCAGAAAATTATCATAGGTTATTCCTCTCAAAGTGAGGGAGGCAATTCTTGAAGCCTGCCAGTCTGCTTTTTCGATTTCCATGTAGCGGTAATCCGTACCATTATCTTTTCTGATCTCTTTTTCGATGAATCCAAGTTTTTCATATAGTTTCTGAGCAGGGATGTTGGCGAGATTGGGATCAACACAAGCACACGTTGCCTCGGTGTTCTTGAACAGCTGATCGATTGCAAAAGAGAGGGCAAGTCTCGCCACCTGTTTGTTTCTGGCGCTTTTGATCAGTTTGATGTCAAGAATGGCAGGTTTATCCAATGTTTTAAACGAATAATACGTTTCACCGACAAAACCGGTCTCGCGATCGGAGATGGAATAATGTTTTGTGTTAGATTTAGCTTTGATGGCATCCAACCAGGAATCCATTTTTTCTTCGGTCATACCGAGTCCGTTGGGAAACCCGACATAATACATGACTTCGCCGTCATTCCACATCGACATCAGATCCGGTAAATTCTTCTTGTTTGTTTCTCTGATAATAATCATTTGGTTCTCCTTACGAGATAGACTTTGATTATATCTTATCACATTTCCGTTTTTTCAAAATGATGTTTTAAAAAAACCCGCCCAGAAGGGCGAGTTCTTACTCGTATTTAGCTTTGATAAGGGACGCGATGTCAAGGGACGGATGGTTTTCGTATTTGATGATGTTCCCCTCCCAGGTCCGCATTATGAAGTAGTCTTTGCCTCTGGAGATGACATATTGAGGAAGGATCGGAGTTTTGCCTTTGCCTTTTGGCGCATTGACGATATATGTCGGAATCGCCAAGCCGGAAGTGTATCCGCGCAAGTATTCCATGATCTCGATGCCCTCATCGATCGAAGTCTTGAAATGGGTCGTCCCTTTGACTGTTTTCGCATGGAAAATATAATAAGGTCTAACCCTGATCTTCAAAAGTTCCTGATTCAGACAGCGCATGACAAACTTGTCGTTGTTGATGCCGTTTAAGAGTACTGCCTGGTTGCCGAGGGGTATGCCTGCAGCAGAAAGTTTAGCGCAAGCTTCCAACGCGTCTTCGGTCACTTCCATAGGATGGTTGAAATGGGTGTTGACATATAATGGATGGTATTTTTTCAGCATGGCGCAGAGTTTGTCGGTGATTCTTTGCGGCATCGTGACCAAAGTTCTCGACCCAAGCCTGATGATTTCCACATGAGGTATTTTCCTAAGTTCTTTCAAAATCCATTCAATATTTTGGTTCGACATCGTAAAAGGATCCCCGCCAGTGATCAAAACATCACGAATCTCGGGATTGTCTTTAATATATGCAATGGACTCTTCGATTTCTTTTCTTGGCCTCGCTGCATCTTTTTCGCCGATATTTCTTCTTCTTTGACAATGCCTGCAATACATTGCACATTCGTTGGTGACATTAATGATAAGTCTGTCCGGATATCTCCTCGTGATGCACCCTGCGGGATTGGTGTATTCTTCCGCCATCGGATCAAGGTTATGAACAGAGTCGCCAAGTTCCAAAATGGAAGGAATGGCCATAAGTTTGATGGGATCGAATTCCTGTAAGGGATCGATCAGGCTCAAATAATAGGGACTGATTGCCCAACGATAGGTTTTGGAAACCTTATCAATTGCTTTGATTTCTCTTTCCGGAAGAGGCAGAAATTTAGATAAAGTTTCAACATCGCGGATCCGGTTTTTAAGTTGCCAATGCCAGTCTTTCCAATTTTCTTCGGTAGCATTCAGCGAATTCATGATTTCTTGTTTTCTGGTGAGTATTTCCGCCTGTCTTTCCAGTCCTTTGGGAATGGATGCGCGGACCGCCAGGTAATCTGATATTCTTGATTTTAGCTCAAGAGCCCTGTCAAGGGAAATCTGTCTTTTGGTTTTTCTCATGGGGACCTCCTTCTCGAGAAACCTCATTCACCTAATATTATATCATTTTTAGGCTGTTTTTCCAAATCGAGAGCCAAATACCCTGAATTAGGATGTAATTTTTCGGAATCTAAGCTATAATGTTTTTAAGGCGGTGACCGTATGAAATCTTTTTCTTTGTCGTCAACTTTTCAAAAAATCAGTTGCATCCTGATCGATTTGTTCTTCATCATTTTTCATGTGATGGTATTTGTCGGCGCCGAAACTTCGATAGCAATTCTGATTCTGTTCTTCTTTTTCACATTAATCCTTTGTATTTTTTATACAGTGATCGTCTTTTTTTCAGTAATCATCGTCGATGAGGCGAGAGAGATCCTGATCTACAAGATCATCAAGAGTACCTATTTTGATTTGCGTGATGTCAGAGCTGTCAAACTGGAGAAAAGACCAAGCGGTAAAAAAGAAAAAGATGTCATTGTCCTTTATAACCACCGTGGCTTCACCATGGGAGAAATCAACCCTTATCTTACAAAAAGATCACTTCAGATTCTTCCAAAAATCTATCAGGAAATCAATCGGGTGATTAATCCGTGAAACAACTTTATAAGGGTGGTAGAATCGTCATAGACGGTCTGACCAAAACGATGGATTTTGTGGTTAAAGACGGTAAGTTTTTAACAATCCAAGATACAATCGAATGTGGTAATTGCGAAGTGATCCGGCTTGACGGATTACAAGTCTTGCCAGGTCTAGTCGACATCCATACGCACGGAGCGCTGGGCGTCGATTTCAATCTGTTCACTAAAGCGGATTTTCCCAAAACCTTGTCGTTTTATCTTCTTAACGGAGTGACTTCCTTTTTCCCGACGATTGTCAGTGATGCCTTTTCTCATATCATTAATCAGATCAATTTAATTTCTGAGCTAAAGAATATCTACCCTGAAATCAAAGGTATTCACCTTGAAGGTCCCTATATTTCCCGCCAATTCAGGGGCGCAATTCCCGAAACATATCTTAAAAATCCCGATATTGCGGAAACCAAGGCCTTTATCAAAGCCGCACAGGATCTGCATATCCATATGACTTTATCTCCCGAAACCGAAAACTCCAGCAACTTCATCAAAGCCTTTGCGGGTGAAAATATCTCTTTTTCCCTCGGACATAGCGGTGCCAGCTACTTACTAACAAAGTCTGCGATTGAAGCCGGCGCAAATTGTTTCACGCATGCCTTTAACGCCATGAAACCTTTTGACCACCACGACCCAGGCATTGTCGGCTACATGCTTGAATCAGACTGTTATTTGGAACTGATTGCGGACGGGCACCACCTTGCCAAGGATACTGTCAAGTTAATATCAACAATCAAGAATCAAGAAAGACTGATTCTGGTTACCGATTCAATCATGGCAACTGGCCTCCAAGACGGAGAATATTATCTCGGTGAAGCTAAAATCACTGTCAAACATAACCAGGCGATGCTTTCAAACAAGAAAGTCCGTGCCGGTTCGACGCTTACCGGAATTGAGGCAGTGAAGAATTATTCCAATTTTACTGGTGTTTCTTTGGAAGAAGCGTGGTCGCTCATGAGTAAGAATCCGGCAACAATGCTAGGCATGGATCATTCCTTTGGAAAAATCGCAAAAGGACTGGATGCGGATTTTATCATCTTGGATGGTGAAAACATCAAATCAGTCTATGTGCAAGGCAAAAACAGAATATAAAAACCGATACCTCAAAGAAATGTATCGGTTTTATTTTTCATATATGCTCGACAATACTATGTTTGATATCGTTGACTTTGTTGGGAGAGACTGACAATTGATCGATCCCGCATTCAACGAATAGATCCAGGAAATCCGTATTTTCGGCCATTTCGCCACATAGTGCAACCTTGATTCCAATTGACTTTGCGTTTTTACAAGTCATCTGGATAAGCCGTTTAATCGCCTCGTGTTTATCATCATATAATTCTGCGATTCTGGAGTTTTGCCTATCCGAAGCCATTGTGTACTGAATCAGGTCGTTTGTCCCGATGGAGAAGAAATCAACTTCTTTTGCCAACAGATCCGATATGATGGCAGATGCAGGAGTTTCAATCATCAAGCCAATTTTTACTTGAGGATCATATTTGAATCCCTCTTTGTCCAACTCTGTTTTCACTTCCTCAATAATCTGCTTAGTTGTTTTCACTTGATCTACATTAGTTATCATCGGGAACATAATTGATAATTTCCCTGACATTGAAGACCTGAATAGTGCTCTCAACTGGATTTTGAATGAGGATACTTCTTTCAATGAGATCCGAATGCCTCTGTAACCCAAGGCGGGATTGTCTTCCTTTTCATATTTTATGAACTGATTGGGCTTGTCCGTGCCAAAATCAAAAGTCCTGATGACTGTCGGCAATGGATCCATTTTTTCCAGAAACTGTCGATAGATATTTATTTGTTCTTCTTCGGTAGGGTAGAATTCATTCTCGGAAAACAAATACTCGCTTCTGATCAGACCGATGCCGTCTGAATCCTGTTTCAAAATCAAGTCCAAGTCAAAGACATGATTGGCGTTTGCCATGACAGAAAGTGCGACTCCAGATTTGGTGATTGCTGGTATTTTTTTGCTTGTGTCACCCGTTGTTTTTCTGCGACTCTGTTTTTTTGCAAGTTCCGTAAAAACCTTTTTGGTCATATCATCCGGACATAGATACACTTCCCCGCTTTTTCCGTCAAGTGCCAATAGATCACCGTCAGATATCAGTTCGGTATCCGACTCAAGTTGACAAATATAAGGTATCTCCAAACTTCTGGCTAGGATTGCCGTATGCGAATATACTGAACCATATTTGGACACAAAACCCAGCACATTGTATTTGAACAGCCTCATGATATCGGATGGATATATCATTTCTGCTACTGCAATGAAAGGTTCGTCTTTGATGCTTGTTACTATTTTTTTAACAGATAGGGCATTGATCAGTCGGTCTTTAACATCCAAGACATCGTCTTTTCTTTGACGCAGGTATTCGTCTTCCGACTTTTCCAGCAAACAATAAAAATGGTCACAGGCAGTTTCAATCGCAAACTCTGCGCTTTTTCCTTGTTTGATCAAGGCTTCGACTTTGTCAAGAAGCAATACGTCCCCAATCATTTCCATATGGGCCGCAAAGATTTGGTAGTTGGGACTGGATTGTGCTTTCAAATCACAGATATAATCTGCCAATTCTGATTTGGCACGCAAGGTAGCTTTGGCGAATCTTTCCATTTCCTGATTGGGAAAATCGATGGCCTCAGTCTGATACAGATGTTTTGGTTTTTCAAGATGCATCGCTTTACCGATGGCTACCTTGCTGGAGGCACCCATGCCCTGAATGATTTTCATATTGAACCTCCTGATACACCATTATTTTATCATGAAGAGAGGAAATTATTTCTATATTTTCTCGAATTCAATTTATTCTGCACAAATCTCCTGATGGCATTCCATAAATCCGGAGATATATTTATTAAAATAGTGTATAATTATTATGGGTGATATTTATGTATTCCAGAACCAATACTAGGACTGTCTTAGTAGGAAACCTCCAAATCGGTGGTAATGACCATGTATATATCCAAAGCATGACCAACACCTCAACCAAAGATGTTCAAACGACAGTTGAACAGATTCTCGCCTTGGAAAAAAGCGGTTGCGAACTTGTGAGAGTTGCCATTTTGGATGAGGAAGACGCAAGATCGATTGGAAAAATCAAGGCAAAAATCCATATCCCGCTTGTCGCTGACATTCATTATGACCATCACCTTGCGCTGATTGCCATCGAAGAAGGAATTGACAAGATCAGAATCAACCCAGGAAATATCGGGAGTGTTGCCAACATCAAAGAAGTCGTCGATATGTGCAAGAAAAAAAATATTCCGATCCGAATCGGCATCAATTCCGGCTCATTGGAAAAACATGTCCTTGACATATATAAAAGACCGACGCCGGAAGCCATGGTGGAATCTGCTAGATATCATGTGTCAATTTTGGAAAATCTGGGTTTTCGCAATATCATTATTTCGCTTAAATCCACCGATATGCTAGATACAATCAAAGCCTACCGGTTGGCTGCAGAGGTATTCCCTTATCCTCTGCATCTGGGAATAACCGAAGCCGGAACCAAATTCACAGGTACAATCCGTTCCTCGATCGGACTTGGAGTATTGCTCGAAGAAAATATCGGTTCGACAATCCGCGTTTCCTTGACTGACGATCCTGTCGAAGAAGTCAATGTGGCCAAGGAAATCCTGGCCAATTTCCATCTTTACAAAAAACCAATTTTAATAAGTTGCCCGACTTGCGGTAGAATTCAATATGACATGATTCCTATCGCGACTGAAATCGAAAAGTTTCTACAAACGATCAATAAAGAAATCAAAGTCGCTATTATGGGCTGTGCGGTTAACGGTCCCGGGGAAGCCAAAGACGCGAACATCGCTGTTGCCGGAGGAAAAGACGAGGCAATGCTTTATATCGATGGTTTGAAAGTTAGAAAAATCAAGCAAGAACAACTTGTTGAAGTCTTGAAACAGGCGATACTTGACTATTAAAAAAACGAGAGCTGGAATTTCAGCTCTCGTTTATTTAATTCGTTTTTGCTTGTCGCCCCACATCACCAAAATCGCACCGGTAAGAACCGTGGGCACTTCGACCATGAGCACAAGCGAGAATTGGGTAAGAAACTGTTCATATGACTGAGCATAAACAAAAAACAGCAATGCGAACACGAAAGCAATCAGACCCAGAATCGTCTCTTTTTTTCGGAATATTATTGTTAGAATGATGATCACGATTCCCGGTGCAGCAAGTTCGAGAAAGTCAACCATATTTTTCCAAAATGTCCAATGGGTAGCTGAAAATACGTCCAGCGAGATGGCAATAAAGAAAAAACCGACAAAAATCATGTAGCATTTGCATACAATTTTGACAAGGTCCATTAAATCACCTCTGAATCCATGATAACATAGATTTCTAGCAAAGATAGTCTACAAAGCGATTTCCGAGTTCAAATAGGCTAAAAACCGCTCTGGATAATAGAATTTGAAAATTTTCAGGGCTTTGATGGTGTTGAATCTTGACAAATCGTCACTTTCGATTTCAAAATGAATGAGCCCATTATATTTGGTTCCCCGAGAAACGTGGCCTTTCTTCAATTTTTTGAACAACAGTTCAAAAGCTGGTTTCATTCTGTCATCATAGGGGTACTTAACTGCCTGAAAATATTCCAGCGCCCGAAAACAATCATATTTCCAACGTTCCGGATGATGGAATTGGATCATCTGATCGGATATGACTCCCCCATTCCGTTCGGATAGAAACAACCTTTTTTTCAGTAAAAACTCTTCTCCCAAAGGAATTGCTTTTGTGATTTCTTTTTTCTTAAAAGTATAGCCATTCTTTAAATAATAATAAAACGCTTCTAAAACCGAGAGTGTCGTATGGAGGGAACTGTGCGTCGGTTTTCTGGATGATTCCCATTCACAATTCCATCCGCCATCAAGGAACTGATGTGCCAGGATATAATCAATCATCTCGAATACTTTATCGTCCTGAATTTTCCCGTAAGCTGCCATAGCCAACATCATCGCCACAACACACATGTCCTGATGGCGATTTTTTGTCACTTTCCCTTGATTGAACCACATTCTCTCAAGCAGAGTATGCATACCTTGATGATATTTATGATTGCCTGGGTCGATTTCCAGGTACTTGAGTTCCATCATCGTATAGTGGGTACTGATCCATTTCGGAGAATAGACACCGCCGCCCCATTTGCGAGTCTTTTCATCGAACAATTCCAAATATCTGGCAATATACCCATTCTCTTCATCTGGGCAGAATTCATCAAGCAGGTGTCTTTTCGCGAGTTTACTTATGACCGGGTCGCCGGTTAGAAGCCAATTTTTCAGGTTCATGGCCAATCCTCCAAAAATGAATGTTAAAGTGCTTATCCACGCCAATTTTATCACATTCGCTTAAGTCTTTCCATAAAGTAAACATAAAAAAAGCGGCAACCAGTCGGTTTCTGCTTTTTTTGTCTTGATTGTGTTATTTCTTTACTATCAATCTTGTCGAGAGCGACAGTTTTGGCTTGTCACCTGGTGTTTCGACGATTTTGCCAAACGGCATTTGCGCGATGAGTTCCCATTCGATTGGCAGATCAAAGGCGGTTTTGATTCTTTTCTCAATCAGTTCATTGTAATGTTGCAGACTGGCTCCGATATGCTTTGAGGCTAGGGCAACCCAGACATTCGCCTGGACCATTCCATTTTGTTGTTGGTACCAAAGTTCAAAATTATGCTTGTATAGGGGAAATTTCTCCATCAGAGCCAAAGTTTCATTTTTGGCGTCAAAAAACATGACCGTTCCCCTGGCTTTCATAAAACCATTGATTTTAGCTTCTGTCTTGGGATAATCATTTTTCGAAACGATTTTTTTCAGTTCGTCTTTGACAATTTCCCATAATTCGATTTGTTTCTTTCCAAACAGCAAAACGACTCTTTGGGTCTGCGAATTGAAAGCAGAGGGTGTGTTATCGAGAACTTGAGCAATAATATCCTCAACTTCTTGATCAGGAATCACTTCCTCGTTTGATAAGTTATAGACACTTCTTCTTTGTTTTAAATAATCTATATATTCCATGTTTTCGGTTCCTTTCAATCTTTACATCTATATATAATTATACACCTCAAACTTATAAGACACTAAGACAATGCTTGAGCAAGCTTACGACCAAAAGAAAAAGCATCCCGAAGGATGCTTAATCTAGAAGAAAATATCGATGAATTGCTTCAGGATATTGTTATCGTAAATCCATTTGGACAACCTGAACTCATCCGTGCCGAGTTGCATGTCCACTGCCAGGAATCCTCCGATGGCATTATTGATGGCAGGAATCGAAATCACAAGCGCCAATAAGAACATCACGATATAGATGATCGCGCCGATTTTCAATAGTCCGAACAAAACGCCGAGAATCTTGTCAACTTGCTTGATGAACGGAATCGAAGTCACCATCTTGGCCAAAATCTTCAAAATGAAGAAAACAATCATTGATCCGAAGAACAAGACGACAAAGGAGATAACCAAGAGCACAAAGCCTTTGATCACCGGTTGGATTGCATCGATTATTGATAATCCGATCTGATCGAAGTCGATGCCTTTGACGATCCAATCAATCATGAATGATGGCAGGCTCATGCCTTCAAAGGCCGTCCTTACATTCGCTTCGGAAAAACCGGCGGAAAACAGATCCGTCCGGGACAACAAATATTCGTGAATTCTCAGATTGATTCCATCCCCAAACCATTTGTCAAGTACGGTTGAGAATGGTCTGGCCAGTAATATCGAGGCGATGAGCCCAAATACTCCTGAAGCCATTTTGACAATTGTCAACAAAAACCCTTTTTTCCAGCCGATTACGGCAAATAAGGCGATAGCCGCAACGATCAGGACATCAATAATTCCAAAAAAATACAAATCCATGTGTTTCCCCCCTATTCATTCAAATAATTTAAATAATCAGTATATGTTAAAATCATTTTTTTAGCAGCGAAGACTTCGTCGATTCTCCTGACATAAGTATCGTGCGGCGCACTTTTTAGCATGTCCGGGTCGGTTTTTGCCTCTTGTGCGATTTTTTTCATGATTTCGATGAATTTGTCGAGCGTCTGTTTCGATTCCGTTTCCGTCGGTTCGATCATGATCGATTGATGGAAAAGCAGCGGGAAGTAGATTGTCGGAGCATGCATGCCATAATCCAAAAGCCTTTTGGCGACATCCAAAGTTCTGACCCCGGTCGATTGATCAACAAGTCCGTCAAATACACATTCGTGCATTGAATAACCTGAAAGCGGGGATTTGTAGTCTTTTTTTAGGGCTTCTTGGATGTAATTTGCGTTTAACGTGGCTAGTTCTCCAACTTTTCCAAGTTGTTCCCTGCCAAGCGTTAATACATAACAGTAGGCCCGAAGCCAGACCAGAAAGTTTCCGAAATGACTCGAGATTCTTCCGATGGCCAAGGCATCTGTTTGGACATAATAGTAGTCTTCCATTTTTTTAACTCGCGGATTTGGCAACAAATCTACCAACTTATCACAAACCCCTACGGGTCCTGATCCCGGCCCGCCGCCTCCGTGAGGAGTGGAGAATGTCTTATGCAAGTTAATGTGCATGATGTCAAAACCCATGTCACCGGGTCTTGCTTTTCCAAGAATAGCGTTCAAATTGGCGCCGTCATAATACATCAGGCCGCCACTTTCATGGACAAGTTTCGAGATTTCGCAGATATCATTTTCAAACACTCCCAAGGTATTGGGATTAGTAAGCATCATGCCTGCGACTTCATCTGAAAGAACTGCTTTCAATGCTGCAAGATCGACTCTGCCATTCGCATTTGATTTTATTTCGATGACTTCCATCCCACAGACGGCTGTCGAAGCTGGATTCGTGCCATGGGCAGAATCGGGGACGATTACTTTATTGCGTTTGAAATCGGCTCTGTCTTCATGATATTTTTTCATGATCATGAGTCCGGTTAATTCTCCATGGGCACCTGCGTAAGGATTCAGACTGAATTCCTTTAGTCCGGATATTTCTGAGAGAATCTTTTGGAGTTCATCGTGGATTTTCAAGATTCCCTGAACCGTCGAAGCGGGTTGCAGGGGATGGATGTTGTTAAAAGTTTTGTTGGCAGCGATCTCGTCATTGATTTTCGGATTGTATTTCATCGTACAGGAACCTAAAGGGTAAAATCCGGTTTCGACACCAAAATTCTTTTGGGAGATATTTGAGAAATGGCGCACCACATCGACTTCGGATACTTCCGGAAGCAATGGAGCGTTATCTCTTTTATAGACAGAATCTATTGTATCAAGCGAAAACTCCGACGCAAACCCTTTGGGAAGCGAATAACCGCATCTTCCCGTAACTGACTTCTCGAAGATCAAGGCATCATAGTTTGTCATGACAATCCCTCCAACACCGATACGAGTCTGTCAATTTCGGCTTTGGTCCTTTTTTCTGTGACAGCAAAGGAAATCAGGTTTTCATATTCTTCGCCAAATTCTTGAAGTGGCAGTCCGCCGAGGAATCCATTTTTCAACAATGCCTCCTGAATAAGTGGAGTGCTAATCAATGTCTCAAGCGTGAATTCTTTCAAAAAAGGCTTGGCAAAGGCAAGTTTGAATTTGCCTGTCTTTACTAGTTTTTCAGCCAGGTAATGTGCTCCTTCATAGGATAGTTCATTGACCCTTGAGAGTCCTGATGATCCCATAAGTGACAGATAAATCGTCACGTAAAGCGCCATTAGTGACTGATTGGAACAGATATTGCTGTTGGCTTTTTCCCGTCTGATGTGCTGTTCCCTGGCCTGCAGGGTCAAAACGAAAGCTCTTTTGCCATCAATATCGAAACTTAATCCGCAAATTCTTCCCGGAATCCTTCTTACGTGAGTTTTGATGGTCGCCATATAGCCAAGCGATGGTCCGCCAAATGCCATGGGAACGCCAAGACTTTGACAATCGCCGCAAGCGATATCGGCACCGTCGGCCCTTGGTGTCTTCAGTACTCCAAGTGTGGAAATATCGGCATTTTCAATCAATAAGGCACCAACGTTATGCATGATTTGAGCTGCTTGATCAAATGCTTCGATGACTCCAAAAAAGTTTGGTTTCTGAACAACCAGTGCGGCAATATCGGAATTTGCCAAATCCTGCAAAGCATTCCAATCGGTGCCTCCGTCTTTTGCGGGTACAAATTCGATTTCCAAACCTTTGTAATGGGCATAGGTTTTGACTACATCCGCAGTCAAAGGATTGACAGTCTTGGAGATCAGGATCTTTTTGCGTCTGGTAATCGCTTCGGCCATGAAACAGGCTTCCGCAGTTGCGGTTGCGCCGTCATACATCGAAGCGTTTGAATTATCCATTCCCGTCAGGGCCTGGATCATCGACTGGTATTCAAAGATATACTGAAGTGTCCCTTGGGATACTTCAGGCTGGTAAGGTGTATATGCCGTCAGAAATTCTTGCCTCGAAGTGAGAAAAGGAATGACTGCGGGACTGTAATGATCATATGTGCCAAGTCCAGCAAAGCAGACCAGCTCTTTGTTCTCCTTGGCAAGATTCTCGAAATAGGTTCTGATTTCCGTTTCCGACATCATTTCGGGAACCTGATATTGACGACTAAAGAAGACGCCTTTAGGGACGTCTTCAAACAGCTCGTCGATTGAATTAATGTTCAGCGATTTTTTCATCGCCTCAATGTCAGAATCCGTGTGAGGAAAATATTTGAACATTATGCCCCTAGCCGCTGATTTTTAGGTAATCAGCTTTATTTAACAATTCATCCAGTTCCTTGGGATCTGATAGTTTGACTTTCAAAAGCCATGCACCATATGGATCCTGATTTATCAATTCCGGCTCTCCGATCAAATCATCGTTTATTTCTAGAACAGTTCCTGATACCGGGCTGATAAGATCGGAAGCCGCTTTAACGGATTCCACCGCACCAAATTCCTTGTTTAAAGACAATTTAGCCCCAACTTCAGGTAAATCGACAAAGACAATGCTACCCAGTTGTGACTGTGCGAAATCGGAGATTCCCAGTAGAGCTGTGTCACCCTCCAATACTTTAACCCATTCATGACTTTCAGAATAATACAAATCATCCAATACTTTGCTCATAATGATACTCCTCTCACTTTTTGTAATTTTTCTGCAGAAATTTTTTATCGCGAACAAATCCCGGAATCATTTTATTCCTGATTTGTACTGTTACCTCATTGCCTTGTTTGGAATATTCTTGCTTGACGAGCGCCATCGCGATTGGTTTTCCCAAGGTTATCGACAAGTATCCGGTCGTGACATATCCCACTTCTTCTTCGCCGCGAAAAATCTTGTATCCTTGTCTGGGGATAGCTTTTTCTTTAAGTTCCAGACCGACAACCCGACGAGTGAGTCCCGCCTCAAGATCTTTTTCTAATTGAACTTTGCCGATAAAATCTGGTTTTTCAAACTTTACGAACATTTTCAAACCCGCTTCAAGCGGTGTTAGGGAATCAGAGATCTCGTGACCGTATAAAGGCAGACTCGCCTCGAAACGAAGTGTATCTCTGGCCCCAAGCCCACAGGGAGTGACGCCGTTGTTGTCAAGCGATTCCCATATTTCCCGAATCGCGAGATGATCGCCATAAATCTCGAACCCATCTTCACCAGTATATCCGGTACGCGATACCAAAACATGATGTCCTGATATGTCAAAATAGCTGAATGTATAAAATAAGAGAGAACTTAAGTCAAGTCCGAAGACCTGAAGCAGTTTGCTTTCGGCATTTGGTCCCTGGACGGCTATTTGTGAATAGTCCTCGGACAAATTTGTGAGAGTGACTTCATATCCTTCAGTCTGATCAACCAACCAAGCATAATCCTTGCCGGTGTTGGAGGCGTTTACAACTAGGAAGCATTCCGTGTCGGAAACCTTGTAAACCAAGAGATCATCGACGATTGTTCCATTATCATAAAGCATCATCCCATAGACTACTTTACCGTTTTCCTTGGAAGTGATTTCATTGGAAAATACATGATCCACATATTTAAGGGCGTCTTTTCCTTTGACCAGGATTTCTCCCATGTGGGATACATCGAACATGCCGACATTCTCCCTGACAGCATTATGTTCTTCGATAATGGAAGTGTAGACGATTGGCATCTCATAGCCAGCGAATTCTTCCAAACGCGCTCCCTTGCTCTTGTGATACTCAAAAAGACTCGTAGTTTTGATTTCGGCCATTTTATTACCTCCACACCGATATTATAGCACAACCATTTGGCATTAAAATAAAATTTCCAAAAAATCGGATTCCGTCAAATTATAGACATATTCCTGCAAATCCAACTTGTCCAAAACCGCTTTGAAAGCCGCTTTGGTGAAGGGCACGTTTTTAAACTTGTCCAGAAGCAGATCGGGATCGCTGATCAAAAAATAATCACCAAGCATGTTGATTTTCTTGACAACCTGATTTTTGAGTTCGAGGCTGATTTCAATGGTTCCCGCCTGAACTCTTTTCTTTTTGATAATTTCGTAATTCGGATTCTTGCCATAGATGAAATCATTATCCAAATATGTTTGCTCAACCTTTTTGATGCCTTCGATATCCTTTTGGGTCAAGACAAGAAAATCATCGCACAGGTTCGCTTTCATATATGTTTTGAACTCCTCGATTGAAATCGAGAGGTATTCTTTCAGATTCGTGACGCGTTTTCTCACCGAATCGATGCCTTTGGAGATTAGTTTCTCGTTGTCGGGAGTGATCGCCTTGACCATGATTGACAAATCGGTATCGAACAGCATCGTTCCGTGAACAACACTTCGGTCATTAACGCGATAAAATGCGTTGCCACTAACTTTCAAGCCATCGACAAGAATATCGTTGCGACCGGAAAAGATCGCAGGCAATCCAAGTTTCTTCAATAGTTCTACAACTTTATTCAGATAATTATCGAACACGAAATCACGGTTGAAATTGGGAGTGATGAAAGAAAACATGATGTTCGACTGATCTGCATAAACACAACCTCCCCCGGATTTCCTGCGGAAATACTGGATATTGTTCTTCTTAACGAAATCAAGATTGACTTCATTTTCAATCAATTGGTTGCGGCCAAATATTACTGTCGGCTCAACCTGCCACATGAAAAAGTATTCTTCTTTCGGATAATTCAGGGCAAGATATTCCTCGGTGGCCAAATAAAAAGACAGCCTTTGTGTCTTAGTGAAAGGATACTCTACATACTTCATAATATCACCCAAAGATATTTTATCATATCTAGGCAAAAAAAAGAGAGTTAATTTACTCTCTTTCCAAGAATTCTTTTATTCTTTTCGCTTCCAGCTTTGCCAGAAACTCAGTGAAAGGTACGATGTCCTTATTGATTTTATATTCGTCGATCGTTTGGAAATATTCATCTCGGTTGCCTTTGGGAACCGATATCGGCAGATATCCTTCAAGCTCGAGTTGATAATTTAACAAAAGTCTTGCCAGACGACCATTGGCGTCCATGAACGGGTAAATCTTTAGTATTTGTAAATGAGCGTAAGCTGCTTTTTTCAACCCTTTTAGTTCGGGATCGTTCAGCTCAGCAAAGTATTGACTCATTTTTTGAAAAATCTTCAAATAGGTCGGTGGTACGTGTTTGGCTCCAAGGATGAAAAGATCTCTCGTCCTGTATACTCCGCCCGGGAGCATGCCTTCTACCAATACCTGATGCAGGTCTTTAACCGTTGATTCATCGAATTCTTGCTTATCCCGGACCAGTTTGTGAACCATCTGGATCGCATGGTAATTGTTGATGATGGCCTTGCGCATGTGTTCGCTTTTGTCTGGGAACAATCTTGAGTGATCATCCAACAAGAAACAAACATCCTTGAAACTGAAATCTCCGTTGTCAAAGCTAGTGGATTCGTAGATATAAAGTCTGTCGAATTCGTCGCAAATCGCCTTTAATTGAGATTCAGTCAGTGTTTCTTTCTTGTTGCCGAGTGCCTGTAAAAGCGCTTCTACCTCTTGAATATACATCATTTATCACCTCATATTTATAATATCATAGAAAGGTATCCCTTTCAATTAATTCACAAAAATATCATGAAAAAAGCAACCGAAAAAGTTGCTTTTTAAGCGTTGACATTGTCATAGGCAGATTTGACGATCTGATAGACAACCTCCTTGGGAAGATCACCATAATTATTGGCTTTGAACCACAATTCTTCTCTGGTGCTCTTGTTTTTTGAAATAGTGGGAAATTTGATAATCAGTCTAATGCCTTTTTCCAGTTCGTATTTAAAAGCCAGACGGTAATAATTACCATAATTCATCATTACCAGGAATGGTTTTCTGTCGATGTAGAAAGTGATTTTCTCATCGCTAAGCTTGGTAACAACTTGTGGCATTTCCCTGACATACTCGACAAGTTGGTCAAAAGTCGGGTCAAGTGGTTTGAACATTTTTGGTTTTTCAATGTAATATTCAATCGAAGAAACCTGTTTTTCCTGATTGGTGGTCTTGGAAAACTCGGGGTCGACGTTGACATCTTCGTAAAGCATATTCGTGGGATCGAGATTTTGGCCTCCTGATACAATGGTCTGTTCCTTGGAAACAATCATTGTCTTCCTGCCATCAGGCGCCTTTGTGGTGACAACTTCACCTTTTTTATGAGGACGAGGCTGAGGCTGAGGTTTTGCATGGGATTCTGAAGGGGATCTTAACTCGTCAATTTCATTTTCAAGTGTCTCTTCTTCAATATTGCGCTTGGATTTTGCTTTTAAAATGATCGCATGGACAATATAGAAAACCAAGGAAACTCCCAAAATACCAATATAGACGAATGTGTATAATGAGTTGTAGAACGAATCTGAAACCAATATTACCCTGACAAAATATCCGGCGCCCATCGCAAGCAGCATCAATTCCAGCATCAGTACAAACATCATGATTCTGCCGAAATTTCTTTGTTTGCGAAAACTTGAAGATAACATATGTCCGAAGCCAATCACGTTAATGATGATTAACCCTGCGGCACCAAGCATGATGAGATTGCTTGAGCTAGGATCTTGTGTGTAAACGAACAATAAAATAACTAGAGAATATACTAAGCCTGCCACTGCATACATGAACATAGGCAGGAACGATGCGTTGGCTGTACTGGGTTTAACATGTCCGTAATCAGTCTGTTCCCGGTTTGAGACGAGAAGGAAAATGAATCCAAAAATCAACAGTAAGCCTCCAACTCCGGCTTTTATATACAATTCATTGTCACTTAGGAAGGGAACTGTTAACCCCCACCATTGCGACAGATGATTCCATGGAATGGCAACAAGTGATACAAGTAACAGAGAGAGAATGATCACTGTGTTTCCGAAAAACTTTTTCATTTCTTTCACCTCTTCTTCTAATATATAAAAATTATATAACGGCAGGTGAGGGTTGTCAACAAAGTTATCGGTTTATTACCAGTATTTTTAACATTTGCTTAATATTAATAAACAACGCAAAAATCTGCATGACAATATTGAATTAATCTATTTCCATCATGCTTTTTTCCTAAAAAAAAGTGCAACATTTGTTATAAAACAGAAAGATTATGCTAATTAAGAAAAAGGTGTTGTTTTATGTTTCCCATTCGTATATAATGAATATGTAAATTATCTATTGGCGTTTCCGGGAAAAACACCTCTGGATTGATTTGCAAATAAAAGGATAATCAAATCCCAAAGGAGGGTCAAGAATGCAAGTACTAAAAGATTCTGTACGCAACGCAATTATTGAAGGAGCAATAGCTGAATTTTTCGAACACGGCTATCAAAACGCAAACATGCGCAGGATTGCCGACAGTGCCAACATCACTGTAGGCAACATTTATCGTTATTTCGACAACAAGGAAGCTTTGTTCAACGCAATTTTATTGCCTGCTCAAGAAGCAATCGATGACCTTGAATCATTTGACAGGAAGCTTCACATCACACACATTGACACGATGAAGGAAGCGACTCAAATTGTGACCTTCGTGATGAACGTTTTGAAACCTTACACAAAGGAAATATTCATCATGATCTTCAACTCGACCGGCACGCATTATCATCAAGTCAAATCACAGCTTGAGTCTTTGGTAATCAATAAAATCAAAGAATTTTATCCCGGCAGATTCAATGATTATTTCCTAAAAATTATTTCTTTCAGTATTATCCAGGCTCTGTTTGTTGTGTTCAAAGACAACGTGAACGATGTCAAAAAAATTCAGGACACAGTAATTCAGTTGATCGTTTTCTACTTCAGAGACATCAACAATCGCTTGTTTTAGTTTCCAACCCAAAAAAATGCGACCATTTGATGGCCGCGTTTTTTCTAATATTCTGCTTCAAGTTTATTCGTGTCGATCTTTCCGATGACGGTTTTTGGCAAAACATCCAGATAGATTATGTCTTTAGGAATGGCATAATTCGAAATCTCGGTTTTGATCAAATTAATATAGCCTTCATCGCCATATTTTTTCTCAATTTCCTTGTTCAAAACGATAAACAGCCTGATTACAGAGCCTTTTTCCGGGTCGGGAATGCCAATAGCTGCGACTTCTTTGATTTCGTCAAGATTCATGAGCAGATTTTCAATTTCCGATGGCATTACGGGAATACCGAGGACTTTGATAATCCTTTTCAGACGTTGTTTGAAATGCAGGTACCCGAAACTATCAATAAAGCCATAATCTCCCGTCAAAATCCACTTCTTTTTCGAATCATCAATCAGAAAAGCGGCCTTTGTCGCTTTTTTGTCCATCAGATATCCATTCATCATCGTATCACCGGAAACGACGATTTCGCCTTGCATATCATTTTCCAGAAAAGCCCTGGATTCCACATCAACAATCGCAATGTCGATTCCCGGCAAAGGTTGTCCGACGCTCATTAGCTGATTTTCGGATAAAATGTTGACAGCACAGACGGTCACTACTTCAGTCAATCCGTAGCCTTCAAGCAGTCTTGCCTGTGAAGAGTTGTCCATCATGACTTTGTCAAAGCGGTTTAGCAAGTCCAACGCCACGTAGTCTCCGCCGACATAGGCTTGTTTCAAATTGAAGAGATGTGGTCCGGCAAATCCAGGTTGAGAAAGGAGGTTTTCAAACAATGAAGGCACGCCTATCACACAATTGATCTGGTTGCTCTTGATGAGTTTGGTAGTTTTGGTGGCATCGAATTTAGGCATCAGAGTGTCGACTCCTCCATATATGAGCATCGCATGGACTCCCATGCAGAGACCGAACCCATGAAACATTGGCAATACTGCCAACATATGGAAATTATCAAAATTATCCATGCCGAGTACGTATGGAGTTTTTTTTGCCAGCGAATTAATCGCGAAACTCGATAATTCAATGGTTTTTGGCTCACCGGAGGTTCCTCCGCTGTGCAGTAATACAGAAGTCTCCCTTGAATTCACTTCAAACGGTTCCATAACATAGTCTATAGAGAATAGAGACGAAAACGTGATTATTTGGTTATTCGTTTTGTCGATAGAATTCAAACGGTTCTTATTAATCAGCTTATATGCTATTTTTTTGATGAAGCCAAAACTTCCTACCGGAGAGGCGAGGACCATCGTGATCTCTTTGTCTTTCAGCAAATCATGGTAATGTTCATAGAAAGTATCGATGATGATCAAATGGCGAGACTTTGTCAGTTTCATAAACCTTTCCATTTGTTTTACGGGCGTAAGCGGATGAACCATGTGGCAGATAGCTCCGAGTTTATTCACCGCATAGAACGCATAAATCGCCTCGAAAATGTTTGGCATCGCCATCGTAACGACGCTTTTGGGTTTGATACCCAACCCTTGCAAGCCTGAAGACACCTGATCGATATTATTGATCAGATCTTTGTATTTTACATATTTGCCCATGAAAAGCAAAGCATTGTTATCCGGGTATCTGAGTGCTGCATTCTTAATAGCTTGATAAAGAGACCTGTCTGGCATTTGTTCTACCTCCTTCTATTTATACTCTGTATCCTAAAATATACATGATTGCGAACACTAGGGCGAAAATGACCAATTGATGAGTGACAAAAATCACCAGTGCTTTTCTTCCGGCAAATTTGAATGGTTTGTTCCATGAACCGTCCAACATCGGGACAAGTGAAGATTGTTTCGGAAAGATGTGTTTGCCGATTGCAGAACCAATCATAATCACGCCTGCAAAAGGAGCAATGCCGAAGTAGTCCGCTCCGTAGCCTTTATACCCGGCAATCATCGCAAAAAACCTTCCGAAATCCAAAGAATTAAAATATATTAATTCCCAAAATTTAAAATAGATGCCAATCGCGACCAAGATAGCCCCGATTGTGAACAGGAAGAAATCGTTGTTCCAGATTTTGCGTAACAACCATGTCAGCAAAGTCCCAACCGCAAACAAATGAATGATGCCAAAATAGATGCCAAACCGATATGTTCCTCCAGAAAACAACTCGATTGCGAGCGTCACGGCGGAAATCAGCAAGGCGACAGCCAGAAATTTCATGCCTCGTTTAAAATTGTCCCGGCTGAAATTGAAACTTATTCCGGACACCAACAAAAATATTCCCACAAAGACATAGTGTCCTCCGGCCCTTAAATCTGAAAGCCAGTAGTCCAACCCGAACTTAGAGACGGATCTGATGAATGGATTATCGATAAGGTAATAATTGCCAAATAAGCTGGGAAGACTTTTCAAATCATACATCAAATGGTCAAAGACCATCATGATGATTGCAAATCCACGCAAAAAATCAAGTTCCCAAATTCGCGTCGGTTTCTTCTCTTCCATACAATCGCTCCTATCCTCAGGTACTTTCATTATACCATGTTTTTTATTTTGCGAAATATTCTCATAAAAAAATACTTGCCAATAAAAATGGATGTTCAACCGTATATTATGTGAGAAATTACAGCCTGATTAATGAATCTCGTTTGGCTTGTGATATAATTGTTTTTGAGGCGGTGAGGTCTATGACTGTCGATTTCGACAAATATATCGATAAGCTGAAAGAAAAAGACAACGAAGCTTTTGCTTTTGTTTACGAAAATACGAAGAATGGTGTTTTCTCAATTATCGTATCCATCGTCAAAAGCAGGGCTGAAACAGAAGATTTGATGCAAGACACCTATATCAAGATGCTTAAAAACATCAATTCATACACGATTGGCAGAAATTTCAATGCCTGGCTGATGCAAATAGCCAAAAACATTGCCCTTGACCATTATCGGAAACACAATAAGACTACTGTCTATGATCCCCAAGAACAGATGTACGTCTTTGACCAGCAACAAGCTCCGGAAAAAATCGATTTGGACATCGATGAAGTCATCAAAAACCTTTCTCCAGAGGAAAAAGAAATTGTCCTCTTAAGAATCGTAGCCAACGAAAAATTCAAAGACATCGCCAAAATTGTCAATAAGCCTCTTGGCACTGTGTTGTGGATTTATAATAAAGCCATCAAAATGCTTCAAAAAGACTTAGAAAAGGAGGAGTAACCATGAAAAGAAAAGCGCTCTATAAAATCATCCAGGCTAAAGCTATGAATGACATGCCAGACATTCTTTCGAAGATCAATCTGGATGCAATCGAGATCATTCCTGAAACTGTTAAACAAAAAAGAGCATCTTGGAATCTTTCCCGTGTGCTCTCCTATTCTGTTTCGTTTGTGGCGTTTATCATCGTCGCCATCCTGGGAATAAATATTATCATCGGCGGTTCCCAACCAAACCAGACGCCTTTGGAAACCGACACCGAACTGATCGGATTTCAAGCCGTATCCGCTGCATCTTTGCTAGAAGGAATGGATCTTACCGATTTGAGCTATAACATAACTCCTCTAGCTTTCAGCCTAGACGAAACTTCGATCATCGAATCCGAACTTCCCGCAATCAATCAGTATCTCAGCATGCTGGAAATCACCTTAGGTGATTCAGATGCCATTGCATATGATGCCATTGCATCAGATCGTGGCAACTACACCTTCTGCATCCAGTTTCAGAGCACCGATCTGACGCAAAACACATATAATTTCAAATTCTATTACAATCAGGCAGAGACTACAAACCAAACAAATATTACCGGTATTATGGCCTATGACGATCGCGAATTTGTCATGACCGGAATCATGTATAAAAACATCGGAGCCGTCAAGTCATCTTTTCGAGCCGAAGTCGATGAAGATACTTATGTCTTTGTGGAAGACCGTTCAACAAATACTGTCCAGGCATTCGCTTACAGAATTGTCAAACAAGGTATCGTCACCAATGAATCGGTTCTTAACATTGAATCCGTGAAACAGCAATTCCGTGTCAGGATCCATATGAGCTCCCAAGGCAAGCAACTATCCTTGCAAGTTCAGAAATCTGTTGAAAACGATGCTTTCACAATCGATTATGAAATCTCAAACGACGTCTTAGAATCAAGTGGACAAATCGATGTAGCTTTGGAATACAACATGATGATGGGCAAATATGAATATCGCTACAATGTCCGTAACAACCAAACTACCGAAACGACCCAGTATCATGGCAATCGCATGTGGTGGAAAACCACAACTACTACTTCAACTACTACAGAGGGAACCACATCAGCAGACAGCACCACAACCGACGATGAAACGACAACCGAGCATACCAACCCAGGCAATTGCCCCCGGTGTGATGCTTTAATCCAAGATACCATCCAAAATTCTCTATGATATAAAGAAGACCCGAAATTTATAATCTATACCCTATGTCAAGGACTTATTAAAAAAGACTTTAATAAATTGAATCATTTAAGTAAGATGGTTGTTCTAAGAGAGAGCGACCATCTTTTTTATGTTTATTTGATGTTTTCCGGATCGCATTCTCCGCGACAACTATCCTTGCCAATCTCGAATTCCAGCGTCGCATGCATAATCCCGATTGTTTTCAGGCTGTCATGCAGGCGTTTTTGTACTTCCACCAGTTCTTTCGGTGTGATTGAATCCGCAAGGACGATATGGGCAGTAAGCAAAGCGATTTCGCCTTCAAGACTCCAGTGGTGCAAGTGATGCACATCTATTACCTTAGGTTCTGATTTAAGCGTTTTGATGATTGTATCCTGCGTTGGTTCTAGCGGTGCCTTTTCCATCATTACCTCGACGATTTCTTTCAAGTGCTTGTACACATGGAAGAGGATGTATAGTGTGAATCCGATGGAAAGGATACTGTCCAAAATCGTAATATTGAAAAAATACATGAGTATTGCGCCAATAAGCAGCACAACCCAGCCGATGACATCTTCAAACAGATGCAAACTGATAATCTTTTCGTTCCTTGTTCTGCCCTTTGAGGCATAAATGGCCGCAACTGTATTCACGATTATTCCAACCAAAGCGAAATACACCAGCATTTTTGTCTCGATTGGTTCGGGATTAATCAGTCTTTTTACCGATTCAATAATGATGATCGTCGACCCGACCACCAAACTAAAAGCTGCGAACAAGCCACCAAGTAAAGAATAGCGTTTGTATCCATAAGTGTAAGTTTCATCCGGCTTCTGCCTTGATTTTTTTTCAAAGAACATTGACAAACCAATGGTCAAGGAATCACCAAAATCATGGATGCTGTCAGAAATCAAAGCGATACTGTTTGTAAACAGTCCGCCGATGAATTCAAATACTGTGAAACATAGATTGAGGATAAAAGTCAATAACAACCTGTTCTTCGGTTTGTGAGCATGCATGTAATCACTTCCTTATGATTATGCCCTGACAAGTTTGTCGATTTCAGCAAATTTATTGCTGTTCTCGATAACGGCGATGATGATGAAAAGCAAAATCATGAACTGCGGCATTAAGTAGACATTGTCGACCATGCCGTGGGCATGGGCGCCAAGAATGGAAATACATAAAATGATTGTCTGATTGTTGATTTTGGTCAAAGCGATTTTGAACATCATGAATACCTGAATCAATAGGCTGATAACGCCGATAATCCCAAAAGATGCCAAAACATGCAGCACGGTGTTGTGATACATCCTGAAATCACCGAATTCATCAAGCCTTGAGAAAATCCCGGCTCCGAAGAGTGGATGTTCCTTGAAAACCCTCCAGGCATCAGCATAAATCTCTAGCCTGCCGGAATCATCGAAAAGTAAGAGTTTGAACCTTTCATACATTGCCAAAAACATGTCGTAATTCAGATATATCACCAAAAACAGGATTGCTAGTGTAACTCCGACACTGAGAAGTGTATAACCCCAGTTCTTGTTATTGAAAAGATATATCAGCAACAAAATAAACACAAAGGCAAAAGCGGTGATTCCGCCTCTAGAATCGGTGAAAAGTAACATGACGATTTGAAACAAAGCGACAAAAATGAGCGGAATATTGAACTTCATTTTCTTGGCAAAATAGAATGTAGTCGGAATGAAAACGATGAGATAGGTAGCGACATAATTGGAGATGCCCCAGCCCAAATTGATGGTTTTGTTTTCCAAGGCATAAATGACATCTTCGACACGCAAATAATACATCAAAACTTCAACTGCCACCAATACACCGAGAATAAACATCATTTTCAAAAGATAGGAAATATGATCGCCTTCCATCGAGTTGACGAAAAAGAAATACACGAAAGCGTAGACTATCCCGATAACTGCATAAAACAGATAGTTCAAATTGATGACCTCGGCATTGATCGTCGATAGTAACATCGCTCCAAACATGAGAACAATTCCAAAAAGCATCTTGCCTCGAAAAATATTCACTTTGAACCTGATGATATGGATTACGATTCCTAAAAGCAGGGCAACCGGAGTTAGATATAGATACAAAGGTATTGAAGACAGACTCCACTCAGTCTGGGAAATCATAAACAAAGCATTTAAGAGAATCGGTACGGCAGGCATGACATCTCTAAACAAGACTAAAACTAAAAACAGAGCCAGCAGAAAGATCGGAAGTCCGTAACTTTCTAATTGGAAAAACCAAAAAAAGAGCGTTATGGCGCTAAGTAATGCCAAATATACGGT
The DNA here is from genome assembly GCA_964459895.1 of uncultured Candidatus Izemoplasmatales bacterium. Lineage (GTDB taxonomy): Bacteria > Bacillota_I > Bacilli_A > Izemoplasmatales > Hujiaoplasmataceae > JAAYZB01. The sequence goes on from CAYWOK010000005.1 coordinate 41,456, forward strand.
TCCGTAAAAAAACTTCTTGTTCTTCATATTTTCCCCCAAGTATCTCTATGAACAATTATAATACAATATTAGCGTTTTTAATATAAATAAGTCCTTTGAACTGGCCAATGATTAACTAATAGTTCTGTTTGTTACGATCAAAATACGCTTCAATCAACCGATACTTTGTTTCCCTGTTCATCGCATGGTAGGCATTCTTCCATTCTTTCAAGAAACTAAGACAGATCATTTCACCATCAAGAAGAAATCTTCTTTCGATCATTCCCTTTCCAAAAGGAAAAACATATTCTCCGCTTTGTAGTTTAATCCTGAAATCAAGCAGAAAATCAAACTCAACTCCATCTAAATTAACTGAGAACAAGTGAGCTGTAGTATACTTTTCATTTCCGTTTTCGTGTTTAAAATCATAACCTTTGATAACTTTCTCAAATTTATCCAAGTCTCTGATATCAATCAATATGTCGATATCATTAACATCATCGACGATCCCATAATAATATAGCAACATTGATCCTCCAAGTCCCCAGGTTATGTATGATTTATTCAATAGTCTTGCTATTTTTAGCAACACACTCTTTTTATCGGGAATTTCACAAAAATCTCTCATCGAAAGTCCTCCTTTAATATCTGTCATTGATTTCACATATTATCTTACCACCTTGACATTTTTTCAACAAGGCTAAAGCCAAAGATACAACAATATTACATTAAAACAAAAGACTACACCATTATAGTATAGTCGGTATTTTTCTATTGAGCCAGTAATAGAACCCGAAATTAACTCGTTTACTGTGAGGCTCTTTTAGCTTTGTGAAGCTCATTAATTTTGAATTGCATTATCAGTAAACTCTATCTATTGATGAATACGTTTATAGGAAGGCACTTAACTAGTATTAAATTAGTTTTCATGTTTTTTGTTGCAATATGGACAAATTATTTCACTATTATGATTAATCTTAGTAATATTTCTAAAATACATTAAAGACTCAATTTGATTTTCATAATACAAGTAATCATCATCCTTAAAATCAGACTTGCTAATCGCATGTTTTTTTAAATGAGTATTTTCGGTATAAAAAAATGGCTTATTCGTATCTTTGCAGACACTTTCTTTTATTTGAATCAGACAATCACTGCATTGATAAAAACCATGATACAGATCTTTATAAAGTTTTCCTCCACAGAAAGGGCAAACATCTCTTTTAGTGTCTGAATAAATCATTCCTTTGAGTATGATCTGTTGTATTCTTCGAAAGGAATCAATATCTTGCAAACTGATATACATATCGTTTCTTTCAAGATAGTCTTCATCAAATTGATTGACGACAATAACCTCATTCAATTCGTAGTTCCTTATATAAATATTAAGTGTTTTAGTATTATAAACGCTACCAGTTATCATAATTCTATAAGTTTTTTCTTTTGTAAAAAACAGTAATATCTCTTTCTTGTTGTTACTGTAGATATCCAATTTCCAGTCTTTAAATGAGAAAGTAATATCCAGTGAACTCAAATTGATTTTATATTGAGGATCTATTTCAAATTTGAAATGTCCAACAGCAAAAATGGTGAGCATTTGAACATACGTCAAATAATTTTTTGTCATTAATTCCAAATCAACAAACTCTTTTTTGTCTTCAACTTTGATTTGATTGCCCAATAAGAAATTATACGTTTTATAAACTTGACGATAGTCTTTTTGCATCAAAAATATGTTGGTTTTTTTAAGTTTTAAATTTTTATTTCGTTTGATGTTCTTTTGGTAGATTGGTTTATATAATCTTGGATTAATTGCTTGACTAATTAATGATAATTCCTTTAACATTTCTTTTGATAAATTTAAATATTGACTAAAATCTCTAATATAACCAGTATGTAATTTTCCTAAGGCTAAAAAGTAATTCACATGATTGATTTTTTCAAGTAAATTAAATCTCATAATGTTGCTAGCATAAACTAAACTATTCAATGTTCTTCTATTTCTCTTAACCATTGAAAGAATTTCATCAACAAAATTGCAGAAAATGACATTTTCATAAATACTATACTCATCTTCATAGATTCTCGTTAACAATTTTCGAGGTTTTACACCTTTTTTTGTTATATTAGATACAAATTGACCATGATTTGCTAAGTGAAGCAAAGTATTTTGGTTAATAATGCGTGCATTTTCAACTGGTAACACATCATCTGTGTCTTTCAAAACGATAATTGGTTTACTAAATATTCTTTTGATTGCAGGCGTTGACTTTTTGATATGATGAATCGTTTCTTCTAATTTTACAAAATCAAAATCTGGCTCAATCGAAAATAATGTTATGTCATGAACAACAAAGTAATCAAACTCAATATATGTTAGAAATGGATGTTTCTGAATAAATTTTTGAATGTTTTCTAAAAGCGAAGCAAAGCGATTATACTCTTCTATCTTTAGCTTATTAATGTTTTTTGTCATAATTATTCATTATCAAGACGTTTTATAAATTCTGCACATTGATTCAAATTCAATTTCTCGAATTCCATTTCAAGCTGTTCTTTGTCATCAATGGTTTTTACCTCAAGTTTAGCAACCAGTTTACTTAATAAAATCTTTTCAATCGCTTCTCTTTCGACTTCTTCATTTACAAAACATTCTTTATATATATTAACGAAATCTTCGATTTGTTTTTAGAATACGATTCCCGAACGAAATATTATATGGGGCAAGTAATGCTTCAACATTTTTAATTAGTTCGCTATTTTCAGCATCAAAATTACCGTTTTGCTTTGCAATATCAAATAGGCTATTCATGGTCTGATAATTATAATACTGTTGTGAAATCGGGTTTGAATAGTT
>CAYWOK010000006.1:0-43416 GCA_964459895.1 uncultured Candidatus Izemoplasmatales bacterium
CGACAAAAATATGAATATCCCTAAATAAGGCCGATATATATATTACCAAACATTATTCTAAAAAGCAACAAATTTTTCTTTAATCGGGCTTTTTTGAATGTCATAAATTTTGCATATGCATTCTTAAGCATATCCTTCGATAAAGCGCCTGGTTTTCGGTATAATGGTATTGAAAGAAGTGATTCTATGTTTGATAATCGAAGCAATAATACCATTAATATCAAGAAAGTCTTTATTCCTGTGTCCGATTTACATAAATCAGTATTTTTTTATTGCAGTTTGTCTGACTTCACCATACTTGAACAAACAAGCGAATTTGTATCTCTCTCGGCAAATCGACATTCCGAACTTATCAGACTAATCAAACATGATGGGTTCTCTCATGTGTCTTTCAACCATTTTGCGATTGTCTTGCCTTCAAGAAAAAACCTTGGTTGTTTTTTGCATAACCTGATATCGAGGCAGATAGCCATTTTAGGCGCAATTGATCATTCCTTCAGTGAATCAATCTATCTTGAAGATCCAGATAAAAATAAAATTGAGATAGCTTGGGATAAAGAAGATGAGGAATGGTTCGATGAATTCAATGAATTGAAAACCTCAGATCAACCTTTTGATTATTCTGGAGTCTATTATGAATGTGAAGCTTCGGTTGACAAGTATGCTTTTCCTGAAGACACTAAAATCGGGCATGTAATACTGAAGGTTCAGAATATAGAAAAACAGCGATATTTTTATGAATCAGTTCTGGGTTTCCCTAAAACTCAAGATAAAAAGGGAGAACCCCTTTTGTTAGGACATGGCAACTATCACCATCATATCGGATTGACACCAATCACTGAATCTGCCGACTCAAATCCCCAAACTCCATGTGTTTTATCAATCGCATATCCAGATTGTGATACTTTGAAAAGTGTGATGAACAAAATCATTGCCAATCATTTGTTCCTACAAGAAACAGATTCAGGCTACGTCACTGAAGATTATGAAGCGAACAAGATTTATCTGTCGCTTGATGCCTGATCTTTATTCATGATAATTTGTGGCAATGGAGAAAACATAATCAAAGCAACTAGAACAAAGATTGCGCAAATGATCATCGCAATGAAATACTCCGGGTAAATGTAGCAGTATGCCACAACGCCTTCATAAGTCGGACCAAACACAATCATATATTTCATCGGTTCAAGAATCGCAATGGCAATCATGATCAAGATTCCAATCACTCCTAAAACAAAAAGCGTGATTGCAAGTGCAGTAATTTTTGTCATTGATTTGTTTACTTCATGGCGTGGGTAATAGATGAATTTTTTTTCTTCCCTCATTGAAAGGTCAGTCAAAAGATAATCTGTGGAAACGGAAAATAATTTGGCAAGTTCGATAACATTGGCCAAATCAGGAACCGATTGTCCCAGTTCCCATTTTGAGACAGCTTGGCGGGATACATTGATCTTATCTGCCAATTCTTCTTGCGACCAATTGCTTTTTTTTCTTAATTCTGTAATTTTTTCGTGTATCATCATCATCCCCACCAATCTTTTGCCATATTTTATCATCTGTTGGCGCCCTGTTTCCACCGTTTCGGAATGGAAATTTGTCAACTGACAGTTGCTTATTCCTATTTTAGCGTATTTTGATAACTAAATACATCATTTCCAGCTAACTAACAGAAGAAAAAACCATATCCTCTGTAATAATCAGAAAATATGGTCTTTGGTCAGAAATATATGCAATATCATAGCATTCCCAGTTCCCGGAAAACGATCACGACCACAAAAACCACAATAATAGAAAGCAGGCTTGTCCAGACCACAAGTTGTCCGGCTAATTTCTCATCATTTCCCATTTCCTGAGCCATGATGGCGCTAGTTACAGCAATCGGTGCGCAAAAAGTAGCAATCAAAGCCGGATAATCAGCGCTCTCGAAGGTAAAGTATGCTGTTACTTTAGTTAATATCCATGCTAAGGCAAGAGCGACCAAAGGCGCGACCAATGTTCGTAATGAGATTCCCAGAATCAATTCTTTCTTTAGTGTCTTGATGGCAGTGAATCTGAAGCCTCCGCCAAGCACGATTAAAGCCATGGGCGAAGCGATTTGACTCAGCCATTTAATGGCTGTATATAGGAAAGACACATCGTCTTTTAACGTGAATACAGGCAATCCAGTGACTTCAGAGATAGGAATGAAACTTCTAACTACAAGCGTCAAGATGCCTACAATGATAGCAATTATCAAAGGATTTGTCAAAATTTTCAGAATAACTTTCAGCCAATGGATGGACTGTCCGTTTTCATCTTTTTGGAACATGGTTAATGCTACAACCGATAAAGTATTGTATAGAGGAACAATTACCATCGAAACCAAAGCTACGATCAACACTGCTTCGGCTCCACCCAAAGCTTCCGCCAAAGGAATTCCAATAATTATCATGTTTGAACGGAATATGCCTTGTAAGATCACGCCTTTTTGCCGGTTGTCATGAACGGCAAATATTACAATCAGTGTACCCAACAAAAAGAGCACGAACACTCCGATGGTTGCGAACCAAACCACATTCCACCGGATATCATTGAGACCTGAGGCAGAGTATAATGAAAAAAACAAGAGTGCCGGCAGGGCGATCCTGAAAACAAATCTGTTGGCATAGGCAAGAAATTCTTCATTGATAAACCCTACGCGGCTAAGAATATACCCTAACCCGATCAATAACATCAAAGGTAATACCGCATTCAAAGCATATAATAGTGTGTCCATATGTCAACTTCCTATCATAAACAGAGTATCTGACTTGTAATATTTTAACATTATTCAACGTTCAAATAAAGACTAAATTACGAATTGTCAGAAATAAGTTTATTCAGCCCATGCAAAGTGTTTATCAAAGATGACCCGATGAAAAAACGCATTCGTCCTTTGAAGCCGGAGAATGCGTTTTGAATGTTTCAAATTTTATTTATTGTGAAGTTGTTGACTCTTAATTATTGCTTTATTCTTATACATGCGATTATCTGCAAGGCTCATCAAATTATCTATCTTGTCACCGTCACCAGGATAGGTGACGACTCCACATCCGAAAGCGAGAGTTTTTTCGACTTCTTTATATTTGAAAGGATTCGTATTCAAGTATTGTCGGATATTACTGATTCTGTTCTCTGCCTCGATAGAATTATAGGTCGGATAAACCAAAGCAAATTCATCGCCTCCAAGGCGCGATAGAAAGAAATCTCCTCCCGCGTTGTCGCGTATGGCCTCGGCAAAATAACGTAAATATTCATCTCCTGCTTCATGTCCACATTCATCATTCATCAGTTTGAAATAGTTGATATCCAAATAGCAGATTGACAAGTGATAATTGTGTTCTTTTGCAGATGCTAACGCTTCAGTCAACAGTTCCTGATGGTAGCTTCTTGAACAAGCTTTTGTCAGAGTATCATAACGGTTTCGACTGATTGCTTTACCATATAACTTGTGGATGGTGATGATGATTTCAATCTGTTTTGCCAATTGTTTTATCAATCGTTTGTCACTTTCGTCGAAAGCTGTCTCGGATTCAAAATTATCAAGATTGATTGAGCCAAAAAAAACGTTTTCAAATTTGAAAGAACAAGTCATCACCGACTTCGCCAACAAGGCCGATTGATCTCTAAGCAAAGAAAGGGTATCTGTATCCACGTGTTCTTCATCAAAACTTTCCAGATTCACGATGATGGCAGGTTCATAAATATCGTCCAAAAAAGCTTGAAATGAATTAGCAAATTTCAGTTTCACTTTTTGTAGTTCTTTTAGTTCATAACCGCAAGCAGCTTTATATTCCATCTCTTCTCCGTTATAGATCAATATGCTTCCACAATCGGCTTTAGGAATAGCTTTGATAGCACCTTCAAGAATCATTTGTAAAACATCATCAAAAAAGTCGGTATTTAACATGCTTGACGTCATGGATAGCATCATTTCCGTGACCCGGTGATTTTGATCTAAATCGAAATATGCCCTTTTTAGTTTTAATAGCGCATCCTCTTGTGCTGTGTTTTTTTCTTCCAAAAGATCAAATAAATGTTTTCTGCTGGAATTGGTGCGGTATTGGATCATAGAATAAATAAATCCCACCGATGTAACAATAAAACTAATCCTGAGCCCTTCAACAAAGAGACTGTTGCCACCATTTACAAGAAACATCATTCCGTTAAATACAATAAATGCATAAACATAGATGAATATGCGTCTCCTGAGCGAATAAATCTGGATCAAAGCAGTCACAAAGACCGCAACGAGAAACGCGTATAGCTGGTTGGAAAATCCCTGATATATATATGTCACGGCAATTCCAAGCGAAATTATCAAGAACGGATGGGCTTCCATCACAATTCGCACTGTTTTTGACTTCATTTGGAATTTATGGCGATAAATAGCATAAAATCCGATAAACTGCAATGCCATTATCACTGCAAAAGCTAAAAACACAAATGGTGTTTTTATTGTGTCCCGTGACACGAGAAAAAACGCGAACGTATCGAGAATTGCGACCAAAAAGGAAGAAATCATTCCCATCGCTACATCGTATAACAACAAATTGTTTCCTTCGGTCATCAAAACGAATGCATGTTTTGATTTTTGATACCTTTCCTTGAGACGCATCATATTTCCACTCCCAAGCAAAAACATAGCTGTCATGAAGACAGGTAAATCGAGTATTACAAGATTAAATCAATTTCCCTCGCAAATAGCTAGAAACAGCATCCACGAACAATACCATTATAATAATGGCAATCATTATGGTTCCAAGAATATCCCAGTTCCAGTTCTCTGCCGCAAGAATCAAGGATGCGCCCAAGCCTCCGGCGCCGATAATTCCCAACACTGTGGCTGATCGAACATTGATGTCCAGGCGGTACAAAGCTATCGAAGACAGATCCGGAACGATTTGGGGAATAATGCCATACCTGACTTTCTGCCACGTATTGGCTCCAACCGCATCCAAAGCCTCCAAAGGACTTTTGTCCATGTTGTCAATTGCTTCAGAGAATAGTTTTCCGAGCATACCGATAGAATGCAATCCGATTGTCAATACGCCTGTAAGCGCATTGATGCCAAAACCCTTTACCAAAATAATTGCCAGAATGATTTCCGGAAAAACTCGAATGAGAACCAAAATTGAGGTGCCGATACGTGAAATATGTTTTCCGACAATCGTTTTGGAAGCGATAAACGAAAAGGGGATTGCGAGAATCGCGCCGATGAATGTTCCAATAAAAGCAATCGCCAAAGTTTCCAAAGTCAGATAGACGACACCTTCTTGGAAGTGATATATTCCCGTTCCAAGTAAAAACGGAATGTTAAAATTAGAAAGGCCTTCGAACATTATTTTTAGCGAAATACCGATGGTATTGAATCTGGTCCAATTGATTGAGGATCCAGAAAACGAATAAATGATGGCGAGAATCATAGCCAAAGTGAATATCAGGTTGATAATCCATTTTTTGGGTTTCTTTTTTAACACCTGTTCCGACTTTGTCATTGTAATTTACCTCGCACGTAATTTGAGAAAAACTGCACAATCAATATCAAAAGCAGCATGACGATGACGGCAGCTCCGACACGGTCGTAATTGTACAGAATATTATCTTTGATAACAGTTCCGATTCCCCCTGCGCCAACGTAACCTAAAATCGCAGAAGCACGGACGTTCATTTCAAAAGTATAGATTAAATAGCCGACAAAAACAGGCATGATCTGCGGAACGACAGCATATCTGAAGGCTTGCGTCTTGTTCGCTCCCGTCGACTCCAAAGCTTCAAACGGGTTCATATCCACTGTTTCTATGGCTTCATAAAGCATCTTGGCCATGATTCCGAATGTAAACAGCGTAATAGCAATGATTCCTGACAAAACCCCGATACCGACAAAAAATACTGCTACGAGCGCCAATACCATCGCCGGGATTGTTCTGACAAGGTTCATCAAGAACCGAACCGGAACATTGATCCATTTGCTTTTGAATATGTTTTTCGCTGCCAAAATCGCAACCGGAACCGCCAGTAGCGAACCTAAAATAGTGCCAGCAAAACTCATTTGTAAGGTATCAATCAATGGATCCTTTAATCTGAGCATGTAAGCAAAATAATCTCCCCATGTCCTTGATCCTTTCGGAGTGAACATTTTTACGAGGATTATTTTTAACTGATCTAGCATGATATAATCAGGATCAAATTTTATAAATTGCCAAAAAATGATCAACAAAATGATGATGACACCAATAATTAACCATATTTTGTTGAAAGGTTTGGTAATGGTCTTTCCGTTTGTAATCGTATATTTAGCCATGTTACTCGCCTAACAATTCGTCATGCTTCAAAGAACGTCCATAGATATTCACAAGGATTTCGTCAGTAATTGCTTCAGCTTTCCCATCAAAAACGACAAGGCCATCGTTGATACCGATAATTCGTGTGGCATATTTGAGTGCCAAGTCAACGTGATGCATGTTCGCAATGATCGTTATGCCAAATTCCTTATTGATTTTGGCGAAATCATCCATTACCTGGACTGTTGTGATTGGGTCTAATGAAGCGACTGGCTCATCTGCCAAAATCAGTCTTGGCTTTTGGGTCAAAGCTCTTGCAAGCGCGACTCTTTGCTGCTGGCCGCCAGACAACTGGTCTGCCCTGGTGAAAGCTTTGTCCAAAATCCCCATTGAATCAAGTGAATCTAAAGCCAGAATTTTGTCTTCCTTGGGAAATAGTCCAAAAATAGTTTTAAAGGTAGGGTGATAAGCCACCCTACCTGTTAAAACATTATTGAACACGGACATTTTTTTCACAAGGTTAAACGATTGAAAAATCATACCTATGCTTCTTCTTAGCATGCGAAGTTCTTTGCCTTTAATGGAACTTATTTCGATTTCATCGATATAGAGTTTTCCGGAAGTAATGGATATCATTTTGTTTATTGATCTTAACAAAGTCGATTTTCCTGCGCCGGATAAGCCAATAATAGCTACAAACTCACCATCATTGATTTCTAGATTTACACCTCTTAATGCTTGAACTCCGTTGAGGTACGTTTTTTTCACATCAATGAATTTAATCATGTGATACCTCCGAGTTATTTATTTATCTATTAGTCGTCAGGATGCAAGAATTGCCAAAGTGCTCTTTCCGAATCGTAATCTTCATCATGAGCTACCAGATAACCAGTATGGTTGTAAATCGAAAGTGCAGTGAGACCGTCTGGTGTAGCGATAACATTGATGAAAGCTTGTTGGATGGCAGCTTTTAGTCCTTCGCTTAAACTAGTAACTGAGGAAATCGTGTCATTATAAATCGGTGGTGTCAAAGCACAAACTCTAGTAACTTCGAAAATGTTCAAAGTTGGGTTGATTTCTTGCCATGCAACATAAGAACTGGTTGAATAGCGAGCGTCAAAGAATGTGAATACAGCATCAACTTCATCATTCAGAAGTGCTAGCACTGAACTTTGATGTCCAGCAATTGTCGTGTATTTAACTTCTCCGTTGGCTGCAATTGGATTATCTGCGACAAATGACATATCATTTTGACTAAGCAGGAATGAAGGATAAACAAATCCTGATCCTGAAGTTAATGATTGTGTTCCGACATTTTTGCCAGCTAACCAGGAAATGCCTTCGGCTTGATAAGCGGCATAGTCTTCGTCTCTGACTAGAAGCATCGAATAATATGAATTTACTTTTACATCTGCTGTTGTGGCACCGTCATAGCCTTCAGCGTTCGCGTTGGCAATAATCTGATCCATATCAGTGATTGGATCATTATTCTCGTCAAGTTGTGCCTCATAAGCGTTTCTTACAGACGTAAGAAGAACTTCGACATCGCCAGGAAATTCAGTCGTGACGAATGCGTATTGCTGTGAAGTCAGGAAACCAACATGGACTTGACCGGAAGCCATGGCTTCAATAACTGATGCATAACTTGTTCCAACACCAATATTGACGCCTACGTTATAGCCTAGTGCGGCAAGTTCAGTTTCTAACATTGTTTCTAAGCCCATTAACAAAGTAAGTTTTGCCGAATCGATAGTCGTACTCGGAACAAATTGGATGATCAAAGTTGCTGGATCGTTGTTCTCAGTAGTTGTGGTTGTCGGCGCTGCTGTTGTTGCTGCTGTTGTTGCTGCTGTTGTTGCGGTTGTCCCAACTGCGGTTGTCGTTGCTGCTGCGGTTGTTGTTGCCGCTGCGGTTGTTGTTACTGCTGCAGTTGTAGCTGCTGTTGTTGCCTGTTCACAAGCAACAAAAACAAAAGCAAACGTAGCGATAGTCAAAAATAAAAATAGTTTTTTCATCGTTGATTACTCTCCCTCTTTCTAGAAAGACTTTTGTTCTTTCTATATTTTATTATATTGAGTTTACTATAAAAGTCAACCCAAAGTCGATATTTTGAATGATTACTTTAGTGCTTTTTTTTCATAGAAAAAAGCGAATACAAATCAATTATCATAAAACCATGTTTTTAAGCGTTTAATTTGGATGTTTGTGATAATTATTTACCTATATTCCACTGTATCAGAAAGTGATTTGCGTTCATAATGAAATTGGAAAGGTAATGCGTTTGAAGCAGGATACCCAACTGGGATTACAGCGATTGGCACGATGGTTTCGCCAAGTTCCATTTTTTCTTTCAATAAATCTTGATTAAACATTGCAACCCAGCAAGATCCAAGACCTTGATCAAGAGCTTCAAACATGATGTGTGTCCCGATGATTCCACAATCAACTTCTCCGCTATCGTAACCGTCTTTCCTTTTCCAGGAGATTGTTTTGTCATAACAAAGAACAAACACAAGCGGGGCATTGAATCTTCCTTTTGTAAAAGTATCGACAAGCGCCAGAGCTTCCGGGGATTGCATGACAAATATCATTTGTGGTTGATCATTGTGTGCCGTCGGCGCAGCTTGAGTTGCTTTCAGAATCAGTTCGATCTTTTCTTTTTCGACAGGTTGATCGGAATATTTTCTGACTGAAAATCTGTTTTTAGTCATATCTAAAAAATTCATAATTATCCCTCCAATGTATGAATGTTTGTGTTAAATACAATTTATTATATCAAATACAGCTCACCATCGAGCAAATTATCAAGTAATTGTCAGAGATTCCGAGATTAGAAACGGTTTTTATCAATCCACAAACCCAGAGCCGGGTTGGCAATGAAGAAGATTCTTTCTCCATCAGGTAAAATATTCCACCCAGGCAGTAACTTATCGGGTGAATATCGCATAGCTACTTCTTCATAGTTTGCATATTTGAAATTGACTTGTTCTATCTCTGCCTTAGAAATATTTTGTACTGCGTATGTGATTGAAAATCTTCCATCAGATGAACTGTGGATTAGATGAGCAGCAGCGCTCATGTTCTTTTGCAGGTCTTCATTTTTATTAAATAGTTCTAACACTTTCAGTCTGCCGCAATAGCCGTATTTGCGAATCAGAGTATCGATCATCGGATCTTCTCCGAATTTGGTCACTCCGGGAGCTAAAACAATCAATTCTCCACCATCCGCAACTGCCATGCGCGTGCGATATATGGCCTTGTTGCCAAGCCAGGTGCTTTTGAATTCTTTTGGATCGAGATAAACAATGCATTTTTTGATGCCTTCCTCAACAAAATTGATGTTTTTTTCCTGAGAGAGAGCAATTGCTTTTTCCAAGCCTTCTCGTTTTTCGCTGATGAAAAGTCCATGTGTCTGAATTTTGCCTTTGGGAGCGGTAGTGACCGTCAGCACAAAAACGATGGGCCTGTTGCTAAGAAAATGTTCCAAAGCATAGTCTAATACTTTTCGGACTGGAGTGTGATCCTTGCCCATCATTCTTTCCATACCGAAAACAGCACCGATCATATGCGATTGGTTGATTGTTTGTTTGCCACCACACCCGACAAGAAGATTTTTGGCATGATTGGCCATTCCGATTACTTCGTGTGGAACAACTTGTCCGATGGACAATATTAAGTCATAGCTTTCGTCCATTAACAGACGGTTGACTTCGCAGGCAACCGGTTTGTTCCACAATCCTTCTGTGATTTCGTTGATGTATTCAGCTGGCACTTCGCCAATTTGGACTACATCGCTGCGCCAATTATGATAGAGAAACTTACTATATGGAATATCTCCGTACATTTCCAGACATTCTGCTTTTGTCATCGCCTCGTGAGTTCCCAGCGCAGGTAAAATATCGACTTCAATCTGTCGATCTTTTAATAGATGATAATAGTAATTAGTTATAAACCCCGCGTTTGAGTGAAATCGGGTAAAATCAGGAGGTACTAATAATACTTTTCCTGAGTTTAAGCCTTCGACTGATTTTGTCAGTGCGGCCTTGATCTCTTCGTCGGATAGACCTGACTGATCTTTTGCTATAAGGAATATATTCATCTTTTGCTTTCTATACTCCCGAATAAGATGAAAAACCGCCGTCAACAGGAACAACTATTCCTGTCACAAATCCCGAGCTTTGGGAATCTACAAGCCAAAGCAGTGTTCCGACCAGCTCTTCCGGTTCGCCAAAACGTCCCATTGGAGTATTATTGATGATTTTTGCAGTTCTGGCGGTTGGTGTCCCGTCAGGATTCCACAAAAGAGCTGCGTTTTGCTTGGTCGAGAAAAACCCTGGTGCCATGGCATTGACACGAATTCCGGATTTGGCAAAATGCACTGCCAACCATTGTGTGAAATTAGATACAGCGGCTTTCGCAGCGCTGTACGCGGGAATCTTTGTGAGTGGCGTAAATGCATTCATCGAGGAAATATTCAAGATGGTCGATCCGGGTTTGTCAATCATGTCTTTGGCAAAGACTTGGGTCGGCTATAAAGTGCCGGTAAAATTTAGGCCAAACACAAAACCAAAACCCTCCGGATCCAAATCAAAGAAACTCTTATTTCCCGGAGTTCCCAGTTTTTCGCGATTGAAAAACTCATCGTCTGTGGTTGCTTTGGGATTGTTTCCCCCAGCGCCATTGATGAGAATATCGCATTTACCATATTTTTCCAAGACGTGATGGTGAGCTTGTTCAATGCTGTTTTTGTCGAGGACATTGCAGGCTACTCCGATTGCTTCAAAGCCTTGGGATACTATTTCATCCGCCACCTCGCAAGCTTTTGCAACATATAGATCCAACACTGCAACTTTGGCACCGCATTTGGCAATGGCCTTGGCAAAAATACTGCATAGAATCCCCGCTCCGCCAGTGATAACGACTACTTTACCATTTAAATTCGGTTTAATTGATAATTCCATGCGCTAGATTCTCCTTTTATTTTCTTTAGACATCGTATGTGGTAGAAGACGTGTCTCCGCCTCTGCCCGTCCAGTTTGTATGAAAGAATTGTCCTCTGGGTTTATCGTTTCTTTCATATGTATGAGCACCAAAATAGTCCCTTTGAGCTTGTAATAAGTTTGCAGGCAACCTTTCACATTTATATCCATCAAAATATGACAACCCAGAAGACATGGCAGGAATAGGAATGCCATTAATCACAGCTGTTGCAACAACTTTTCTCCAACTGTCTGATACAGATTCCATGGTATCACGAAAATATGGATCAAGCAATAAGTTGGTCAAAGCTGGGTCGTTGTTATATGCGGTTTTGATTTTTCCCAGAAAGGCAGAACGGATGATGCATCCGCCTCGCCAAATCAAAGCGATGCCACCATAATTGAGATTCCATTTATAGTTCTCCGCTGCTGAGCGCATCAGCGCAAACCCCTGCGCATAAGATATAATTTTTGCTGCATATAGAGCTTTTCTGATGTCTTCGATAAATTCTGCTTTGTCACCAGAAAATTTGACAGGAGTCTTTTTGAAAGCTTTTGATGCGATGACTCTTTCTTCTTTTAATGCCGAAAGACATCTTGCATAAACAGCTTCGCCAATCAAAGTCAAGGGAACGCCTTCTTCCATCGATGAAATTGCCGTCCATTTTCCTGTGCCTTTTTGTCCAGCAGTATCAAGAATCTTGTCAATTAGTGGTTCTCCATCTTTGTCTTTGACAGATAGAATATCGGCAGTGATTTCGATTAGATAGCTGTCGAGTTCAGTCTTGTTCCAAGCAGAAAATACTTTTTGCATTTCATCTGTGCTCATGTGTAATAGATCTTTCATAAGATGGTATGCTTCGGTAATCAGTTGGATGTCTCCATATTCGATACCGTTATGGACCATCTTGACAAAATGGCCTGCCCCGTCCTCGCCAACCCATTCGCAACAAATCGAACCATCATCAGCTCTCGCAGCGATGGCTTGCAGGATGGGTTTTACGATTTTCCAAGCTTGTGGAGATCCTCCAGGCATGATTGATGGTCCTAACAAAGCGCCTTCTTCTCCTCCGGATACACCGGTACCAATATAGAAAAGGCCTTTGCTTTCAACATATTTAGTTCTTCTTATTGTGTCGGGAAAGTGCGAGTTTCCGCCATCGATGATGACATCTCCATTTTCCAATAACGGGAGCACTTGCTCGATGACACTATCAACGGGACTTCCTGCCTTGATCATCATCATGACTATGCGTGGTTTTTTCAGGGAGTTAACTAATTCTGGAAGTGAAGGTGTGCAAAAAATATTTTTCCCTTTGGCGCGACCGTTTTTAAAAGTATCCACAACATTTTCAAATCGGTCATAGGCAGAAACCATGAAGCCTTTTGACTCAAGGTTCATGACCAGGTTTTCACCCATAACTGCTAGCCCGATCAGGGCAATATCAGATTTTTTCATATATACTCCTTTATCACTGGCAAAAAACTATCTTTTTACCCGTGCGTTTCCTTCCCAGATGCTCCAAATTTGTTCTTCATCCGCAGGAAGTCCGAAGTCATCAAGCAGCGTGGCGACAAACGCTCCGCTCGCCCAGCCAAACTGGGCACACTTGTTTGCTTCCCATTGTCTTAATATACCATAAAGCAGGCCACCGACAAAACCGTCTCCGCCACCGATCCGGTCGAGAACTTGGATCGGTCTTGGTTCGATGATTGTCCATGAGTTACCATCCAACAAGATAGCTCCCCACAAATGTTCGTTTGCGCTTACGGCTTCACGAAGTGTAGTAGCAAAAGTGCTTGCATTCGGATATGTTTTTTTTACATTCATAATCATGTTCTTAAAGTTTTCGATTTGATCAGAGATATTCTTGCCTCCGGCTTTTGGTCCTTCAATACCCAAAGCAAGTTGGAAGTCTTCCTCATTTCCAATCAGAATGTCTGCCAAAGAAGCTATTTCTTTGAAAATGCTGGATAGTTCTTGTTCTCTGCTTTTCCAAAATGAAGCCCTATAGTTCAGATCAAATGATAACTTTGTTCCATTTTTTTTGGCAATCCTTGCAAGTTCAAGGCAGAACTTGCCCGTGTCCGGAGAAAGAGCAGCAATCAATCCCGACAAATGCAATAGTTTGACACCTTCTTCTGAAAACAAATGAACAAGATCGAAGTCTTTGATATTTAATGTTCTTCCAACTTCGCCTGCTCGGTCGTTTTGTACGCGCGGAGCGCGAAGGCCATAGCCGCTGTCAGCGATATTGAATTGGTGACGATATCCCCAGGGGCCGCCTTGTACTACTTCGACGCCTTCATATTCGATATGTCTTCTTGACAGATCGTTTTTGATAAGTTGTGCAATCGGGCTGTGCTTAACAAAGGTTGTTAGGACCTTTACAGGCAATCCTAAAGCCGAGGAAATACTGAGAACATTAGTTTCCGCACTCGTTGCCTGCATGCGAAAAAGCTCACTGATATGAACTGGTTGTCGGTATAGTGGCGTAATTCTGACACCCATGCTGGAAGGTACAACAAGCGAATATTTGCATTCTTTCTTAAAATTCATAATGCTCCTCCTAATAATACATTTGGTTTCTTATTTTTTAAAACCCGAATATAGCAATTGCAGATGCTTCCCGATATGCTGATAAAGCATTTCAGAATATGTCTTTGCATTCACTTTCCATAAATGGTAAAGTCTGTCTTTAAATTTGAATCCACCATTTTCATCTTTGGCATTCAAAATGTATCCGTATGTGATATGAATTAATTGTCTGGCATCGTTTTGGCTAAATAACCCAACAAGTTCTTTGTCTTTCAAACTATCGATATCGGGGATTTTGTTTAAATCAGTCGTTACATGATAGAATTTCTTTGCTTCAGAAAACATCGAAAGCGCATATTTGTGAATCTCTCGATATAATTTCGGATCGACAAAAGCGATAACTTTCATGGCTTCGAGCCAATTGGTTCCAGCTGTTTTAACATGGAAATTACCTCTTGTATATTTCCCAATCAAAGCAAAAATTGAAAACTTGTCTGAACCTGAGTGGATGCTTAGTTTATATCCGAAGTGTCTGGCGATAGAGGCGTGAACTTTAAGTTCTTGTTCAAATTGAGCAAGGTCACCCACGTAATCGACTCCTTTTTGAAACTCCCCGCAAAATCTTGGAGCCAGGGTATCCAGATGAACCCCGCGCAATACAAGTTCGTTTGCCACAAAATAATGTTGGAGCGGAGAAGTTGGCGTCGTAGTCTCATCGATAGATATTTCAAAATTTGCTTGTGATTTTCCTTGTGAAAAATATGTTTTGTAGATGTGAACGGCAAAATCAATAGCTTTGTTGTAGATTAAAAAACATCTTTTGAGTTCTTCTTTATTAAAGCTTATTTTCGTGTCTTCGACAATATAGGTTTTATTCAAATATCTGGATGCTATTGCATCAGGAAGCTGACAGATATGTTCCACTTCTTCAGTTGTCATTTGTGAAACATCGTTTCGGATATGTTCGCTGCAATCCAAAGTGATCATGCTGAAACCGAGTCCAAGCGCGTACTCGATCTCTTCAGCCCTTTTCAAATGGTCGCCATCAGCGCCGAAACCTTCCTTGTATCCGTCGCGAAACACATAGAAAGACGCAGAATCAAGGACTTGTTCGTATGTTCTGTTCGTCAGGTTCAATTCGCGAATCGACTGTTGAGCAAAAACTGGTGAGGCATCAAATTCTTTGAAAACGCGAATGTGCCCCGGGCAGGCAATGCCCAGTCTGTCGCCAACTCCAAAACTTCGCTCTTTTCCCAAAACAGGGACAGGAGTTGTAAAAGGAAACAAGGCGCGCAATACCAGAGCGTTCTCATGAGAAAGAGGCGCCTTGACACAGGGAATCTTGCCAACTAAAAAAACCGTTCCGTGAAAAACATCGGAACCCGGCCCGGCTGCGATTAAACAATCTGCATTTTCTTCTTGGATCATGAATACCCACAAGTCGTCTTGTTTATTGATTGAAAATGGATAAATGCCATATTTTTCCGGATTTTTAACTTGAGGAAGGCTCGATAAAAAATGTTCAAAATTGATCATATTTGTTCTCCTATATATTTCACTCAATGCAGCAAAAAGTAAAAGTCATGACCTATGAGCTGATTATCTTATAAATTTGTCTGTGACAGCCAGAAAAGTATCGATTTTATAAACGGCGTCTATAATACTGATTATATCACATGATATGGAATTGTGTCAACGCATTCCGAAGCTATTGTATGTAGTATTTGCTAGTGAAAAAAAGGATTTTGAGTATATTTCTTGCCGGTTTTTTCAGTCCGCAAAGCACATTCCTTGACAGTGAACGATATTAAACCTATAATTAAGAATTGAAATATATATATAATATATTATGTAATAGGAGGCTACACAGATGAAAGTAAGAGATAAAGTAATTGTTGTTACGGGCGCCGGAGGCGGAGTCGGTAGAGAACTCGTTTTAAACCTTCTTTCCAAAGGGGCAAAGGTCGCAGCTATAGACATCAACAAGGAAAGATTGGAAGAGACAGCTAAGATTGCCAAGGATAAGAAGAATTTATCGATTCATATTTGCGACATCTCCAAGCTGGAACTTGTCAGTCAGGTTGCCAAAGACATCATTGAAAAACACGGAGCCGTTGATGGTCTCATCAACAACGCGGGTATCATCCAGCCGTTTATCAAAGTCAATGACCTTGATTATGCAAAAATCAATTTGGTAATGAACGTCAACTTTTACGGAACGCTCTACATGACAAAGGCATTCTTGCCACATCTTTTGACCCGTCCTGAAGGACATATCCTGAATGTTTCAAGCATGGGGGGGTTTTTCCCGTTCCCCGGTCAATCCATCTATGGAGCTTCAAAAGCTGCCATTAAATTGATGACCGAAGGCCTGTATGCTGAACTTCTTAGCACTGACGTTCATGTCACAATCGTTTTTCCGGGTGCAATCGCAACTGATATCGCCAAGAACTCTGACGTCGTAATGGCTCAACCAAAAACAGACGAGAAACCCGCTATGAAAATGACCTCACCAGTTGTCTGCGCAGAAATCATGATCAAAGGAATGGAAAAGAACAAATTCCAAGTTTTTGCTGGAAAAGATTCTAAAATGATGCATTTCATGTATAAATTAAGCCCGAAATCAGCTATCAAGATGATCTCTAAAGTGATGGCTGGCCAGAACCTTTAACTGAAGTCTTGATTAAAGAACAAGCAATTTAAATATTCTAAAAAGCGATTATCGGATAATCGCTTTTTTTTATTTTTATTATGTGCAACATTGATATATGCGAAATCAGATTGAGGCTACAAATGTGTTATTACAAACTATCAATATTTATTTTATATAATTCTTCAACGGCAAAATGAAATTTTGTCACCGAATAGTTCTGATCTAATGGAAAGAGATAGTAAGTGTCATCAGTTGTCGAGAAATTGACGCTATCGCCTTTTCCAAAATAATCATATTCTAAATGAACCGAGTACTTTGAAAGAACGGGCTTGTTGATCTCGAGTTTTTCTTCACCAAAGTCTGCTTTCAGATGAAACCCTGAGGCATTGTGCGTCAATTGGCCTCTTCCGAGTCTGTAGTAACCAGTTGAATTTGGTAGTGTATCGATATCAACTGTCAGCTCGACATGATATTTGCCACTTTCGATTTCTTCCCGAACCATTTTGCGTTCCCATTCAAACCAATCAGGAATGTGGGTAAATAATGTCTCACCAGTAGTCTCGCTAAGTCTGCCCAACTCATCCATCTCATATGTGTGAGAACATTTTCCGCACCATAATCTGGATCCATCGCTTTTCATGGAAAAATCACTAAGGCAATGCGGGCATTTATAAAGCACCTTGTGCAGGCCTTTTGCCCTGTCAGGATAGTCTATTTTGATGTTTTCCTCGACTTGATAACGATAATCATCATACTCAAATGCTTTTCTGATTGCTTGGTTGATTTCTTCTACGCTCGAGGTCATGATTTCTTCCTTGGTAAATAACTGGGTCATAACGGATTTGATTTTTACTTTTCGCTTGGAAAGATTCCACACTGGTTGACGGAGATGATGTCCATGGCAAATCAAAGTGACCACAGGAAAATTGAATCTTTTTACCAGTTTGCCCAGGCTGTCAGGCAGAATCGCTGTTGTGCCAACAAGCGAGTATCTGGCTT
The DNA here is from genome assembly GCA_964459895.1 of uncultured Candidatus Izemoplasmatales bacterium. Lineage (GTDB taxonomy): Bacteria > Bacillota_I > Bacilli_A > Izemoplasmatales > Hujiaoplasmataceae > JAAYZB01. The sequence goes on from CAYWOK010000006.1 coordinate 17,473, forward strand.
CGGGATAGATGGCACAGATTGCTTTGTTTACTTCCAGACTGTGTTTGATTTGTCTGATTAGAGATGGATCAGAGACGAATTTTCGCTTGCCGATACAGCCGACATTACGCAACAGATTTTCTCTATTGATAAATCCGTCAATAGCAACGATATAATTCGCTGATCTTGGAAAAATTGCTTTGGTCGTCACTTTGAAATCCAAAAAACTGTTATGGTTGCAAAGTAAAATATACCCGCCTTTGAGGCCTTTCATCCTATTTTTGATGACTTTGGCTTTACAGGCGATTGTTTCGGGGAAACTGAGCAACCAAGCAAGTGGTTGCAGGTACCATTTTGCTTTTCTGGGCAATTCTTTCAAATCGAATCTAGGCATTTCATTTACTTCACTTAAGGTTTTATACACCACATCGCTTATTTTCACTATGAATTTCCCTTTCTCATCTTGATGTCTTATCAAAGATTATATATGCATTTTACCCATTCAAGGGCAAATAGTCAAACCAAATATGATTAATGTTTTAATTATAGCTATATTTTTAAGGAATAGTAAAACAAACGATAGTGAGGGCGCTTTTTTAGATAAAAAGCGAATCTTTGTGTTATAAAGATTCGCTCACTCGATATCAAAAAACAAATGTATTTAATACTTGTGTCCGCCTTCAGGGACAATACAGATAAATTTTAATGTCTGTTTTCCGGTGTTTTTGAATTGGTGCAGTTTATCAGAGGGGATAAATGCATAGGATCCGGCCTGAACACGGTTGATTTTACCTTCAAGAAATAATTCACCAAACCCTTCTAACACATAATTAATATGCGGCCAGGGATGAGAGTGCTTGGGTGTGAAGCCCGCTTCTTTGATTTCAAAAACACGCATTACATACCCATCCCAGCCTTCTTTTGGCGATATAAGAACTTTCATGAATGCATTTTTCGCTTCGGGATTAGTAATTTCTTTTCCTTCTAATTCTGATATATTTCCTATGAACATGATATTCTCCTTTTTACAATGATATTGATGCTTTCATATATTCAAAATGTTGTCTTTCATTAATATATAGGTAATTTTTCAGATCTTTTAGGGACGATTATCGAAATCTTGGAATTCATTAAGCTGCAAATAGAACCATTCCTTGGTATTTTCGACTCCGCTTTCGCGTTCCAGCAAGTCAAGAAATTCATCCAATGTGGCGATTTTTTTTGCGTATTCTTGGTAATATACATGCAGAATATCGGTCATTTTTGCGATATCGCCATCAAGAAATTCTTCCACATAGTAACGAAACATCGCTGGGCCATGGTAATAGATTAAATAACCGTAATATTCACCATATTCATCCACTTGTCTTAACAAAGAAACGCCTAGATTTGCCTCATATCGTTCCGCGAAAGATGCCTTGAGACTTGTTCGGTAATCAAGATAGCCATTGTACCCGCCTTCGCCATAAAGGTGATAATAATATAATGAAGTAGCATACGTTGTGAGCGCTTCATCAAGAAATGATTCATCAGCCTGATCGTTGCCTATCATTGAATAAAACCATTGATGAATCAATTCGTGAACTACCGTTCCTTCTTCGATCTCAGACGAACAATAGATAACTCCGCTGCTTTCCATGCCATAAAAATGACCATATTCCAAAGTAAAGTGATCATAGTAATAATCGCCGATGCCCTGTTCCATGACATCCATGGTGGTTTCCAAATAATCAAACGAGGTTTCTGCTTCACTTAATAATAGTTCTCTGATCGAATAAATCTTATAATCAATTCCTGAAATTGTTCTTTCATAAAGATGATATCTTGAAGACGCGCTGAAAGAAAAGTCGCGGGCATCTGTGAGAACGTATTCCAAAGTATTTCTTGAAGATTTGGTCTTCTCTTCCATCAGTTTCCCGCCACAGGCTACCAAATAGTCTTCCGGAACATTGATGGATACATAATAATCGCCAATTTCATTGTAGTAGGTTTCACCTCTGAATGAATAAGGTTCGACATTCCAGCCTTCATCATCATACATGGCTACGCAAGGGTAAAAAAACAAAGTCAGATAGTAGTCGTCATAGGTGACGATGCGATCATGATCCCAGTAATGAAATTGATATTTATATGAAATTGTAATTCGTTCGCCTTTGGTCAAAGTCTCTCCTAAAGACACATATAATGCCGTGTCATCGACACCGGTAATGTCATATTCTACATCGTCGCCATCGATTTTGAAATATTCAAAGCTGATGTTTAACGCTTCCGTGGTCGGATTGAAAGCGTTGGGATAGATCGTGAGATAGAGTTCATCCAAATCATAATCATCGTTTTTGTAATATAGTTCGCCTTCAACGTCAAGCGTGTCGTTTTCTGTGTCGAGATACAAATCCATCGAATATACATTATTCGTAGTGTCGTATTTAGCGTTATTGTCGGACTTGCATCCTGTTAGCAATAGTAATAATGCCAGCAGTATGACTATTTTTTTCATGATATTTTCACCTCGATTTTGCCGATTCTCACATTAGTATTTAAAATAGAGACAGTCGGATTATGTTGAAAAACTATGTTTTCTGCAATGCATGAGTAGTGTATGTTTGAATTATACTCCATTTTTATGATGAGGTAAATGAATTTGAAGAAATTATCTCGCCCTGGAAATCTTGTCTAGAATATGTTTCAGGCAGATAAATCAAAAAAACGATCATCAGTATTTTCTGAAATGATCTTTTTTGTATGCACTCTGAAATCACTTGCATTTTGATCTGTTTCAAGTGAATTATCCGATAAAAAATATAGCCTTTCTTATGTCAGCTTCTTTACCGTCCTGCCCTCAATATAGCCTCTAAATCCCTGTGGTTCATATTGAAATCGGTAGCCATCCTCGTCGTATATATATCCATATACTCCGGGACGATATTTTTGTACGAAATCCATCACTTGACCAACTTCTGTCTCAAAGTTATTGTCATCATATGGTTCTCCCTGAAAAATCATCATTAATGTCTTGGGTAAAGTAATGATTTCGCAATCTGTGGGAATGACACCTGAATACTCAAGTGGCACTTCCACGCCCTGGACATATTGGGATGTGTTCTCTTTTTGTAATTTCTTGCTTAGCCACATTCCGACCGGTTCGCTTATGGCTTCCTTGATGCTACTGAACACTCCCCAAATCTCGCAAGGCACTTCATTACAATACTCAAAATAGTCCGTTGCGGCTTTTGCCCTTCGAATAATTGCTTTTCTTTCAGGTCTTTCAATGATTTGCACAAATACTGCCTTCATTTCTTTCATCGAATCTTCTCCTTCTTTTATTGAATGATTCATCACACTATATGGCATAAAATAGGGTAATGGTATGGGTGAGGTTTGATAAGTTTTAGGCGTAATGTTGAATTCTTTTGCAAAAGCTCTTGTAAAACCTTCATGTGAGTCAAAAACGAAATCAAAAGCAACGTCAATTACTCTAGTTGAAGTGTCTCTCAATGCTTTTGCGGCCATGGTCAATCGTAGCATTCTTATGTATTCAAAAACGCTTTTTCCAGTTAATTCTTTGAAAATGCGCGCGCTATGCCAAAGAGAATAATTGGATATTTTTGCTAGTTGTGCGTGAGTTATCTGATCTTTTAGATGTTCTGAAATATATTGTTGCATTTTTTGAACTGCGATTTCCTTGTCCTGATTCACTTATTTCACCTCCCAATCCTATTTTACGATGAAGAAGTTGATAATTCTTGACTTGCGTTGCGAAAAGATTGCTTGCAGGTATAATTTTACACCAAAATATGCAAAAACACTTAATCAAATAGGTTATTGAAACTAAATAATGACTTGTTATTTGATGATTTCAATAATTATCAAGTCCAGATAAAAATGTCAAAATATGATATAATAATGGTAAATATGGGAGGTAAAGATATGAAAGGATACATCATTTTGGCTGTGTTGATTGGCAACAGAACCGAGAGCGCACACGAGGTTCAAGACCTATTAACAAAGAATGGCTGTCTCATCAAAGTAAGACTCGGATTACATGAGACTGCATGTTGCTGTTCAGAAGGTGGGTTAGTTTTACTTCAGTTAGATGGAGACGAACAAGAAATAAAGTCTTTGGAAACGAGTTTGAATGCGCTTGATGGCGTCAAGACCAAACTGATTAAACTCGGTTCGGAATAAAGAAACTACTTATCGGATCAAGCCGTTTTTTCCGTACAAAACGTGACGAACAAGTGCTCAAAAGAATCAAACAAGTCTCATAAAAGCAATTGAAACTCTTGATAAAACATAAATTATTCAGACTGGAAAACGATTTTCTGAAGTGTGTTTTGTTTGCGACATAATTTGAGAAAAGATTAGCAATTTTGCTAATCTTTGTGTTTATATGGTAGACAAAGTTTTTCTATTAATCTTCTCACTTATTTTTATCTCTTATATTTTTTTTTTGTATTATAATCAAACCTAATAATCAGCATGAGCGTGAAGAAAATTGATTGCTTTCTTTGCGACGGAATTTCTCTGATTCGTCGTTTCAACTTGTACAAAGTCAAACATGTCCTTTCGATTCTTTGATATGTGGAAGTAATTTGAAAAAGCATCGATAACAGCTCCAATAACCAAATTCTTGCATTCTGAAGATACCTGGCCTTGATAATAATAAGTGTTGTTATGAACTTGAATCAGGCGTTTTGTCATATCGTCATCATATTCCGGATGAATTGTGACAAATCGCCATGATTGTTTGATGACATTGCAAGCGGTAATCATCGAATCGGAATTAATCATTTCAAAAAACTCTTTGTATATAGTAGAAAACTGAAACTTGTCATCTACAATGATTAAATTGGATAGGGAAATTATCGAACCCCATTTGATGAAATGATTTCCGCTTCTCATCAACTCGACCAAATCACCAAAATAAGGATATACAAGTGAAGGATTTCGCTCACTGGTTTTTCTGATAATTCGTTCGCAAAAGTATTTCTCACTGCCTTTATTTAGCTTGATTATCGCAACCATCTTGTCAAGCAATAAAGGTTGTTCTTCTATTTGTTTGATAAACTCATCGATTTGGGGTTTTTGCTTAATATAGGTAATCAACTCATTGATACTCATTGATATCAGGTCCATAGTTCTCACCTCACTCAGATTTTATCTCCTTATTTTTTTCAGTTGTAACAGTCGATTTACATAAAGTAACTATTATAAACATTAATTTTCGCTTTGTGGAATAGGTGGTTAAATTATTCTCCATTCCAGCGGTATTTTTTGTTTTGGTGTAGTTTTTCTAGATCACAGCTCAAACACAATCCGTTATGGCAGCAAATCGTGTGGTCGCACTTTGGGCATCGCCACTTTGCTTCTTCTCGTTCCAAAAGCTTTTCAATACCTTGTTCCTTGATGATTTGAAGGTTTTCGATCATACTAAGATGATACTTGGCGCTATATCGCTTATCGAGATTTATTAGACGATCGCAAGGAAAATCACTGCATTCAAAGCAAAACCTGATCAGTCCTTTTCCTAGAAGATTACAGTGTTTCTTCAGAAAAGCGCAGTTTTTTCCGCGTGGTAGACATCCTGGACAATATTGCTTATTAAACCCTTGGCTATTTATGTCGTTTTCCATCGCAAGAAAGCTGATACAAACTCCACAGTTCATCCCACATGGAGCAATGAATTTTTCTTCCATTTTCACTTATCACCTTTGTATTTAGTATTTTGATCAGGAAATTGTGTTGACACATCATAAACATGTGTTTATGGAATGTTTTGCTACAAGGTCTACCTTATTTACATTAAAAGTAGTGCTTCCTCGATTTTCTCAGAAGCACTACAAATATTCATGCGGTATTAAATTCAATATAAAACAATGCTTGAAAAATTATGTGCGAATTATCTTTTGTATTCGTCTTTGTCTTTTTGCTTAGGTTTTGGTTCTTCGGCAATTGGAAGTTCAGTCGTCACTTCTTCCTCTTCCGGTTCTTCTTCAATCGTTCTTTGTTCAGCGATATGAACCAGCAATTTGTCAAGATCGTCAACGACCTTTATTCCTTCCGGAAGTTGAATATCCCTGATGTGAAGTACATCTTTGACTTTCATATTACTGATATCGACATCGATCTTTGAGACGCCTTTGCCAGGTGCGAATTCGACTTCTATGACATCTTCTACAACCTGAACAAGAAATCCTTCGCGTTCAATTGCATCTCTGCCAATGATATGTAGTGGCAATTTTGCAGTGATGATGTCGTGTTCGGTGACTTTCAGCAATTCCACGCTGAGAATGTGGTTGCGATTGACGATGTCTTTTTGAATATCTTTAATATAAACCTGATGGCTTTCTTTTCCCAGTTTCACAATGAATGTCTGGGTCTTTCCGTTTTTCTTGTAAACATCTTGCAACTCAAGCTCGTCCATCTGGATGGAAACTGGTGTGATTGATTTGCCAAAAATAACCCCTGGTACTTTGTTCATTTTCCTGACAATCCGCAGACGGTCAGTTCTTATTTCGATTTTCATAGTCTTGCCCCTCTCACAATGTGATTGATTCTAATTATATAGAAACAGATGCTCAAAAACCATATTTAATAAAAATATTAATTTGGAATATAATGCAAATCTATAATACCACATTTGACCACCATTTACAAGGTTTCAATACTAAGATTGAATTGAAATTCAGCTAAATAAAATAGTTTGAGCGAGAACTGACAAAGGTTTGCTTTTTTTCCAAATATATGCAAAAGAATATTGATTATTGACTGAGATAATTTTGCTGTTTAGAAGTCGCTTTGTTTCAAGATGTTTGCCGGAGTTTTTTGCATCAACATATTGATCGGTATCAAGCCGACACAGATATTGATCACATACAAACCGACAATTCCCAAAAGTAGCGTCCATCCGGTGAAATATGTCACGGCAAACTGTAAGAGTGAAGCGTTTGCCTGATTAAGCACCAAAACCGTCAGGATAAAGCCGGCGACACTGCTTAACGAGGTCGTCAAGAGGATTTCAATCAGAAAGATGCGGCGGATCTCTTTCCGGGATATGCCGATGCCACGGTAGACGCTCACTTCGTACATGCGGGAAATTAGACTTGCCCGCATAATCAGGAAAATACAGAAAGCGGACATGATGATGCCGCCAAAGCCTAGCATGTAGAAGTTCTGATTCTCTTGTAATTTGATTTGTTGGGCGATTGTGGGTTGATAGACATCGGCCGATGCAGAGTATCCGGCATCGAGAAGTGCTTCGAGAGTGGTTTCGACATCGGTTGCATAGATCAGGAAACTGAAACGGGTTTCCTGATTATATTGATAGATGAAGTATCTGTATTTGATGTAATCGATGGTAGAGACCATCGCTTTTTGGAAATCATAAGACACACCATCCACAAGGTATTGGTATATTCCGGAGATAAAGTAAGTTCCGGTTGTGAAACCAATGTTTGCGGGAATGCTTCCTGCTTTTACGGTCGGGTAGTTTTCATTCAGCATGATGTATGCAGACGAATCTGGCAATGTTCCGGAAACAATCTGGAAATTGTCTCCTAAAATCTGATAATCGATCAAGTATGGTGTCACCAGACTGTACATCAGTTCTTCTTGCATCCAGACAGTTTTCGAATTGTTGTCTGAAATTCCCGATATATTAAAATAAAGCGCAGCGTCTTCGGCAAGGCTTGTGTCCGAACCGCTAGTTAATAATTTGAATTTGCATTTCAGCACGTCGTCATAGTTCAGAACACCCCGTTCTGCTTGACTATAAATGATTTCATCGGCAACACTTTTGTCAATGATGATTTCATAGCCTTCCGGCATGGTGCCATAGATCAATGATTCAGGATTGAAAAACCTGATATCAACAGGCTGGGCAGAGACATTAATGCTGTTATGAACTTCATAATAGTTACTTGTGGAAAGACTGAACATGAAAGGCTCGTTGACAAGCATCAGTTGATCGACACCCGGAACATTTTCAATTGCCAAGACATCGGCATAAGGTAGTCTGTCCACACTGACTACGATATAATTTTTATTGATGATGCTGTATGGTTCCTCGACGTGATAGATTTCCCCTACCAAACCGACACAGATGCCTACGATGACTCCGACAAACATCAAAACCAGGTACAACATCTTGCCTCCGCCATGAAAGACGCTTAATTTTCGGAATGCGTAACGGAAGATGTCCCGCCAGCTAAAGACATTTTGTTCCGTCTTTTTACGGATATCGGCAGAATAAATGTCGTCAAGAATGAATGGATTTGTTTCTCTGACGTTTTCTTGCGGACCTTCCTGAATGATGATTTCGCTTTCTGAATCGATATATTTGATTCTTTTCAAGGTATCCGAGTTGACTTTTACATACAGAGTCTGATTTCGCTCGATGAGATCAATGTCCAAAGCCTCGTGCATCGCTTTGTTCGTGTACCGGGAAACGTTAAGTTGCTCCGTTTTTAACTCTGTTTTTTTAAAGTCCTGAAGATTGATAATATGTTCCTGAATAAATTCAAGTCGATGTTTCTGATCATTAGGAAAATCTTTGACAATCGCTCCATTTTCGATTTCGATGATGCGATCGGCATAGTAGTCGCACAAGGCCTGCTCATGGGTGACCATGATGATGAGCCTGGTCTTGGAAATTTCTTTGATTACCTCCATGAGTTCTATCGTCGTTTTACTGTCAAGGTTTCCGGTCGGTTCATCCGCGAGGATCACTTCCGGATTGTTGGCCAAAGCGCGAGCGAAAGCAACGCGCTGCTGTTGTCCTCCTGATAGTTGTTTGACCAAACGGTCAGCATAACTTGCCATCCCGACAGCGTTGATAAGGTGAAAAGCGTGTTCGCGAATGGCATTTTCATCGGTGATTCCTTGCATCCTCAAGATGGGTTCGATGTTTTTGTAGACTGATAATTCTTTCAGTAGATAATAGTTTTGATAGACATATCCGATCTTATGCTTTCTAATGTTGTCCCATTTTTTGTGGCTGTATCTGTCGAACGTGACATCATCAAAAATCAAACGTCCTTTGTCAAACTTGTCCATGCCGCTGATCACATTCAGTAAAGTTGTCTTGCCGCTGCCGCTCGGTCCCAACACAACGACCAAACCAGTGTTTTCAAATGTCAGGGTGATGTCCTTGCAGACCGCAAATTGATTGATTTTGTTTTTATTATAATATTTGGTCACATGTTCTAGTCTAATCATCGCTCGGCACCTTTTAAAGCCGAAATCACACTGGCTTTAAAGATCTTTCGTGTGAATTGAACAACCATCAGTTCCAAAACAAACAAAACCAATCCGATCAATAACAGATAATCGGACCATTTGAAATAGCGGATCACTTCAGGAATGGCATAGATATAATATTCAGAAACAAACAAGAATCCAACAATCAGAATCGTCGCAATGAATGCGATAATGAAGATCTCGGAGCGGATAATTCTTCTTACTGCTGTTTTCGGAGTGCCGATTGAACGGATGATCAGATAATCCTTCAATTTGCTAAAGATGAGTTTATGCAAGACAAAATAGCCGACAAAGAAGATTGAAGCGATAATGACTGCAACAATGAGAATTACTAAAATGTTACGGACCACGATATCAACAGCTTCAGCTCTGTCAACGATTTCAGCGGGATAAAATACTTTGTATCCTAGTTCTTCCAGCTCTTTGACAACCTGTTTTCCTTCAAATGAATCGCGAACGATTACTGTGATCTGATAATTTTCTTCGCCGAAGAAATGTTGAAATGTCGCTTCATTCATATACAGCTTCAAGGATTGATCGTCACTCGTAGAAGCCACGGAAGTAATGGTAATCGATTCAAACGGTTTATCGTTTTCAAATGGTGTGATTGCCCGGTATGTGAAAACATGACTTTCGACAAAAGCGCCGACTTCACAAAGCCCGGCATCCAAATCATCTCTGATTTCTTTTTTATAGCCAAAATCACGACAAAAATCAAAATACATCATATCGAATGTCAAAATTTCTCCGTCTGACAAGGAATCGTCGATAGAAACCCAAGTCGTATATGAAATCCCATAGGTACGGCTTCCCACATCCACGGTATCATCCATTTCCGGGGTAATCCAGGTATTTGTGGCTGTTATATACATCTCGGTACCTTCGATGTGGATCTGGATTTCCGAAGACTCATGGATACTCGTTGACGACAGTCTTCTGAGGCCGGCATCAGATAGATAGAAGTAATGCAGGTCATGTTCCAAGTTGATTGGTTCTTCAACAATCCCCACAACAGTGAATGTGAACTGATCCGTCTTAAGATTCTGTGTCTCAATCAACTTGTAGCCGTTGGCAATGTCGATTTCATCACCAATTTTGAAGACTCCAAAATTGCCGATTACGACTTCATCAGCAGTTTGCGGGAAAGTACCTTCGATCAAATCTCTGTCATCAAGTGCAACCGAGGGAAGCGGTTTGAAGCTGTAAAAATCATTCCATAAAGTATCTTCGTTGTATTTCTTTGTGATAAGTTCAGAATCAAAAACAACGTCGTTGTTGAAGACTCCGCGAACATTATCCAATTCGCTGATTGCTAACATCTCATCAATGGAAAAAGGCACCTTGTCAGTCTTTATCAGAACTATTCTACTAGGATTCGAATTGATAAAATGAGGATTGTCAGAAGTGTAAGTTCTGTTAATTTCAACTACGCCAGCGCTATATACAAAGCAAATCATCGCCAGCATGAATATGACTGTCAAAAACGCAAACAATGATTTTTTCGGTACGGAAGTGATATTGTGTAACCCGATTTCCATCGATCCTGATAATAGTGTGTTGGACAGTTTAGGCTGAACCTCTTGAGAGACTACGGATGCTGCATTAGCCAATTGGGCGTCTTCAACGATTTCACCGTCATATAAGCGGATTTTTCTTGTAGCATATGCTTGGATCAAGGTAATGTCGTGTGTCACCACGATCACAAGTTTTTCCTTGCTGATTTCGCGCAGCAAGGCAAAAATCCCGTGCGCGGCTTCCTCATTCAAATTTCCTGTCGGTTCATCACAGACCAAAATCTGATAGTCTTTTGCCAAAGTACGGGCAATTACTGTTCTTTGTTTTTCACCGCCGCTAAGCTTGCTCGCTTTTTGATTGGCAACGTGAGTAAGTCCTGTCTGTTCGATCAGTTCGAGCGTCCTGCGACGCTTTTCTTCTTTCGTGTATCCTTGAATTGTCAGAGCTAGTTCGATATTCTGATATACGGTATAACTATCGATGATATTGTATTCTTGAAAAACATAACCGATGTAATCTTTCCGATAGTGTTCAAGTTCCTCAATAGTGTAATGGGAAATATCTTGTCCGTTGAAATACAGTTTTCCTTCTTCATAAGTATCTAACCCGCTCAGCACATTTAACAAAGTGCTTTTGCCACTGCCGCTTTCGCCGGTAATCGCGATGAATTCGCCGATCTTGCATTCAAGGCTGATGCGTCGCAAAGCCTGAACAACATTATTACCCGAAAAGTAGTACTTACTCACACGTTCCAATTTCAGCACGTCTTTCACCTCGCTTTTTGATGTGATATTCATATTTTATCACAGAGACCTATAAAAAAAAATATGATTTCCAGAGATAATTTTTTCATTAAATAGAGAATAAAAAATAGTAATCCATCATCTTTTTCTTCCTTAATAAGCATAAATATATTATTTACATACATATTCTGTTATTTCTAATATTGGAATTTCACTCGTCACATATTGGATTAATTAGAAACCATAATCTATATTACGGCAAGTATCAAACAAATGAAAAACTCGTTCAACGAAAAACATTGAACGAATTTGTGTTTGAGATAATGAATTTGATATTTTTGAAACTGGGAAATAAATACAATTTACTTCGTTTTTCTAATGGCCGCAATCAGTTCCGATTTGACCATTTTGGTGTAACCATAAATGTTTTTTTCTTTGGCCAATCCTTTAAGTTCAATAACGGTAAGGTCGTTTAAATTGGGTGCTTTTTTTTCAGGAACTACTGCTGCAGGCTTGGATTGTGGAGGAACTTCTTTTTTTGCTTCTGAAGCTGGCTGAACTATGTCGTTCACGGCTGGTTGAGGTGCTTCTACAGGCTTTAGAACGGGTTTTGCAGGGGGTGGAGTAACCGGTTTAACTGCTACTTTCACCGGCTGTTTGTTTTTCTTTTCAGCATTCAAGTAAATAATGCCAAAAATGATGTACATGATTCCGATAAAAGCAAAACAACCTAGTGCTGCAAATTCAAGATAAGTAATCCCTAAGGGATTACTAAACATAAAGAAACATCCAACAGTTATAAAGGCGATATTCATCAAATAAATCAGGAATTTAATTGGTCTGTTTATTAGGTAATTTATAATCAAATATGCTAAGCCCCTAAGAAATAGAATTAATCCAATATAAACTTCCGGATTCTTTTGAGTGATGATTAACAAAGTGCCAAAAAGCAAATCCAAAATGATTTCAACCATCAAGACGGCAGTTGCATTTCTGCTCCGTACAGATTTAAAAGTTACAACAAATCTTTTGATTGATAAAGCAATTAAGATAATTCCAACTGATATGCTTAAAAAATCAGCAATCCATCCTAGAAAATAAGCTAGAACGGCAAAAATTGTGAGTAGGACTCCAACAACAATATTCACGATATTGTTTTTAAATATTAATTTTTCCATTATTCCCTCCTTAAAATCGTTTCTCTAATTTTAGAATACCACTTTCAAAGTAAAATTACAAGGAACAACGGAGTATCTAAAATAGGCTATCGAGAATCAACCCTGTAATCAAGAACGGGCTCTTTATAGTATAGTTTGTCATTTCATCGGAGGCGTTTACTAATTTGTTTACTTTCCACGTTTACCAGTTAAATTCTCGATGCTGATTTCAACAATGGCTGTAGCCATGATTTCTCTTTCGATATAACTGGTCGCCTTTTCCAAATCCATTTGAGCGTACTTGTTTATTAAAGCCAGCAATACTTCTTTGGTTGCAGAAACGACTTTGGCTTTCCCAAAAATGGTAATACTTTCATAAAGTGTATTTAACTGCTCGGCCACTATTTTGACATGATCATAAACGGTAAAAGACACCTTCTCATTGTAGGTAATATTATCAATTTTATGTCCCTCTTTTGCACAATGAAAATATATTTTATTCTGAAAATAAACATAATTAAGGACTACCGTGTATGGATATCCATCATCGCCCAAAGTGCCAAGAATTCCTTCTCTACCACGCTCAAGCAATTCGATGGATTCTTCATAAGACATTTGTTTATCGATTCTTCTCATAGGTCTAAACATCTCAGTAATCTCCTGTATATAATTGGATTTAGTTTTTTGATTCTGAGGTTCAGAAGTCTTGCATCTTGGTTATTCTGACCTTGAATCTGCTATTTAATAATTTTATCATCAATATGACAGAATTAAAAGCTGCATCTCCAAATCGGTCTGCAACTTGTGTCTGATTATAGATTTTGAAGTGCTTCTGAAATTTGCGTATTTACAAGCAAAATGGACAATCTTTTTGTATTTTAGTTAAAAATAATGCATCTTGTCTGATTTATTGACATAAATTTGGATTATACCGATATAATAGAGGTAGTTTTGAAATCGCATAATGAGGTGATACATTTGAAAATTCATACAAAGATTGATCCTGACCTTGAGGATAATTTAATTGAAATTACCGCAAAATCAAAAGATGATTTAAAAACTGTTCTTGATTATTTAAAAAACATTGACGATACGATTGAAGCCAGACAAGAAGATAGGATTTCTCAAATCCGGTATTCAGAAATATTCTATTTCGAGAGTGTTGACAAAAAAACATTTGCTTATACCTTAAAGAATGTATATGAAATCTCAAAATGGCTTTCAGAAATCGAAGAAATGATGCCAAATCAATTCTTCCGCTGTAGTAAAACAACAATCATTAATCTATCAAAAGTTAAAAGTTTTTCACCATCTTTCGGAAGTAAAATCATCATGAATCTTGTGAATGGCGAAAAGGTTTATGTTTCAAGAAAATATGTTGAACCACTAAACGAAAAATTGAAAGGAGAAAAATGAAAATGAAGAATTTCATGCAAAAAGTTGCGGAGTTTAAAATGCTATTTGCAATCATATGGATCGGAATGTTGGCGCTATATATTATTAGTAAAACAATATTGGGCGTGTATCAAGTATCGTTTTTAACAATCCTCGAACTCATCTTGTCAGCGGTTGTGGTTGGTTTCATCAAATTGCTTTTTGAAAGCAAACTTGTCACGAAAACCCACTCCAAAGGAATGATTGTGTTTGAACAGTATCTCTTGATTTCAATTGTGATGATTGGTTTCAATCAATTGTTTAATTTCTACACTGTTCAAGGAATCCAATATCTGTATTTACAAGGATTTATCACTTTCTCATATTTTGGGGCTTTGTTAGGTTTTTATATCATGGATCTTTTCGATGTTGAAATTTTAAACAAAAAACTCAATATTTTCAAAGATTCCAGCAATAAATAACATATCCAATAAAAAAAAGTAATCGTGTCGCGAGGCTTAAGAACCTCGTGATCGATTACTTTTATTTTGCATCAGTCGTTGTCTATAATAGTATTTAATTATCTAACCATTGGTTTATTGTCGCATCGGATTTCTTATAGTATTTTTTAAACAATTTAAAATAGCCTTTTGTTTTATCATCAATAGAAATATTCGGAATTGATTCATCTAAAAGATATTTTTTAAAGTCATATCCGCCATTTATTCGCCATAAATTTAAAAATCCGGGTCTAACTGCATCTACCGGGCAAACCGTGGCACAACTCATGCACATAGTACACAAATGATCAAATTTTGGATAACCTTTTTTGATTCTGATATTTTGTGAAGGACATTTCTTTATGCACAAGCCACATTTCGTACAAATTTTCTTATTAACATGAATCAAAGGCCCGTTGAGTTTGGCTCCTAGCCATTGTAACCTGGCCATATACATGAAAATTATCGTATGGAAATGATATTTTGGCAAATATGATTCTTGCTTGATTATTTTCATGGCTATTACTTTTGCCAGTTTCAAATTATGTATATACATATATTTGGCAATCTCTTTAGGATAACGAAACATAATATTATATGGCATTAACAAATGTTCATCAAGTAATGGCACAAAACCTTTCTTTTTCAGTTTGTTTATGAGCGACCAGCTCGAGACATTATTAAATCTGAATGGTTCTCCGGAGGTTTTAAAGATGAATGTCGGAATATGTTTGACTTCTGGCAATTTTTTTATGAATTTCAACAAGAATTGCGGAGTATTAAAAGCGTGAATGGGATATCCAAAGCCAACATATTCATAGTCGTTTGGATTGGGCACATTGGTTAATGGCATTCTGATATCAAAAATTTCTGTATTAATTTCTAACGCGATTAATTCATCCATTATTTCTTCAGCAACAATCTTTGTGTTCCCGGTTCCTGAAAAGAAATATATAATAGCCTTTTTCATAGTTAGCAAGCCCCTTGAATATATTATCTATATATTTTGTGTTTGTATTTTTTTATTATAACACACTTACAAGAAGCTTATGAAAAATAAAATATTTCATAGCATGAAGATATCGATTAAAGGCATAAAAAAAAGCCGATGTCGGCTTTTAGTTGGAAATTATAAACTTACGATGTTTGAAGCTTGAGGACCTTTTTGTCCTTCAGTGATGTCGAACTCTACGGCTTCGCCTTCTTGCAAGGCTTTGTATCCATCTTTTTGAATTTGAGAAAAATGAGCGAATATATCTTTTCCATTTTCAGCAGTGATGAATCCGAACCCTTTTTCAGCGTTGAACCATTTTACTTTACCAGTCATGTTTGTTACCTCCTTATATTATTTTTGACTTTGTACAAATTGTATAATAATAATTGAGGTAACTAGGTTATCTTAATTTCATTCCACATTTATAGTGCGTCTCATTAATAATACACTATTTTTCAATAAAAGCAAGAAAATCGAACATTTATTTTTTTATTCTGATAGAAGCTCAATTGATATGTATCATATTTGTATTAGTATGGTCACTAAGAGTATTATTCTTTTACGGAAAAATTGTATTCTTCCGTTCGACTGTCTATCAATATATCTATAAAAGTATTAATAAATAATCGTAACAACATGGTCTACCCATAATCTCAATCTACCTTATTTATCTTCATTTCGTAATACTCCATGGCATAAAGTTCGCGAAAACCTGTTTGTCTATAAAGTGCATGGGCAACCAGATTTTTTGAATCTACCTGTAAAAGAATATGTTTAATTTGTCGATTCCGCATGAGTTGGATTGATTTATGCAAAACGGCTCTGCCAAGGTGTTTCCCGCGAAAAGCGGGGGCAAGTATAAAACCGAAGATCCAGGCAGAATCGCCTTGGAACTGAAGGTGGATTTTGCCAATTGTGTTTTTGTTATACTTAGCCAGATAGATTTCCATGCCTCGCTTTACCTCTTCTTCCGGAAGAAGAACGAGGTTTGATTCTTCTTCAGGTTTCAAGAACATTCTATTTTGGCGACTGATTTCTTGAGCATCTAGATTCGTCGCCAAAACTAATTCGACGGAATCATCTATTGCATCAATAGCGGTATCAAAAGGCAGTTCCATTTCTATTTCAACCTGATATGGAATCCCGTTTCTAGTTTGGATAAATCCTTTTCCTGAGAACGAATTGGCATCTGTTAGTAACAAATACTTTTTGTGACCGCGAGAGCGGAGTTCTGTTTCCACGCTATCAATCAATTTTGAAAACAGGCGTTTTCTTCTGAACTCGGGAAGAATAACCCCGCTAACTTCAGGCATGCCATCGCCAAAGGAATCTATTCCCGCATACCCAATGAGATTGTCTCCTTGATAACAAAAGAAGTCATTATTGGGAAGGGCTTCTCCTTTTTTCTGTTTTTCAATGGCATCCCTCAATTTGTAATCAAGTTCGAACTTGAAGAATATCTGGTCATGTTTTGAACAGACTTCCTCCAAGTTCTTGATTTTTTGGAAAGATGTGTTTTCCAAATATGATGATTTCGTGAAACGGATGTCTGTCACAAGAATCACCTTCTTTCTTCGCTTTAAATCTATGATATCACAAAAGAAGCTTCAATATCATAAAAATCAGACGCTTTTACCAATCGTATGCGATATACTATTTATAAGAAAACACAATCATTGACAATAAACGTGGCTTATACAGTTGACTATGCTCGATAACATAATTCGATTAGGAAGTGATTCTATGCTTTACAATTCAATCCAACCCGGAAACATTTGGCTGGACACTAATGGAAACCCGATACAAGCTCACGGCGGATCCATATATACTGAAGATGGAACGTTTTATTGGTATGGAGAAAACAAAGAAAAAACAACATCCGATAATGACATTTGGCACTGGGGTGTCCGCTGTTACAGCTCGAACGATTTGTATAATTGGATAGACTTAGGGCTAATCATTCCACCGAATTTGGAGGATAAAGATTCGCCCCTCCATCCAACCAAATGCATGGATCGTCCTCATATCATCTATAATAGGAAAACAAAAAAATACGCATGTTGGATTAAAATTATCGAAGACTTTGGGATCCAAACCATGACAGTGTTGCAAGCCGATCATTTTTTAGGACCATATGAACTTGCTAAACTAAGACTCCAACCATGCGGCATGTACAGTGGTGATTTTGATTTATTTGTCGAAAGACGAGATGGCAAGGGATATATCTTGTTTGATCGTCCTCATACCGATGTCGTCTGTGCTAATCTTACGGAGGACTATCTTGATGTCTCCGGGTATTACTCAACGCACCTTCCGCACATGGGAACACCTTTTGCGCGCGAAGCGCCTGCCCATTTTGAAAGACACGGGAAACACTTCCTGTTTACATCTGGTACTTCGGGATACTTTCCGAATCCAAGCGAAATTGCACAAGCTTTATCGATTCACGGGCCCTGGATCACATTGGGAAATGCTCACTCGGATGATATAACCAACACCTCATTTAATTCACAGATTAGTTCTGTGTTTAAGCATCCTTATAAAAAAGATTTATACATAGCGGTTGCGGACAGGTGGATACCAAATATCGAAGAATTGCTTGGCGATCACTATCAGGACGGCTCACACTGGATCCAAAAAACACAGGAAGCGCAAATGTTGATTGAAGGCAAAATCGACAGCAATATTGATATGAAACATATGAGTTCTAAAAAACGAACTCTAAAGGAAGCAATGTCGCAAAACACTTCAATTGCGAGATACGTCTGGTTACCGGTACAGTTTACTGAAGATGGGATACCATATATAGAATGGGCTAATGAGTGGCGCGTTGAAGATTACGAATAAAACCAGCAAAGCTTTTAGCTGTCAGTCATGCTTGGTCAGGAAATAAAGACTATTGCGTGTTTCGATATCGCTTTTCTCAATTAAAACAAGGATAAAAAAAGAGCTTGCAAACTAATGCAAGCTCATTCCTTTATCCAATGATATAATAAGAATTCCCATATTGACCGATCAATGCGTAAGGTTGTAGATAACGAGCATATTGGCAAATTCTGGTCAACGCAAACATTTCTAATGTTTCGCTATTGTATATGAGAATTTCCGTGTCGCTTTTCAGCGCAAAAAAATCATCATATCCGCCAAAGTATGTATATCCCGAATTAATGCGGACTTCTTCGCTAGTTTCTAGGTCATAATAATAGATGCCATCCTCATCAGACAAAAAGTATTTAATAAAAATACTATCCACAAGATTGCCTTCAAGAACGGTAATAATATCATTATCCCAGTAATTGTAAATACTCAAATATGATGTCCCAAAAGCGCTGGCTTCGTAGATCATATAATCATCGCCCATAACCGTGACGGAAATAACTGATCCGCTGGAATAATATCTCTGATATTCATAAACTTTGGTGTCGCCATCATAGATTGATACTTTTCCGTTGGAATTGAAAAACTTTAGAATCGAGTCCATAAATATTAGATAATCATAGTATTCGGATTCAATGACAGTCGTTATAGCTTGATTGGAAACCATTGCGGAAGTGTCGCTATTCTCATATTCGAACTTCAAATAAGGAAAATATCCATTGGTGAGTCCTATCGGTTCAAACCCGAAGAGGCTGGCTCCAAGAGGCAAATAATCTGCTGCCGTCAATATTGCTGCCTCCCCAAACCTGTCAATTGACGCATATCCAGCGAGATGGCTTCCGTCATAGATTTCCAATATGACGCTGTCTGCGCCGTTATATTTTGCATCACCACAACCGTAATCGCTGATAGTCCATGTATTGAACGCTTCTTCGATAATGCTATCATATGAATTTATCACACATGATTCATTCGTAACAGTTCCTTGATACTTGTAGTAATTATATGTGAAAAATGACGGACTCTCTCCCAAGTCCAAATCAAAAAATTCCAATTTGTCAGTTCCCAAAGTATCAAAAATTACATTGCCTTCATAATCATAGATATCATTTCCTACAGTAATCATGTAGGGATTGTAGTATTGAATCCTGCTTGCATATATGATTGGATTATCATCTGCGTTGTCTGAATTTCCAGCATATAGCACATCGCCGTCCTCATAATAATAGGCCACATCTTCTGTCTCGTCATAGGTGAGAAACAGACTTCCCAAAGCGGTATCGATGTCATATTCTTGAAGAAGACCATCATTAAAAATATAAAATTTATCGGTATCAGTCATGGTTTGGCCATAAACATAATACGCAATCATATCTTCCGATAGATAAGCAACTTTATCCGCCTTATTGAGTTCTTCAATGACTGCGTTACTTAAATTTATTTTTTTAATAAATGAAGCATCATATAGTGGCGGTAGAGACTCGGTAGTGACCAAGTTTGAAGTTGTCACTGCTTCTATACTGGTTGTTGTCGAGTTTAAAGAAGTGTTGCTCGTAGTTGTTGGGTTCAAAGTAGTTGAACTATCCGTACGAGTGCAAGAACACATTCCTATGGAAAGAATTATCATAAAAGCAATCATTAGTTTTTTCATTTTTTCACCCTGCTATAAATTAACACCGTAATTTTAATTTGTCAATAATTAATGTAAAAATCACCATGCAAAACAATGGTTTCTTTCTAGATGGTTTTGGTTCAGTCCGGTTTATCTGAATTCTGATATCTGGCGAACAAACAAGACGACTCAAGGCATTTGTTTGTTCAATAAATATTCTTTATTGTATTCAATCAGCAATATAATACTTTTGAATCTGTTATAATAATATATATTTACAATGATATGAGGTTGGCATATGGAAAAAATTAAAGCTATTCGTGACAAGGTTTTCTCTTTGACGAGCCAGATAATCAAGAAAACAGGGCCGAGACTTGCCGGGACAGAGGCTAGTATTGAAGCCGCTCATCTTTTAGAAGCAAGTCTAAACGGATTTTCGGACAAAGTTGAATTGGAAGAATTTGTGGTGCATAAGGGAGCATTTTTGGGTTGGATCCGCATCTTAGTGACTTTTTACTTTCTCGGCGCCTTGTTTTTATGGTTACAACTGCCGATTGTTTCAGTGATACTTACAGTCATAAGCATTCTGATTTTAGTGTTTCAATTTTTCTTTTACAAACCGCTGATTGATCCGCTCTATCCCAAAAGAAAAGGAGTGAATGTTGTCGGCTATGTTGAACCCTTGAAAGAAGCTGAAAGACAAGTGATTATCAGTGGACATCATGACAGCGCCAGGGTTTTCAATTTCTTGATTCATCAACCAAAATTATATAATCTTAGGGTCACGGGAGGAATCTCTTTCATTGTCGTTTTGTTATTGATTTCAGTAATCTTGACATTTTTACCAGCAGGAATTATCGCTACCGTTTTAAAGGTTATCGTGTCAGCGGGATTCCTGCTTACGGGACAAATGTGGTTCTTCGCATCAAAAAAAGGCACTCCCGGAGCGGGAGATAATCTGATTTCAAGTGCCATGGCGGTAGAGATTGGGAGATATTTCAGTGAAAACAAATTAGAACATACCAGAATCATTGTGGCTAGTTTCGATGCGGAAGAGGAAGGTTTGAGAGGCGCCAGAGCATATGCTAAAAAGCATGAGGTTGACTTCAGGAAAACGCCGACTTATTTGTTGAATAGCGATTGTCTGTATTTTCTCAAGAACTTATTTTTCCTGACCAGCGATATAAACTGTTCAGTTGCATTAAATACGGAATTGGCCGAAGAATTGGTAACAATAGCGAAAAAGAAAAGCTACCCAGCTACTCACAAACCAATTGCCTTCCTTACCGGAGGTACAGATGCGGGAGAGTTGGCAAAAAAAGGCGTAACGGCAACAACCATCATGGCAATGCCTTGGAGCAATCAGGAACGATCAAATGTATATCATACGCCAAATGATATTATTGACAACATCGAAAAATCAGTGATTGACGCTTCTATTGACATAATTATTACATATATTGAAGAGAAAGATCACAAGATTATTTAGTCATAAACCCAAAAAAACAAAGCTAAAAGAAAAAGCTTTGTTTTTAAATGTTTATTCTGTTTTCTGACTTCGTCTCTTTTTTTATGGACAGTTGATATGAACTCAGGCACCTAGAAGCCCTATTAGGCTACAAAATATAACAAAATAAATGCAAACTTACGACACTTAAATATCAATTTGATGTAGCTTTATTTATTATGATGCTTTTTTCATTTTTCTATATAGCGTATATTCAGCAAAACCCTTGGGAAAATCTTCGATTGTCATAACAACTTCATAGCCTCTTTTTTTATAGAAATCCAAGGCTTGAAACTCGAATGTCGTTAAATACAAGTTAGTCACTCCGCGCTTAAGTGCTTCTGATTCAATCATCTGCATCAATTTCGATGCGATTCTTTTTCCTCGATATTTCTTGTCCACAAATAATACATTGATAAATAAATAATCATATTGGAAATTGCCATAGATTCCTCCGACAAATTGATCATTGTCAAGCACAACATACTGCAAATCAATCTTATCTGTAGAAAAATCAAGACTTTCCTTGATTTTTTTGATTTCTTCTTTTAACAAGGTATCATATGTTGGAATTGGTTCAGTAGATGATTTCATTTGATAGTCCTTGTTAATTTCAAGGCGGTCCAACTCTTTGTCCAAAAGGAAGATATTCTTGTTGCCACTTGGCATTTCATCCAATTCACCATGAACACTAAAGCCAATGTTTTCAAAATCAAGCGCTCTTTGTTCTAGTACTGAATTGAACTGAATGCCTTCTACATTGCCTCGGTAAAACTTTCTTATATCATTCATTAATGCCTTGAGAACATCGATGTCTTTATAATAGATTCCTTTTATTTTACACCAGTCGGAAGCTTGTTTAGTATGGCATGCGCCAACTAAAATATCATCTGCAAAAACGTAAAAGTCACGACTGTCTTTCTCTCTATAGCCGGTTTGAGCATTGTTATAGGTATGCAGTGCACTTATCAATTCTTTATTGTACTCAAATTTTTTGTCGTCTATATACTTAATATTATGCATAATAATAGCCTCCGTCGTAAATTTTTCTTATAAAATAAGATGTTTTGGGTTATTTAATATTATAGCATATTTTGGCCTTTTTGGCAAAGTCTCGCTGAGGATGACGCGAAAATAGCTCAGTTCTTATAGCATGATATTTGAGATTATTCTTCAAATTAATACCAAGAAAAAGGATTAGTATGGATAAAAGTGAATCCCGTTTAGCATACAAAAAAAGGGAGATTATCTAAGGACAATCTTCCTTTTTTATATTAAATTGGAATCTATTTCTTTTTGTATGCTATAAGCAATCCGCCCGATCCCATTAAAGGAACTTCCACAATCAGGAATGTAATCCATTTTTCCGCAAAATCTCGATAAAATTTAAACAGGAAGAACAGCCCGATTCCGGCAGCTATCAAAACGATTCCGAGAATCAATTCTCGCTTCCAAAGCCAAAGCGTAACGACAATAAGCACAATACCGGGTAAGGAGTTCATGAGAAACTCCAGCATCTTATCCCAAAAGGAACCAGAACCATCAAATGAATCAAAAGCCATAATTATGATGAAAGCTCCGAGCAAAATAATCAAGCCTTTGCATATTTTTACTGCTATTTTCATAGTGACTCATCCCCTCAAACTCATTGTAATACGATTAACAGATGAATTCAAGTGGAAGGACCATGTTTTTTTATTCTGTCTTAAAAACAGGGTTTACTTCAAAATGAGTTACTTATCTCAACTATTTTGAATTGCTTGTGATGGGATGCAAGTGATCTTTTGATTCTTAACATAGATAATTTCGTCGTATTTGTCTTTGTTTTCTTCGATTATCACATGACTAACATTAACGACCGAAACGCCCTTTAAAGACAATAAACGTTCTTCTATTTCTCTGGCTTTTGCATAATCTAGAGAAGCAAAGGCCTCATCTAAAAAGATGATGTCGGCTTTGTTTAATAAGCCTCTGGCAATCGCAATGCGGCTTTTCTCGCCTCCGGAAATATTTTTGCCGTTATCAAGAATCATCCGTTCGAGTCCGTCAGTCTGGGATTCGACAAATTCATGCAGCCCAGCCCGGTCAATTGCATCCCAGATTTCTGCTTCGCTAAAATCTTTATAGAGCGTTAGATTATTTCTTAACGTCTCTTCAAACAGGAAGATCTGTTGCTCAATATTGGCAATCTTGGAAAAGTAGTCCATTTTTTGAATGTCGATAAGATCAACTCCATCAATTAAGATGGTTCCGCTCTTAGGAGAAAAGTATTTCCTTAACAGACGAAGTACGGTGGACTTCCCGCCCCCACTTGGTCCAACCACCAAATACTTTTTGCCCTTTTCAAATGTCAGATCGACATTGTCCAAAACCACATTCTCTCCATAGGAAAAGGACACACCCTTAAATTCAATCTTATCTGTCAGTCCGCCAAATGATTTGGTTTCTTCATAAACGGATTGATTTTTTAGAGTTTCTTCAATGCGGACAAATAGTGACTTTACAGAGAGAATTCTTGGCAAGGCATCAGAGAACTGGGCAACCGGTCCGATAATATTGTCAATGTTTGTCGCCACAACGGCAACCCCGGAAAACAAGATGACACCTTTGAGTGTTAGAAAAGATACAAAAAACATGAGTCCAAAAAAGGTGATGGTAAAATTCATGTTTTGAATAGCATAGACATAAGACATGATGCGGTCGATGATAAATTTCTTATCTTGAATTTTCTTGCTTTCACCTTGATAGGTTTCTGTGATTCGGGGCTCTAAATCATTAGTTTTAATGATATGAAATGCCGAAAGCACTTCTTTGATAAAGCCTCCATACTTTGACATCATCTCTGAGCGTTCTTTGTTATGCTTTTTAATCGGTTTCGCAGAAAGCACAGAAATAATGGCGTTAAGTCCAATCATCGCGATTCCAATCAAAAGAATCAGCGGATTGATCAAGAAGATAACTAAGATTGCCGTCGCGAAATTAACAAATCCTTCCAGCAAATTGAGGATCTGTTCGACATAATCTTTTTCGATGAGATTGAAATCGTTCGTCAAAGCGGATACATACAAAGCGTTGTTTTCGTTTTGAAACTCGCTGATATTCTTTTTAAATACTTTTTTGATATAGTCGCTTTTCATGTGGACCATCACATCTTTTGTCACAAAACTTTTGACAAAAGATGTAACCAAATTGACAGGCAATAGCAAGAAAGCATAAAGCATCACGAGTTTTGCTTGTTCAAAAAATTGATCCCATAATCCTTCTAAAGCAATATTGATCAAATCATACAAGGCAAAAGAAAGTTTGAAGTTGATGAATGCAAACAATATATAGATGAGAAGTGCGAGATAGAGGTTTTTAAAATAGAGGATTTTCTTTTTCATATGGCTACCTCTGAAAAGTATTGGATGCCATCAAATTTAGTCAAATATCCATCTTTGATTTCTAAAACAACATCATACTTATCTGTAATTCCTTCAAAATATTTATGGCTGATGGCAACAACTGTGGCATCAAGATCCAAGATTGTTTTCTCGATTTGTCTGCCAAGTTCTTCATTGAGTGAAGACGTTGCTTCATCAATAAACAGGATTTCTGCCTTTTTACAAAGAGCTCTCGCAATTGATACTCTCTGTCTTTCGCCTCCGGACAGATTCTTGCCATTTTCTGAGATAACGGTGTGAATCCCATTTTCCAGGGAATCCACGAATTCAAGCAGTCCTGCTTGTTTACAAGCGACAAATACCTCTTCATCGGAATATGGTTTGAACAGGGTAATGTTATCTTTTAAAGATGCTTCAAATAGAAACACGTCTTGATATACATAAGAGACTTTTTCATTGAAAGATGTCGAGGATATCAATTTCAGATCGGTTCCATCAACAACAATCTTTCCCTCGTAATCATCGATCATATGTGATAAGAGTTTGAATAGCGTTGACTTCCCTGATCCTGATGGTCCCTTGACCAAGTGCTTTTTCCCTTTTTCGAGCGAGAAATGGATTGACTTGAACACTGGGGTGGTATCATAGGCAAAACTGACTTGATTAACATCGATTTTGTTTTTGAAAACAAATGGTTTAAGCGGTTCTTCCGCTTCAATGGCAACTTCCTCGTTGGTGATCTTTTCAAAAATAGCTTTAGAGGATTTTAAAACATTCACAAGGGGAAATAAATTCACCAACGGGAAGATTGCCGAGGATGCTAGTTGAATTGTGAGCATCATCTCTCCGTATCCAACCCCAACTTGGGTTTGATACATCAGGTATACGATTAATCCGACCAAAACAAAATAGCCGATGGTCGCATTAAAATTCAGTTGAAAAGAGGTAAACACATTATAAGAATACTTTTTGCCTTCTAATTTCACTATCTGCTTATTATTTTTTTTCAAGAAGGCTTCTTCCATATTGTTCAGTTTCAAAATTT
>CAYWOK010000007.1:0-41813 GCA_964459895.1 uncultured Candidatus Izemoplasmatales bacterium
TCAGCGGGAGAGCACCTGCTTCACGAGCAGGGGGTCGTGGGTTCGAAACCCTCTGACTCCACCAGATGTAATAAAGTCAAAGAAGCACAGAAAAATGTGCTTCTTTGTTTATATCGCTTCTTGTGGCGTATTCTTCGAACGAGATGTTTGGATATTGTGTATGGCTTCTTCAATCGTAATAAACATGCGATGTTCGCCGATCGAAGCTAACAATCCTGCTTTTTCCAATGCTATTTTTGGTTGCCTGTTGATGCCGGTAATCAATACGATGATTTTTCTCGCCTCGCAGAGCTTCAATGACGATTTGAAATAGTGGATCGCAGTCGCATCCATGGCAGGAACGTGTTTCATGCCAATGATTAGGTATTCAACGTTTTTATCGATCGATTTGATTGCTTCGACATATTTATGAGCCGCACCGAAGAAGAATGGTCCGTTGATTTGATACATCTGAACGCCACTTAGATTGATTGGGTTTTCCAAAACATGTCTTGGTTCTTTGAGAATCTCTGAATGAGTTTCTTCTGTAAAATCCAATTTTTTGATGGAGACATCAGAAACATCAGACATTCTTTTCATAAATAGGAACATCGACAGGACAAGTCCGACTTCAATTGCAACGACCAGGTCGACAGCTACAGTAAGAAAAAATGTTGTTAATAAGACGACTGTATCCGGAAGTGGCGACTTCAATAAGGTTTTGAATTCACGCCATTCGCTCATATTGTAGGCGACAATGAACAATACTGCCGCAAGTGCCGACAAAGGCACGTGTTGCACCAAAGGCATCAAGGAAACGAGGATGATAAGTAAAGTAATAGAATGTACCATACCAGCAACCGGCGTTCTGCCTCCGCTCTTGATATTGGCAACTGTTCTGGCGATTGCACCAGTAACAGGTATGCCACCAAACATTGCCGATCCGACATTGGCCGCTCCTTGCGCAACAAGTTCCATGTTGGAACGATGCCTGCTCCCGATCATTCCGTCTGATACAACCGCCGACAACAAAGATTCCACGGAGCCTAAAAAGGCAATGATAAAAGCCGGTTCGATCAAGCTTTTCATTCTCTCGAAGGTAAGATTGGGAAATTTAGGGATGGGAAGTGAAGAAGAAAGTTCGCCATATTTGGACCCAATTGTCGCCACGTCCAAATGAAAAAAATATACCAACAAGGAAGACACAACAATCGCAATCAAAGTTCCTGGTATTTTTTTGCTTATTTTCGGCCAAAAAATAATAATCAACAATGCCAACAGACCGATACCCAAAGTCGTAAAATCGATATTTCGGATGTTGGAGAAATAATCAAGCCATTTGGCTCCGAATCCAGAAGACAGATTAAGAATGTTCATGCCGAGGAAATCATTTACTTGGGAGGAAAAAATAACTAGTGCGATTCCACTTGTAAAGCCGGTAATGATAGGGTAAGGAATAAACTTGACGACGCTACCCATCTTCAATAATCCGAAGCAGATCATGATGATTCCTGCCATAAATGTAGCTATCAACAAGCCATCAAACCCAAACTCGAGGACAATACCCAGGACTATGACCATGAAAGCTCCGGTAGGTCCACCTATTTGAACCCTGCTTCCGCCAAGAAACGAGATGATAAAGCCACCGATGATCGCTGTATATAGACCGCTTTCGGGTGAAACGCCGGAAGCGATAGCGAGAGCAATCGATAACGGAAGTGCGATTATCGCGACAATGATTCCTGCGACAACGTCTTTGAAAAATTGTTGTTTAGTATATGTTTTCATCACGGAAAACAATTTGGGTTTCAGCTTTGACATAAGACTCCCTGAGAGTAAAAATTTAAACACTCTAGCGATATATTCTACGCTTCTTTTATAGGGTTGTCAATGAGAAAATCACCGATATTTGCAAGTGATTATCGATAGTAAATTTTTAGTGGAAAAGGACAAATAAATATCACGATTTTATGATGATGAGACGTCATTTTCACGTTTTTTATCAGGCTTGTTGAGAAGAATCAGGCCACATGTTATAATAAACCAAAAGCGACAGCTTTCGATTATCAATCTATCTGATTGTTGATTCATATCAAATTTGATTGGAAGTGGACTGATGATTAAAAAAATTATTTTATTATCATTGCTTTTTGTACTTGTCGGTTGTGGAAATGCCACTGACACGACGATCCCGACTACAGATGAACTTGAAATCAATTCCGATATCTTCGGTCTTGAAGCAGCTCCGCTATCTCCGGAGATTTTTGCCCCGGATATCATTTCCACACCAGAGACAAAAGAGTTTGCCGGGACTTTTTCACCTGATTTCAACTACTATTTTTTTACCAGAAGAAATGATCAGGGAATCAACCGGATCTATTACACGCATTATGTTGATGGAAGTTGGACGACTCCTGAGCTGTCTCCTATCAGCGAGGATGTGGCGGAATTCGAACCGTTTATCACACCGGACGGCAAATACCTTATCTTTGGCTCTAAACGGGGAGACAGTTCTGATTTTTACATGTATCGCAGCGAATTTGTGGATGGAGAATGGCAAGAGCCAATCTATCTGGAAAACGAACTCAATGAAGGCTTCTCGATGTATGTCAGCGTCAGTTTGAATGGAAACATCTATTATACCGGCTCGACAGGCATCAGAATGATGAAATTCGTCGATGGTGCCTATGAGCCCAGCATTGCTACCGGAATCACCGGGGCCCATCCCTACATCGCCCCCGATGAATCCTACATGCTTTTTGACAATTCCGGAAGCACTATGCTAACATCGATTTATGTGACCTTCAATGTCGATGGCGTCTGGCAGACACCGCAAAAACTGGGTGAGGACATCAACCAAAATTCAACGATGGAAATCTGTTCCTCGGTATCTCCCGACGGGAAGTATCTGTTTTTTGCCAGATTTTCGGGTGAAGTGATTGACATCTATTGGCTGGATGCAGCGTATCTGGATGCCTACCGGCCTGACTAGTTTTAAGCAATTCATTTTCGTTATGACATAATAATTATTGAGGATGAGTTTATGAAAACAATTTTGATTTTTGTTTTTGCATTTGTTTGTTTGGTGGATGTAACCACTTCAACAATTGTTTCACAGGAAGAAATGTTGTTTTCGGAAGCGAAGATCATCTCCAGCACCAGTGATGGTGCCTGGGGAGTGAACGTTGCCGATCTAGACAATGATGGATTTTTGGACGTATTGACAGCCAATACATCCGATGACACGGTTTCATGGTACAGAAACTTGGGCAATCAAACGTTCTCCGAGGCAAATGTATTGTCTGAGACATGCCTTGGGGCGGTATCAGTGATGGCTGCCGATTTTGACAATGACGGATTATTGGATATCATTTCGGCTTCGTCTAGAAACGATACGATCGAATGGTATAAAAACAACGGCGATTTGACTTTTACGGCCCAAACTCCGATTGCCACAGATGTCGACAGTGTCTTTTCTGTGTTCGCAGTGGATTTGGATCAGGATGGATATGCTGACGTCTTGTCCGCAAGCCAAAATGACAATCTGATCACCTGGTATAAAAACAACGGCGATCTGACTTTTACCGAACAGACACCATTATCGACAACCGCTATGGAAGCCAATACGGTCTATGCAGCCGATTTGGACAATGATGGGTTTATCGACGTGCTTTCATCAAGTTTCGATAATAATTCCATCATCTGGTACAAAAACAATGGGGATGGATCATTTACGACACAACCTCCCATCTCGACCTCCATGCAGGGAGCAATCACTGTCAACGCTGCAGATCTCAACAACGATGGATTCTTGGATGTGTTGTCAACCGGTTTAAGAAACAATGCGGTCATCTGGTTTGAAAACGATGGAAGCGGAACTTTTACAGAGCATGAAGCAATCGCTCTGGATGTCTACGGACCAAACTCGGTCCGCACCGGAGATTTGAACAATGATGGTTTTTTGGATGTCCTGGTTGCCGGATACTTGGATGATACAATCACCTGGTACCAAAACAATGGCGACGAAACTTTTACAAAGAAACCTGAAATATCAGATTCCGCAGACGGTGCGAAAAATGCGATTGCAGCCGATTTGGATAACGACGGGGATCTGGACGTCGTGGCTTCCAATTGTTATGGAGATTCCTATACATGGTATGAAAACAATTTGATAGCATATGGAACAGAGGATACTCCCATCAAAAATATTCTGGTCTATACTGCAATCGGGTTAGGAATGATTCTTCTCGGAGCGGGAGTTTTTATTATCACAAAGAAGAAAATATAGATAATTATCAATCGCAATCAAGCAATTTCCGGGCAGGCATCCAGTCTGTCCTTTTTCTTTGATTTCCATATTTATTAAAAATCAAAAAGAAAATAAATTTCATGGTTGACATATTTCGACAATTATAGTACAATTTAATCGACTACAAGTGTAGTTTATGATATAGAAAGCAAGGTAGCGATAATGAACATAGGAAAACAGATTACCGATGCCGAATGGCAAGTGATGAAAGTGTTATGGGAAAACGAGATGCTCTCATCGGGAGAAATCGTCAAGAAACTGAATACTGATTTCGACTGGAGCACAAATACTGTGAAAACATTTTTGTCGAGACTGGTAAACAAAGCCGTTCTCGGAGTCGACACTTCGAAAAGATTTCCCAGATATTATCCTCTGTATACGGAAATGGAATGCGTCAAGCAGGAGATGCAAAATATCATTAAGCGCGTATATGGGGGAAATCAAAATCACGAGACTGTCCACTTTGCCTTTTATGGGGCGAACGATCAAACATATATTGAAACGCTCGCTTTATCAATCGAGGGTGATTATGCGAGAATATCTAAAATATTGAACTGCAACCTTCAGGAAAAACAATCGATCTACATTTACTCGACGCAAAAACGGCTTCATTCTGCCTTAGGCGTCCATGATGGCCCAAAATGGCTTCGAGCTGGCTGGACCTGGGAAATTCTCCATATCGCACCAAAGGAAACTTTTTCTGATATTGAACCGGAAAGAGTTTTGGCTCATGTCCTCTCGCAATTGTTGATCCACAGACTCAACCCCAATCTGCCCTACTTTCTTCAACAGGGTTTTTCCGCATACTTGAGCAGATGGCTGAAACTTGACCGAATCAAGGAATCGATAATGAAAAACTATGAGATACTTTCGATTGAAGCGTTAAAACAGATCAATGACAGTTATGATGACTTCCGATATCGGGGGGGCTACGAACTAGGGTTTGCCCTGGCCGAATTCATTGTGGATAAATATGGCAATGAAAGATTGTTGTCAATCATCAAGAACTGCCAAAAGATTGAAGAAGTGATTACCAATGATGATTCGCTTGTGTCTGATTTCAAACACTATCTGTTGAGCAAATATATTGGCGTAGGAGTTGATCACAATGATTAAAAAAGGATTGATAATTTTAGGATTTTTGCTAGCAGTTCAGTTGATTGCCTGTGGGAATGTTTCATCGACTACGACCGGAATTGTGACCTGCGAAACACCCAACGTGTTGATAGCTGGAGCGTGCGTGGATGAAAACAGCGAAAAAATCACTGGACTGACATTTACTTTGGAAGAACTTCAAGCCGACTACGACCAATTGATTGAACTCTTGGATTTGCATAACCCGAATGCTTTCACCGTTCAGGCAGAATACGATCAGGCGGTTCTTTCGCAAAGAGCTTTGTTGCAGGAGGGAATGTCTGAAATCGAGTTTCTGAGAATCCTGGCACCGGTGGTGGCAGCCATCAGGTGTGGTCACACTTCTGTATATGTATCATCAAACTCTGCGAGTATACTATGGTCAGATGCCATGCTTTTACCGCTCGACCTTCGTATCATTGATAACCGGCTTTATGTGGTCGGAAATCACTTTGCCACAGGGATCATGCTAAAATCAGAAATAGTGACGATAAATGGCATATCTAGTGAAGAAATCATCTCCAAAATGGTGCAATCACTCGGATCCGATGGCGAAAATCAAACAATGAAATATGCTAGGATCAACAACGATGTAAGCTTTTTCTATTACCTTTATGTCGATACAAGCCTTGAACTTGACGTTTCATATAAGGAGCCGGGTTCTTCGACAATAATTACGATTTCACTTCAGGCCGTTTCCAATACTCAAATCAAGGATGAAATAGAATATGAAGAGTATGTTCCGTATCAATCGAGTTTTTCCGAGAACTATGCATATCTGCAAATAAGCTCTTTTTATCCAGAGGGTGAATACGGTCTGTATGATTACTTTGACTTTTATGAAGCTTTTTTCGAAGAAGTGGCCAATCAGGAAATCCAAAATATAATTTTGGACTTGCGAGGCAACAGTGGCGGTGATCCCAGAACCGCAAGCAGACTGTTCTCATATCTCGCCAAAGAATCGCAGCCATATTTCAGTGCGTCGAGTCCAAACTACTATACCGGACTTAAAAGTGATGTACCTTTGACTGAACCGCACTTTGACGGTAACTTGTACACCGTCATCAATGGAGAGTGCTTCAGTACCACAGGACATTTTCTGGCCTTGCTAGAATATCAGGATATAGGAGGATTTATCGGCGAAGAATCAGGAGCTTCGTTCAGATGTTCCGACACTTCCGGAGATTATATACTATTCAATACCGGATTCAGACTGCACAGTTCTAATGTCATTTGGGAAGTAGCTGTATCCGGTCTCGAACTTGGCAGGGGAATCATGCCTGATTACGAGGTCTCGTTATCTCTGGACGATATCATCAATAATGAAGACAGTATTTTGAATTATGTAATCAACCTGATCACAGAATCAAACTAAATCAACTGCTCGCGTAGAAACCAAATATTGATTCTTTTCAAGTGATTTGTGGTATAATATAACAAAGAGGTGGTATCAATGTACACACAAACTTCCCAAAAAAGAATTCTTGAGGATGTTCAGGAAATCAACAAATGCCTTGAAGAGAAAAACCCTGCCAAGGCGAGAAACCTGCTTACCGTTATGCTAAGCACCTATGATGGAGTATTATTAAGTCTTGGCACATCGATGTTGCCAACGGAAAGTGCCATATACGGAAAAAATTTCGGCGAACTGAAAAATTACGACAACAATGTCTTCAGCAATCTGACCATCATCAGAAACAAGCTGGAACTGTTCGATTTGAAATATTACAAGGACCTGGACAAAAGCATTGAATCAATCAAACATCAACCTGTCTCTTTTGACCATGCAAAAAATCTTTTGAAAAACTGGAAAGGCTTGTCAGAAAAGGACAAGGAGCTGATCAGTGATAAGATTAATCAGATGGAAACGATCGTCAATGACAACGACCTTAACCAAGAAGCAAAATGGAAACAACTGAAGCCGATTTTGGACTGGGTATCCTCAACCAGCGTCGAAATGGGATTGCTAATCCTGGAATTGGCACAAAAAATATCGTAAAAAATAGTGAATATAATTTATTCTCCTTGCATCCGTGCAAGGGGAGTTTTTTATTTTTCAGAAATTGTTGAAAAGAAATAATGATAATGCTATAATGAACATGAAGAAAAACAACAATATTTATATTGAAGTTTAATTTAAAAAAATTATGATGATTATCAGATAGGAGAAGTCTGAATGTATTGTGCAAATTGCGGAAAAGAACTTAGTGAAAAAGAACAGTTTTGTCCTTCCTGTGGGGAAAAAGTCAATAAAGACGTAATATCTGCCTTTGACTATCCTTCCAACAATGAAAAAAAACCAGAAAAGGTAAAATCTAGGTATTATGTAGCTACTCTTGTTTTGGGAATTTTGTCAGTCATATTCAGTTTGTTAAATTATCTCGGTGTCATATTTGTGCATATGGTTGGCATCGTTTTGGGAATCATCGCTATTTCTTTGGCAAGTAATGATAAAAAGATGGGGAGAATATACTCAGTTCCTGGATAAACAACGGTATTATCGGACTAGCACTTGGAACCGTGGCATTTCTCTATGGGTTCTTTTCATATTTAGCATAAATTTCGATGCCGAAGTAATTTTTCAAAATTATTACGCAATAGATAAAATGAAGCTGAATATTATTTCAGCTCTTTTTTTATCCATACATAGTTATTTGATCTTAAATCCCTTCATTTTTATATAGTATAAGTTTACCTAGGACAGATAATATAGTATAATTTCTTATGAGCTAGATGCATAGACTGGAGAAGATGATGAAATGTCAGAATTGTTCAAACGCCTAAAAAATTATTTTCGGATCTGTCCGGTCACTTTCTATCTGATCCTTTTCAACACGATCATCTTCATACTGACGCTTGTAACCGGTGGGTTTACTGTTAACAATCTGGTCAGACTGGGTGGACTCGTTCCCTCTTATGTGAATGTCAATAACGAGTACTACCGAATTATTATGTCGATGTTTCTCCACGGCAGTGTGATCCACTTCCTTATGAATATGGTTGCTTTGTATTACCTTGGGACCGCCATGGAAAGGGTCATGGGTCATGTCCGCTATCTGAGTCTCTATTTTATCGCAGGTATCGGTGCCGGAGTCATGATTGTCTTACTAGGGACACCCAATGAGCTGACAATCGGAGCGAGCGGTGCGCTTTATGGAATCATGTCAGGTTTGTTTTTTATTACACTGAAGAATCCAAACTGGTTTCATCCCCAGGGAATCAAATCGATCAGAAGTCTCACCATCATCAACTTCGCGATTACGTTCTTGTTTCCCAATATCAGCATCATCGGGCATCTCTCAGGCTTTGCCTTCGGATTTCTTGCCTGCTTGTTTCTGGTTCCCAAATATCCTGATTTCATGAAGTATCGCAACGAGTATCAAAAAAGCGAGGATGTTCCGGATGATGATGGCGGGCCAGTTGCCTGAAAACATTATCTACTGAACAAAATAATTACTATAAATTAATTGAGGAGACAGAATTGTGAAAAGGCTCAAGGAATTGCTTTCATCAAGCCCGAAATACAAACTTTTGGATATCGGGACAGGTTATGGAAATTTCATCCAGCTGTTGCTGGACGTATCAAAAAAATATGGCGAGATCATAGGAATTGATACATCGGAAAAGGCAATAGAAGTCGCTTCCAACAATTTCAAGGATCATAAGAAAATCAAGTTTGTCCGGATGGATGCCAATTCGCTTCAATATCCCGATGCCTATTTTGATTTTGTCAGCCTTTCCAACTCGCTTCATCACCTTGACAATATCAAAAGCACCCTTTCCGAGATGGAAAGAGTGCTGAAACCTTCAGGCATGATCCTGATCAACGAAATGGTTGCGGATGAACTGAGCCCCGCTCAGAAAAGCCATAAGCTGTTGCATCATTTGTCTGCAGAAATCGACAGGGAACAAGGCATGACCCATAACGATACTTTCGCAAAATCCGAAATCGCACAAGTCCTTCTTGACAACTCAACTTGTGAGATTGCCACTTCATGGGTCCTAGATTTCGAACGAGACCTGACTTGCACAAAAGAAGATGTCGAGGAGCTCATCAAGATTCTTGAACGCATCGTTTCCAGAATCAAGGATGCGGATCGCGTCGAGTATTATCTTAAAAAGGCTGAAGACATCAAAAAACACTTTCATAAATACGGCTATGCTCCAACTCCGCAGTTGCTCTACGTACTGAAAAAAAGCTAAGCGATTTTTCATAATCAAAAGGGACAGTGATATTTCACCGTCCCTTTAATATTAATGTTTTTTTGGTTTCAATGCCAGATCAGGAGTATTGAACTTAATTGCGTTTCTGAGCTCGTTATAATACTCGCTTGTGGCTTTTTTCTTGGCTTTGCCATAGAGATATTCGTCGATGCCTTGTGCGGCTCTGTGTCCATCAGCTACAGCAGTGATGATATCCGGACCCATCTTGATGTCGCCACCGGCGAATAGCCAATCGGCTCCTTCTACTTGTCCCAATGAGTTGGTATTGAGTTTGCCTCTTTCAATTTTGATGACAGATTTCAGGCTTTCGGGAATGTAGTCCAGATCAGGAGCCTGTCCAATCGACATGTAGACCTGTTCACCTTCTAAGAAAGCGCCTTTTGTCGGATCAAATTGTGGATTGAATTTGCCATCCTGATCATATACGCTTGTGCATTTGTAAACCTTGAGGCCTTCGACTTTGTCGTTTTTCAGGATGATTTCCTGAGGTCCGAAACCAAAATGGAACTGGATTCCCTCTTCCATGCCTTCGGTATATTCTTCCATGCTGGCAGGAAGAATGTCAAATGATTCCAAAGATGTCAGTTTGACATCGGCTTGGCCATATTTCATGGTCTGGATTCGAATAAGATTCCTGGCGACGTCAAAAGCTACGTCACCGCCACCGATCACGACTGCGGATTTGCCGACATTGATATCATCAAGCTTAATAAGCCCTCGCGCAAAATCTCTGGCAATGGGTAGAAAATCCATGGCACCGATCACGTCTTGATTATCTGATCCCGGGATATTAAGTTTTCTAGCTTTGAAGAAACCAGTGCCTAGGAATACCGCGTCATATTTTTTTTCAAGTTCTTCCAAGGTGATGTCGGTTCCGACTCTTGTCGAGGTGTGGATATTGACACCGATCCGTTTGATAAAGTCAATGTCTTTGTTGACGGCATCATCAGGCAAGCGGTACTGGGGAGCACCATAACTCATGACTCCACCGGCTCTTGGTCTTTCCTCGAAAACGTCGACCCCATAGCCAAGGGCTCGTAAATAATACGCAGCCGCTAGACTTGAAGGGCCTGATCCAACGATTGCGATCTTGGCATCGATCACTTCTGAAACCGGTTCATTGAAGATTAATTCATACATATCATTTGGTGCACTGTCGATGATGTAGCGCTTCAACCAGCGGATGGCGATTGCTTCGCCTCTTACGGCAATGGCGCAGGCTGCTTCGCAGTTATGCGTACAGACTCTGCCGCAGACGCCAGGAAGCGGATTGGTTTCGTAGACTTGACGCAAGGCGCCTTCAATGTCGTCTTCCCATATTGATTTGATATATTGGGGTATATGCATCTGGACGGGACAAGATGTAGTACAGACGCCGCATTCGACGCATCTCGCGGCTTCCTGTCTTGCGACTTCTTTGGAATAGCCTCTCACAACCTCGATATAGCTGTTGATTCTTTCCTTGGGAGTGAGATGTTCCATTTCTACCCTTTTAAGGTCAAGCAAATCGGTCGTTTCGGTTTTAACATAACCCTGTTCGACCCTTCGCCCTTGCCAGGTTTCCTCAGGCATAAGCAGAAATTGGTCGGGGTCGGTATTCGAATAAATATATTCTTTGCTCATTTTCAAAGACTCGGTCGTGCAGGTGTCGACGCAGAGTGCGCAGAAGCAGCAGCGACCGTAATCGATGACGGGTCGTTGTTGGTGAGCACCCGCAACGAGAGGCAAATCCAGTCTTTCAACCATACGGATGGCATCTGTCGGACAAATCTCTCCGCAGGTACCGCAACCGATGCATTTTTCCCAGTCGTTGGTGTGAAATCCCCGTAAGGTATCGGGAGCGGTTCTGGGAGCGGAGTTCAGTCTTGATTTCAATGGGAAAATGGCATTGTCGTTCAGATAAGCAGCGTTTTTTTCAGTCATGATCGTATTCATCGGATGGGTTACCGGTTTTCTGAACAGGTATTTGAAATGTCTCCAGGAATTGAAGATGCTTGCATGGCGATATCGTTTCTTTTCTTCCATCATCTTCACCTACCGATCTATTTCCGGGGAACAGATCCCCATGGTGTCAACCCATAAAGCACAGTCATCAATTCTAGTTCCGGGCATGTATTTTTCGATGCCAAGCAATCCTTGCGGATAGCTTGCGCCTCTTACACCGATACGGTAGGGATTAATACCTCCGTCGGAAACCATATAATAGCCGAATTCGCCGCGGCTGGATTCAACCGGACTGTAGACATAACCTTTGGGTACCTTCCAACGCATCGACTGGCCACGTGAGGGCTTGACCCTGACCGGGCCTTCCGGCATTTTCTTGAGACACTGTCTGATGATCGATATCGACTGGACGAGTTCTTTCAGTTTGATGTCGACCCGGCTTCTCGCATCAGAGTACGTCGATGTCGGAACTTCGAATTCGACTTGGTCGTATCTGGCATAGGGCATGACCTTTCTGAGGTCATAGGGTTTTCCTACAGCCGAGCGCATGCCGATGCCGGTGACGCCAAGTTCCCAGACAACTTCCTCTGGGAGCATGATAGTATCCTTAATACGGGCGATGACTGAAGGATTTTCAATGCCTAAATCCCGGTATTCGATGTATCTTGATTCTAGGTCGTCCAAAAAGGCGTTGATGTCTTTTTCAATGCCTTTTGGCAGGTCTTGTCTGACCCCTCCAATAACGATATATTGGTGATAGACTCTGGCGCCGGAGATTTTTTCAAAAATGTCTAGAATTGAATTTCTGTCCGCATGAGCGTGATACATCAAGGTATAATGCCCTGTCGGACCGCCAAGACCGCCATAGGACATCAAATGCGCGGAGATTCTAGCAAGTTCTAACATGATCATTCTGATCCAATGAGCTCTTTCAGGAACTTCAAGTTTCAAAAGTTTTTCCACACCTTGTGCATATGCCATTTCGTTGATGTCGGGTTCCGGGACACATACTCGTGGGATTAAGGAAATATTATTGACCCAGAGCTTACGCTCCATTGCTTTTTCGAAACCGCGGTGAAGCATTCCTGGAAGCAGATAAGATCTTTTGATGATGTCACCGTCCACAAATAAATGAACGGAGGCATTGCCATGCATTCCCGGATGTTGGGGGCCTAAAAACAATTTCATTTGTTTCATTGTTTTTTACCTCCCTTTAAAGATTCTGCTCGTTGTTTTCTGAGCTTTCTTTTTTCCGCTTTACTTGGTTCGTTATTGGTGACAGAATAATCTTCCGTATAGGTACGTTGCGGAAACTTCCTGTCGCTGTAGGCTTGGGGATCAAAGTCCTTCCGAAGCGGAGGGATGTCGTCCCATTGTTCCAAGATCAACTGTTTCTCGTAGTCAGGGTTGCCAGGGAAAGCAATGCCGAAAAATTCATGGCATTCTCTTTCATAGTATTTTGCGCCCGGATAGATCTGGATAATCGAATCCATCGATGGATTGGTCCGATCAATTTTGGTTCTTAGCTGGATGTATACAGGTTTGTCCCAATTGAAGATGACATAGACGACTTCAAACTTGTTTTCTTCGGGCCAGTCGACAGCTGAAAGATATGACATTTGGATCCAGCCTTCATTTTTCAAGGCTGAGAGCAGCAGATGGATTTCGTTTTGATCGACAACATAACCGACTTGGAATTGATCAATGATGTCTGTAACAAGTGGTTTGACGTGCTTGTTAACGAGCGTGTTGACAAATTCGATGTTACTCATGGAATTCGTCATGGACATCCACCTCCCCTAATGAAGTAATTTGATTGGCTTTGTACCAGGCAAAGTGCTCATGGTAATGTTTCCAACCATTCGCTTTTTTGTTTTTGATTTGTCCCATCAGATCGACAAAACCGTTCATGACGGATTCGGTGTTGGGCATGCAGCCTGCGACATAGACATCTACAGGTATGTATTGATCGAGTTGATTGATAACGGCATGAGAATCATGATAGATGCCGCCATTGATGGGGCATGATCCCAAAGCGACCACATATCTTGGTTCGCTCATCTGTTCATAAGTGTAAATTAGCCTTCTTAAGGTTTTTAGGGACAGGTAACCGGAAACTAGCAAAATGTCTGCCTGTCTCGGAGTTGCCATTGGTCCCATGCCCAAACGTTCCATGTCGTATGCCGAAGTCATTGCCGGTGGCAATTCGATGGCACAGCAGCCTGTACAATACATCAACATCCACAGTGAGTTGCGGCGGAAGAAATCGCCGATTTCCCACCATTTGCGATCGACTTCGGCTTTGGAAAGCTTGGTAGCAGGACTGAATTTTGTGCTTTTCATATTAGATCACCCACCCAAAATAGATTGCGATCACAGCTTGAAAGACGGCCATGATCAAAGGCCACTTGTAATAAAATTTGACGACCTGATCGATTTTGAACCGGCCGTTGACGTTTGAGATCAAATTGGCAAAAGTATAGACAACGAAATATTTCAGCAAAAATTCGAGGATGTTATGCGCACCACCAAGAAACAGATGGACGAACAATGACACTTCGATGAAGACGGTAATTTCATGCATGATGAACAGCATTCCAAGTTGTTTACCGCCGTATTCGACCATCGGTCCCGAAGCGATTTCACCTGGGGCGATGTAGGTTTCAAACGGTTTCTTACCGAGCATTCCCATCAAAGCCAGAAAGCCGACGATTCCGCCAATCGGAAGTGCGATGATGAACCAGTTGTTTCCAGAAGTCTGTTGGAATAACTGGATAGCAGAAAGCGAACTGGAGCCAGTGAGTTTGATGATGGTT
The DNA here is from genome assembly GCA_964459895.1 of uncultured Candidatus Izemoplasmatales bacterium. Lineage (GTDB taxonomy): Bacteria > Bacillota_I > Bacilli_A > Izemoplasmatales > Hujiaoplasmataceae > JAAYZB01. The sequence continues at coordinate 14,407 of CAYWOK010000007.1, forward strand.
AGGACAACTACTAGGAAAGGCACTTCATAGGCAAGCATGGTAGTAAGTGCGCGCATGACTCCGATTGAGGCCCAGGGATTACCGGATCCGCTCGCAGACATTGCCATTCCTAACATTCCGACAGCGAGCAAATAGACAAAGATGAAGAAATTATCCGAAGCGCCAAAAGGTGAGAAAGTCGAAGTAAGCGGCATGAACATCGCCGTGGCGATAATGCCTCCAAGTGCCATGATGACGCCAAAGTCGAAGATCCAGCCGTGACTGACGCTTCTTTTGCTTAACAACTTGAAGATATCGAGGAATTCCTGATACCATCTCGGACCCTGTCGTTTTTGCAGTCTGGCGATGACTTTACGGTTGATACCGGCAATGCTTGTCTGCAAGACAAATCCGAAGAAGGCGACACCTACTCCTAAAAGAACGTTAACGATTGTCATAGTATTTCACCCCACAACAGGAAGAAGATGATGGCGATGATCCAAACAACCGCCACTTCCACATATTTCGACATAAACAGATGTTTACCGAGCCTTCCCAGTTCCTTGACCTTGTTGGCCAGAGACTTGTAGAAGGTCTGCATCTTCGTCGAGTGTTTTTCATATAGTCTTTCCAGAGGTGCGTAGAAATCTTTTGTATAGTGGAACAAATGTTCGTCATGGACAAAGTTGCCGGCTGTATAGGTATCCATCAAACCGACTTTGCGTGACTTCTTAAGCACGATGAAGATTACGAAGGCAATCGCGACACCGACTCCGAACATCAAAGATATGAGAGCTGGGCTCAACACACCGTTAAAACCGGTGATGGCAAAAGTACTCACATTAATTGCCGGGTAGCCCAGTTCCATGATTACTTTGTTGGTATAGCCAAGGATCGCTCCCGGGAATACTCCTGTATAGACATTTAGTAACATTATTATTACGGTAGGAATCAGCATCAAGAGCGGAGCTTCCTTGACCTTGACCTTGTATTCGCTCAGTTCCTGACCCAGGAACAAAGCGGCCAAAGGTCTGAAGACATAGAGGAAGGAACCAATTGACCCGAAGAAGACTGCGATGCCGACGAAAATCATGCCTTTGTCGATGACAGCCTGGAAAATCAGCCATTTGGAGATGAATCCACCCATCGGGGGGATGCCTGCCATCGAGATGATAGCGACAAGATAAGCTAGATAAGTAATCGGCATCTTGTGAATCATACCGCCAAGTTCACTCATCTTTGTCGTGCCAGTTTGTCTGGCGACCGCAGCGATTGCTAGGAATGCTCCGGCGCTTGCCAGGGCATGCGCCAGGATATGATAGAAGCCACCCGCAAAGGCGATCGAGTTCATCAAACTGAAAGCGACAAGGATATAGCCTCCATGACTCATTGAAGAATATGCCAGTAATTTCTTGGCGTCATCCTCCTTTATCGCCATCAAGGTTCCGAAGACGATCGAGACGCTACCAAGCAGTGCCACGATGTATTGACCAATCGGCAACCCGACGGCATTGATCATTGCGGTCTGCGGTGCGATTCTAATTAAAGCCAGAACCCCGATAAACGCACCGAGTTTGACCAAAGCTCCAGATAATACCGGCGAGAATGGATGCGGTGCGTTGCCATGGGCAATCGGCAACCAGATGTGCAGAGGAAAGACCCCGAGTTTTGCGAAAGCCGCAATCAGAAACAGGGCAAACACGAATACAGAAGGTGTACCGCTCAGCGCGGCAAGACCAGTAGAAATATCAAATGTTCCGGATTGTTGGAAAATGATGAAAATGCCAAGCAACATCGCGATACTTCCGGCGACGCTGAAGCCATAATACGAAACGGCTGCTTCCTTGCTTTTTCCCTGCGGGATAAGGAACATCGTTGTCCAGATCACAAGTTCAAAGAAGAAGAACAGCTGTAGGAAGTTGCTGGTGTAGAAAGCACCGATGATACCGACCAAACTTAGCAGAAACAAGAAATTGTATGAATCCTTGTATTTGTATTCGCCGATATAATACGGATGGAAGAAACTGACCATCAGATAAACGAAAGTGATGATGATCACGAAATAGAAGCCAAGGTATGTCTGAGAGAAAGTCAGACCAGGAAACAAGGAAACGGTAGTATCCAGATTCAGGTTGGTGCCGTATGCGGCCAAAGATACAAAGACAAACATCGTCGCAAAGATCGTGAAAATCGACCCTAGCATCGTATTAAGTTTGGTCAGAAAATACGAAACGATAGCCGCTATGGCAAGGACTAGCAATAAGATTTCAATATTAGCCATTGTTGACCACCTCCTGGATCGTATCTACAGAATTATCAAGTTTGTCAAGAGGAGTTGAATAGGTTCCAAAAACTAGCAGTGCCAAAGCGATGACGACAAACACGATTTTGAAGGAAAGAGTGTATTTCACCGATACTTCGTTTTCGCCCTTGTACCAGAGTTTAATCAGCATTCTGACGAAATAGATGCCTTCGACAAGTGTCGATATCAAGATGATTGCAATCAGCACGATTTGATTTGAGGTTGCAAGCTCGGTCAGAAAATTCAGCTTGATGACGAAGCCGGCAAGAAGCGGAAGTCCCATGACGCTAAGCGATGCCAAAGTAAACGTGATTCCCACCAGCATGTTTTTCGAGAACAGACCCTGCAGACTTTCGATTTCATCAGAGCCGGTATCTTCAGCGGCCTTGTTGATAACCAGAAACAAGACAAGCTTACTCAACGCATTGGCGATGATGAGATACACGGCCCAAATAACGATGCCGTTTGTGAAAAGCAAGGCAATGATACTTGCCTGGGCTATAGAACTGTAAAGCAGGATTTCCCTAGTTTTTGTTGAAGCGAAAGCCATTGCTTCGCCGATCAAGATGCCAACTGACAGGATAACGATAATAACTGTCAACAGACTCCCTTCGAACATGAAGAGATTGTTGATGAGTCTTCCTAGGACAAAACCAATCGTTGCGGCGTAAACACTGGCAAAGATCGGACCGGTCAAAGTGTTGGACTTGCCAAGAATGCCTTTGACCCAGGAATTGAAAGGTAGCAGTTTCGCTTCGACTCCGAGCCCGATGAACATCAAGAGAAATGGTAAAATCAGATTTTTGTAATTTCCACTCAGCTGGATTTTTTCGATCAGATTGACCATGTTCAGACTGCCAAACATCGCATAGAGGATGATGAGCCCGAACAGGTACAGAGAACTGCCAACAGCCCCAAGAACAAGATAATGGAACGTATGCGTGGGTTTCTTGTTGGATGTCGAGATTAAGTAGGCTGCGATCCCGGCAATTTCTAAGAAAACAAATAGATTGAATAAATCGTTTGTAAGCAGCAACCCGTTAAGCCCTGCAAGGGCAACAAGCAAAATGCTGGAGTATTTACCGTACGTTTTTATATTTAGGAAGGAAATGGCTAGTACCAAAGCATTGACGAGGAATAAAGCTATCTTCGCGAAGAAATCGAAAAGCAGATTGATGCCCAGTGGCTGGGAGAATCCTCCGATGATGACAAACCCTTCGGGGATGAAAAATAGCAGGACCAGATTGAATAATCCGACAAGCAGTAACAAATAGGGTGCTATTTTCTTTGAGATGATGGAAAGAAAGGCCGCAAGCAAAGGTACGGCTATCAACAAGATGGCGCTCATACGGTCTCCTCCACTTCATTCAAATCGAAAGAGTTATGTTTCACATAAATGCTTTTGGCAATTGCGAGGGCCAAAGCAGTCGTACCGACGCCGATGACGATGGCAGTAAGCACTAAAGCCTGGGGAAGCGGATCGACAAAGATCAAGCCGCCTGACCCAGCAGAACTAGTGATAATCGGGGCGATACCGTCGTAGACAAAACCGATGCTGATGATAAAGAGGTTCAGACCGATTTCCATGATGTTCAAGGAGATAATCATCTTGATTGAATTTCTGTTAACTAAAAGTCCGTATAAACCGAGAACGAAAAGAATAATCGCGATATATTGGATCATTTTGCTTCCTCCTCAGTCAAAAAATTATCGATGATGCCAGAAATCTCGCTGCCGACTTTCAACCCAATCAGAATATAAATGACAGGGATCACACCGGCACTAAGCAAATCGCCGGCCGTGCCAACTGGCAAGAAGTTTTGCAGAAAGTAAGTTGCCAGTAACATTCCGAGCAGACCGACAATCACATACAAACTGCCGCTTATGCTTTCCAAAATTTTGAAGCCTTTGATCTTGGCTCTGAATTGATCATCAGCCAGATAAAGTAACAAGATCGCACTTGCGATCATAACTCCTCCGGGAAATCCACCACCAGGAGTCAAATGTCCGTGAAGGATGATATAGATTCCGGTTAACAGGATAAACCCGAACAATGCTCTCGAGCCGACACGTAACATGAAATTAGGCTTGAAATTAAGTTCCAGACGTTTTTGCTTGGCAGAAGTTCCAAGTAACAGCGCAACACCAAGAGAACTGATGAAAAGCACTGTTACTTCGCCAAGTGTGTCAAAGCCACGGTATCCGACTACAATTGAAGTGACGATGTTGGCTGAACCCAAAGCGTCGATTTCGTCTTGTGTCAAATATTCTCCCGAGACTCTCTCAGTTAGATCCGCCTCGCCGAAACTGGGAAACAAAGTATTATTGTTTAAAGCAAGGATAATTCCAAGAGCCAGTAACAAAGAACCGAACAATGCGAACAAATTTTTCATTTTGTCTCCCCCTTCCTAACAGAAAGCAGAGTAAACACGAACAAACTGGTTACAAGACCGCTACCGATCACTGCTTCCGTGATTGCCACATCAGGTGCTTTCATCATTACAAAGGCGACAACCGATAACATGCTAAGAGCTGACAAAAACAAGACGGCTTGGATCAGTTTTTTGGAATTAATTGCTAGGAATGCAATCACCAGCAACAAGACGCCGATAACTAATGAAATGATATCAAACATTGTCATTGTCTTCACCTCTATTAGCCAAATCGTCCTGAACAAGGTTTGTCGGGATATTCTTTGATTTATATGTCGCTTTCGCGATTGCACTGGAACCGATCGGATTCGAGATGATGATGAAGATGATGACCAATACGATTTTCAGTGTCCACGAGGGATTGGCAAAGGCAACACCGATCAAAATGGAAAAAGCACCAAGAGTGGTAGCTTTGGTTCCCGCCTGGATCCGATTGAACGTGTCAGGCATTCTTAGTATTCCTAGTCCACCCAATAAGAAGAACAAGCCACCAATAACTAAAAACACATAACTAGTGATTGTCATTTTTTTTGCCCTCCAGGTATCTTGCGAAGACAACGGTTTCTAAGAAAGCGAGAATCGCATAAATTATTGCAATATCAAGGTATAGATTACTGTTGAACACTTTCGCGAGCAAAGCGATGACGCCGATCACAATCATGTTGAAAGTGTCAAGAGCGACGACACGGTCAGCGAGTTTAGGACCGATGAACAGTCTTAACAAAGCGAAAAGCAGTCCGAGTCCTAAGAGGGAGAAGACAATGATGTCGACAATACTCATTTGAAGATACCTCCTAGTATTTTTTCGAATGCGCCGCTGATTATCGCTTTATTTTCCTTTTCAGTTTTTCCTTTCACATCGACGGTATGGACATAAATATAATCATCCTCCACATCAATCGACAAAGTTCCAGGTGTCAGCGTGATTGAATTAGCGAGCGTAAGTTTGCCAAAATCTCCTTTTAATTCGGTTTTGACTTTGACAATTCCGGGATTAAGTGGGATTTTCGGGCTTAATACCCTTCTGGCGATATCTAGATTTGCAAGCAACAGTTTCCAAATAAAAACCGGGATATAGATAAACACGAACTTCACAAGTCTAACTGGCAACAAATAGTCAATTTTGAAATTAACATACTTGACCAATACGACTGTAAGTATCGCGCTCACTATGCTCCCGAGTATCACTTCGTCAACTGTGAATCCTGCCAGAGATAAATAAACAAGAAACAAAACGACAAAAGTAGCTAAATACTTCATTTACTTCCTCCTATTGTAAATTTCTCTATATTCTTGACGAATTAACATCTCTTAGACATGCAAAAAAGACCTTTTACATATGAAAGAGATATCAGTTCGATAAAAATAGCAGTGTTTGAACGTTAATCGAGCAAGAAATCCCTTTACAGAAATCCTCTCAGTTAACTTTGATATTATATCATAATATTTTATGAAGTAGAAGCGATATGCATACAAAAATATTGCTTAATTCAAATGATGAATAATTGTAATTATTTTTCGATAATATCCCGAAATCATCGTATTATTTTACGTACACATAATTTTTTTAAAAAAATAGCACCTCGATATATTATTAAAACAATCGAACTTTTGGTAATTTGTTAATCAATAAGCAATATGAAACACATCCGAAATAATAATATATTTAAAGCAAAATTACTGGTCAAATTCAGATTACTGTTGTATAATTATTCATGTAATAAACATAGTTTGTAATATTTGTTATTTCTACGTTAACAGTGCTATATGCATGAAGATGTGTATGGCTTTTATTTTTGAATTATCTTTACTTGGAAAGGAGTTTGACGATGAGAAAAATAATTGGTGACAGACATTTCTATAAAACTCTATTCATGGTTTCACTCCCGATCGTAGTGCAACAGTTAATCACTTCATCTGTTCAACTCGTTGACAACATCATGGTTGGTAAACTGGGAGAACTGGCGATTGGCTCAGTTTCTGTCGTCAACCAACTCTACTTTGTCGTCATCCTGATCACCTTTGGAGCGATGGGAGGAGCAGGCGTCTTTTCTGCTCAGTATTTCGGTTCGAAAGACTTTGATAAACTAAAACAGACGTTCCGTTTCAAACTGTTGATCGGGCTCTTTGTCGCGTTGGTTTCATTTGTGCTGTTCAGTTTCTTTGGCACGTTCTTTATTTCATTGTTTACCAGCAATCCGGTTACCATCAGCCAGGGGTTTGATTACCTGAACATTGTCAAGTGGAGCATGTTCCCATGGGCGATCACAATCGCCATTTCTAATACTTTCCGGGAAACAGGGATCACCAAACCTCTGCTTCGGATCTCGGTTGTGGCAATCTTAACCAATACCGTGTTAAACTATCTGCTGATTTTTGGTTCGTTTGGTTTTCCGGAACTTGGAGTCAAAGGTGCAGGTATCGCCACTTTAATTTCCCGTTTTGTCGAATTGACTCTGATGTTTGTCTTGTTGCTTAGGCGCGGTAAGATTTTTTCGACAAATGTGCTCCAAATCTTTAAAATTGACAAAAAGATTCTTGGGGCAATTGTCATAATGGCTGTACCGCTTCTTTTGAATGAAGCATTTTGGTCGCTCGGACAGACGATGTTTTTGCAGGCATATTCCACGAGGGGAGACAATGCGCTGGCGGCGATGAATATTACGAACGTGATTTCTCAGCTTGTCTTCGTGACTTTTGGAGGAATCGGGACCGGGGTTGCTGTGCTTGTAGGCAATACTCTTGGAGAGAACAATTTGGAAAAAGCCAAAGACAATGCCCACAAACTGATCGCTTTTGCTGTCTTTTTCGCTTTTTTAACCGGAATTATCTTGTTTGTCCTCAGTTTCTTCATTCTCGATCTTTATGATATTTCCGCTGAGACCAGAAGAATAGCAATCTTCGCCATCAGGATCAATGCCGTCTTCATTCCCGTGTATTCTTTTAACGTGGCTATCTATTTCACGCTGAGGGCAGGAGGCGACACCAAATCGACATTGCTGATGGATTCGGGTTACATGTGGGTCGTATCTGTTCCAATTGCTTTTGCCTTGTCAAGATTCACGACTATTCCAGTGACCATGCTGTTCCTTGTAGTTCAAATCTTTGACTTCCCCAAAATGCTGTTTGCCATCTGGCGATACAGAAAAAATCATTGGGTGAAAAACCTAGCCAACAACTCGGGTTTGTTGGAATAAGCTTCACAAAAACTGATATATTTTAGCATTGAATCGACAAAAGCGTCCTGCTTTTGTCTTTTTCTTTTGATATGCTTTAATTTGCGTCTTGATTATAGTATAATTGGAACACATTTATTTCTATTTTTTCAACAATATTATTACTAATTATTGCGGAGGATTATGATGAACGATCGAATTATTCTTGATGTGCATGAAAGGCCAAAAAACGTGTTGGCTTGGATATTCATGAGTTTGCAACATGTCTTTGCCATGTTCGGAGCGACAGTGCTCGTACCGATTCTCACAGGCCTGCCTGTTGGCGTGACATTGATTGCGAGTGGTATCGGAACTTTGATTTACATCGCTTTTACCAAGGCCAAGGCACCGGTATTCCTGGGCAGCTCTTTTGCCTTCATTTTGGCAATTCAGGCATCGACCGTCACTAATCTTGACGGATCAAAAGATTTCAGTGCCGCCTATTTTGGCTTGATGGCGGTGGGTGTTATCTATGTAATCGTTGGTATCATCATCAAGTTTGTCGGCTCTGACTGGATCAAAAGATTGTTGCCTCCGGTCGTGGTCGGTCCGATGATTATGATTATTGGTCTTGTGCTTGCTCCAGTTGCGATCAACAGCGCCGGACTTACTGGTGGAGCGGGATACCAAGCTCCGCTAATTGCCTTGATAACTTTTGTTACAGTAATCATTGCCAGTATCTATGCCAAAGGATTGGTAAAGATCATTCCTTTCCTGGTTGCGATTGTCGTCGGTTATGTGTCTTCATTAATACTCGGTGTCGTCAATCTTAAAGACGTATTTTCAGGTGTTACTTTCTTTATTCTTCCTGATTTTCATCTTGTCGGAACCTATGGTATGAACCTGACTGCAGTCTTGATGTTTACTCCGATTGCGTTCGTGACCATCGCGGAACATATCGGAAACCACACGGTTCTCGGCCAAATTATCGGCAGAGACTTAATCAAGGATCCGGGCTTGGACAATACTTTGTTAGGAGATGGCATCGCAACTTTTGTGAGTGCCGCTTTGGGTGGCCCCGCAAATACGACCTACGGTGAGAACACAGGCGTCGTCGCGATGACCAAAGTCGCAAGCGTCTGGGTTACGGGACTAGCAGCGGTATTTGCGATCTTGTTGGGCTTTTTCGGTTTTATTCAGGCGTTTATCTTGAGCATTCCCAATGGCGTTCTCGGAGGAATGACGATTGTTTTATATGGATTGATCGCCGCAAACGGAGTCAAAGTTCTGGTTGAAGAAAAAGTCGATCTAGTCAATATGAGAAATCTGATTATTGTCGGAGCGATGCTGGTGATTGGGCTTGGTGGAGCATCCATCCAGCTTAACAGTAGCGTGTCGCTCAGCGGTATGAGTTTGGCAGCGCTTGTGGGAATCATTCTGAATGTGATTTTAAATCCTAAAAAAAGGCAGAAGAAACAATTAAACGAACCTGAGAAAATTGAAACGTCATTTTCACAGTGAGGAATTAGCATGAAAGAGAATAATCTCCATTTCACTGATATCAATGAATATATTGCACTTTTTCCCGATGAGATCAAAATCAAACTACAATCGATCCGGGAAACGATAAAAACAGCTGCTCCGGAGGCTATCGAAAAGATTAGTTATCAAATGCCAACTTTCTGGCAAAAAGAGAACCTGGTCCATTTTGCAGCCTTCAAGCATCATATCGGATTCTATCCATCATCAGCTCCGATAAAAGCATTTGCGGATAAATTGACTCTTTTCAAATGTTCTAAAGGCGCGATTCAGTTTGCCTTCGATAAACCTTTGCCCTTGGATTTGATCACTGAAATCGTTCAATATCGTCTCAAAGCTGTGAAAAACAAGTAATTTATTTTCCAGTTTGATGTTTCAGAAAGGAAAATGATTATGAATCATGTTACGAAGAAAGTACTGATTGCAGGCGGAACAGGATTTTTGGGCTACAATGCGACTTTGAAATTTCTGGAACGAAACGTCGAAGTCGGTGTTTTCTGTTTGCCTAGCGAAATCGAACTCGGAGGGTGGTTTCCCGAACAAGTCAGATTGTTGGAGACGGATCTGTTTCGGTTGAGTCAGGCAGAAATCGTCAAATTGATCCAGCCTTTGGGATATGATACCTTTATCTACGCTCTAGGCCCTGACGACAGGGTATTACCAAGACGCCCCGCATACGCTTTTTTTCACGAGAAACTGGTCGAGCAGGCAAAAAAAATCTGTGCAGCTGCCAAACTATCAGGAATAAAGCGCTGCGTTGTTCTCAATTCCTACTACTCTCATTTTGACAGATTACTAGGTCAGAAGCTTTCTAGGCACAATCCGTATATAAAAGTTAGAATCGAACAAGAGGAAGAACTTTGCAAACTTGGAGAAACCGGTCTATTTGACATCATGTTTCTGGAACTTCCGTTCATATTTGGGACCATGCCTCAAAGAAAACCCCTCTGGAAAGAACATTTTCTAGATCATTTCGGGAAATTCAAACGTATCTATTTTCCGAAATGCGGCGGTACCGCAACAATCGATGTTTCCGGTGTAGCAGAAGCAATCGTCGCATGTGCATATAATGGAAAAAACTTAGGAATGTATCCGATTGGCAAACTCAATATTACCTACGAAGAGTTGCTTGGAATCATGCTTGTGGCCACAAAAGATAAAAGAAGAGTGGTTATGATTCCTTCACTCATAGCCGGAATCGGCGGCTGGTTCATGGGCCTAGGCCAAAGACTAAAAGGCAGGGAAAGCGGACTTCATTTTTGTAATATGATGACACATATCCTCAACAAGAAATTTTATATCGATTATGAGACTTTTTCAAATGAACTGGATTACAAATCTTTAGGTTTTACTGGTGGAATTGATGTCATTTCCAGCATCAAGGCGACAATGAGTTCCCTAACCGAATAAACTCTCTGCAAAAAAAATCCGATTATTTTTCGCAAACCGATTCCCCTATCATCCAACTGGTGTATAATGTAAGTGTATTCCCCGTATATATGATTTTAGTGTGTCACTAATTTAAAGAGTCAATGTGTCGGGATTTACAGTATCATTAGCTTGATAGAACAAATATTATAAAGAAGTTCGTCATTAATGTTTGATTTCGCAATTCTTTTTTGATTCGATTTTGAAAGTAATCACGATATTTTTTGTTAAATTGCTTGTGCTTTTATATATGGGGAATACACCAATTTTCAATCGTTGCCTGCGCTGTTTTTCTGTCGCGGGTTTTTTCATGGCTTCTTTCTTCAAGATTAGGATACATTGACCAAAAGGTGTTTACCAAGAATATAAATTATAGTATAATTGCTAGTAAAGACAATTGACAGAAACGAGGATATTGAATAGATGAAAAGCAAAGACTTGATCTGGATTCTGATCATTGCGTCAATTTCGTCTCTGATCATAATTCCTGCGACTAGGGCTGCATATGAAACTTTCACAGACTCAATGCCGTATCTTTCCGGATTTCTCAAAACCGCAATTTTGGCAACGATGGGAGAATTACTTGCCAAACGAATTCAGACCGGCAATTATTTTTCTGTCAAAGGTCTTGGATTCAGAGTATTGATTTGGGGATTTCTTGGAATGGGATTTGTCCTGGCCTTCAAAGTCTTTTCCCAAGGAGTCGCTTCGGCACAGGCTTCTTTATTATTGCCAAGCCTTGCCTCAGACGGATTTGGCGCGAGTCTTTTAACTGCATTTCTGATAAGTTTGATAATGAATTTGTTTTTCGCTCCCGCATTTATGCTTTTTCACCGCTTCACAGATACTGTTATCGATCTAGGAGAAGGCAAATTAAAACAAATCTTCAGAGTTAGCTTTGCTAAAGTGATTGCCACAATTGATTGGAAATATTTCTTTGGCTTTGTCATTCTTATAACTATTCCCTGTTTCTGGATTCCTGCACATACGATTACATTTCTGTTACCGGAAAACTACCGGGTTTTGATGGCTGCGTATCTATCTATCGTTCTGGGATTGATTTTATCGCTATCAAAACGCACACAAGCAAAAAAGGAGAAAAAAATATGAATATACTGATTGTTTTTGGCACAAAAACCGGCACGACTGAAAATTGCGCCCATAAAATCAAAACAGAAATCTTGGATGCAATTGTTGATGTTGTCGATGTCAAGAACATAAATAACTATGATCTGAAAAAATATGATTCCATTGTTCTGGGCTCGTCTCTGTATATGGGTAGAATCAATAAGAGAATGCGAAAATTCATCAAGAAGAATCATAGTTTGTTATTGGAGAAACACCTGCACTTTTTTGTCTGCGGCATGGCCAGAGGTAAAGATGGAATCGATTTATTTGAAAAACAAGTCGATAGGGATCTTGTGGAACACGCAAAGCAAATAAGGCAACTTGGATTTGAATTGCATTACGAGAGAATGAATCCTCTCTACAGAGTTATCATGAAGAAGATTATCGAGGAATCAAAACCTGAAATAGGCCTTGACGAAGCTGAGATAATTGAGTTTTCAAAGCAAGTTAGTAAGGGTTCCTTGATCTAATCAGCATGGAGATTTTTTATAAATCAGAAAAAACACTTCGATTATGAAGTGTTTTATTTTGGAAATCATCATTTTCCGATTGCTTTCCTGAAAAAAATAATTGCAAATCAGATCCTTGCGACACCAGAATTGATTGCCGCAGTTTTAACTGCCTCGGCAACTGCCTGATGAACTTTTTTATCATACGCATAGGGAATGATATAATCGCAGACTAAGTCTTTTGGAGAAACCATTGATGCAATCGCTTTCGATGCAGCCAGCATCATTGCCGTATTGATATCGGAAGCGCGCACGTCTAAGGCGCCTCTGAAGAGCCCTGGAAATACAAGCGCATTGTTGATTTGATTTGGATTTTTTGAGCTTCCGGTGCCGACAACGTATGCACCAGATGCCAAAGCATCCTCTCTGGATATTTCAGGAACAGGGTTGGCAAGCGAGAAGACGATTGGCAACATGTTCATACTCTGAACCATTTCTTTTGTAACGCAATTTGGTCCGGAAACGCCGATGAAGACGTCAGCGCCACGGAATGCATCGCGCAACATTCCTTTTTGCAGTAATGGATTGGTTTTTTTTGCGACTAGCTTCTGGAATTTATTCAGATTTACATCGTCACTACAGAGAATCCCCTGGCGGTCACAGACTAGCATGTCTTTAACGCCAGAATCAAGCAGAAAGTTTGCGATTGACAAACCTGCGGCTCCGGCGCCATTGATGACCACTTTGATATTGTTTAGATCTTTCTTCGCCAGTTTCAAGGCATTGATGAGTGCTGCAAAAACGACGATGGCAGTTCCATGCTGGTCGTCGTGAAATACGGGAATATCCAGAATTGCTTTCAGTCTGGTTTCGATTTCAAAACATCTTGGTGAAGAAATATCTTCAAGGTTGATACCTCCAAAACTCCCTGAAAGCAAGGCAATTGTCCTAACGATTTCATCCGCGTCTTTTGTTTTTAGGCATAAGGGAAAAGCATCCACTTCTCCAAACGCCTTGAAGAGAACGCACTTGCCTTCCATGACCGGCATACCTGCTTCCGGACCGATATCGCCCAGTCCCAAAACCGCCGTACCGTCCGTGATGACTGCAACCAAGTTATGTCTTCTCGTGTAGACATAGCTCAGATTGACATCCTTCTGGATTTCCAAACAAGGTTCAGCCACGCCCGGAGTATATGCTAAGGAAAGATCTTTGCTGTTGGAAACATTGACACGAGGAGTAATTTCGATTTTTCCTCGTACTGATTCATGTAATGCCAGTGCTTCTTTTTTTATGTCCATAAATCCACCTCGAGACAAAATATTGATTTGTTTGATGTATGAAAATCAGAAAAATACAGTACTTATTATATTATACATAGTTCAATTTTGTAAGAGACAAATCACAAGAAATTCGGAGATGTTGTTTTTATGGGAAAATTATATCATGGAATACCTTGCATTTGAAAAGCCATCGTGATATGATTTTATACGATATAATTTGAATTTCAAAGTAAATTGAGGAGACATTCTATGAAAAGGAACTCGCTTGTTGTTTTGTTAGTATCAGTAGTTGGCTTTTTCTTAAGCTTATTTGTGTTATTCACTCCGATTCCGAAGAATTCTTTGGATGGATTCAGCGCTGTTGAGGCGGCTTCGTATATCGAAGCGATCTCACGGGATCCGCATTCGGTGTTCGACCCTGATGCGCATGAAGAAGTGCGTCTTTATCTCAAAGACCAACTGGAGACTTTTGTCGGCAGTGACAATGTTGTAGAAATGAACTATACAGCCTCTGAAGTCGGAGGCGACACGGAATATGACATAAGCAATCTTTTGGCTACCATTCCTGGCACTAACAGTACCGGTACCGGTATTTTGCTTGTCGCACATTATGATTCACGCGGACATATCGGACGAAGTGGAGAACTGGGAAGATCATACGGCGCAGCCGATGATGGCTACGGCTTGGCAACCCTTTTGGAAATAGCGAGACTTTACGGTCAAGATACCACACTTGAGAATTCAATCTACATTCTAATTACAGATGGCGAGGAAACCGGTCTTTTCGGAGCGGATATGGCCGCAGAAGAAGCTTTCATGGACAAAGTGGGATTTGTTATCAATCTGGAAGCCAGAGGCGTTGACGGGGCTGCATACATGTTTGAAACGAGCACCAACAACGACAAGGTCATCGATTTTTACAAACATGCCGATTTGCCTGTATCATACAGCTTGGCGACTGCAGTATATACGGTCATGCCAAACAGTACTGATTTCACTGAATTTTTGGCCGCAGGAAAACAAGGAATCAATTTCGCGGTTCTCAAAGGACTCTACAACTACCATACTCCTTTTGACAATTATACGGCTATTGATCTTAGTTCAATCCAGCACTACGGAAGCCAAGTCGTTCCGTTGGTGGAAGAGTTTGTGACAAATTCGGATTATTCCGATGTCAATTACTTTGTTAGTGATACCAATCAAATATTCTTTACCATTTTCCCGAATGTGTTCGTTGCCTATTCAGAGACTTTAGGAATCGTCTTGAATCTTGTCTTCTTGCTGGTGTTTGCAGGATTAGTGGCATATCTCGCTTGGAAGAAAGAACTGGCACCTTTGAAAGTCTTGAAATATGTCGGATTCATCTTCCTTGCATTAGTGATATTTGCAATTGCCGGTCTATATATCAGCAAGCTGATCGCTTTCCTCGGTCAAACGACCTGGTCGCTGACATATGTTAGGATGAACGGAACGGAAATACCCACGCTTGCCATAATGCTCGTAACGCTTTTGTTCTTTGGCTGGCTGTTAAAAAAGAAAGTCGGAAAAGAAGATTACAAAGCCGTAATGTTGGCTGGTATCTTCGTCAACTTGCTGCTATCGACAATAACCGGATTCGTACTCTCCGGAGCATCATTCTTATTTTTTATCCCGGCACTATTGGGATTGTTAAGTTTGATAGTGATCACATTTGTCAAAAACAAAATCGTGCAACATGTGGCTTTGTCGCAAAACCTGTTTTGGAATTTCCTATTATTGATTCCGATTGTCTATTCGCTTTTCCTAGCTTTGACAGTCGGGGGATTGTTGGCGCTGCTTGTTATCGTGATCATTGATATCAGTGTTGTGCTTCCTTCCGTTTTTATTCAACTTAATGCCTAATCACAAGTATTTATTTTCTTTAGGAACAGGAAATTTCCTGTTCCTTTTTTGTTTATATATATAAAGAACCGGATTGATAAATTTGGCCATATTCCTACTTTCATTGGCAAAAGCCACTCTATAATGTCATTAATAGATTTGAAACTAAGTTTGATTATACGCCTACAGACAAATATTCTCATTTTTTGTGAGTTATATTTGATAGAATGATTGACCAAAGTGAAAGAAAATGCTAAACTTTTCATAAAAAGAGAGGTGGATTCCATGAGTTTAAAAGAAAATATTGATAAAGAAAAAACTGACTTAATTAAAAACAAAAAGCCTTATGAAACTGCTGCGTTTATCATTTTTGCCGTGCTGTTCTTTCAACAAATCGCTTTTTTGCTGTATCGTGTCATAGACTTTTTTGTTGACATGGCAGATTCGACCATCACCACGGCATATTTTTCGCAAACAAGTTTGACGACTCCTGTATTTTTTGGTCGCATCATCAATATCAGCGCGAGTAGCGTCGTTGTCTTGTTATTGGCAATCGTTATGCTTGTGCTTTGGTACTATCTCATCTATCGGCTTGTTTTCCGGTATTGCGCCAAAAATGGTTATGCTAAGTGGACTTGGACGGCACTTGTCGTATTCGGGCCGACGATTTTTTTGATCCCGCCATATATCATTTTTGCAGCATACGTTTTCAGACCACATCTGTTCCGTTTCATCAAACGCGCTGTGCAAGAGTTCAAGGAATACGACAAGGACAAACCGCTTCCCGAAGAAACCAATTAGTTATCTTGAACTTACAAAATCAAGCAGGTCAATAATTTGGAGCATATTTGATTCTCCTTATATTTATTTGAGTTACAAACAAATTCGACAGGCATTTATCTGATGAAAACAAGTTATTAATAAAAAAGCAAGTTTGGATTATTGACCAAACTTGCTTTTGTTTTGATTAGTTTCCTGCAATCTGAACCCGGTTCAACTTGATTAGTTTGGGACCGATAAAACTGTCGTTTTTTTGCAGTTCTATTGAAAAATACATATCCGTTTCTACGGTCTTGGCATCTCCTGAAATACTTCCCAGGGTCACGGGAATGTCATTTTTACCGTCATGGTAGATTCCCAGTCTTATTTCGCCACCGAAATTTCCGGTCATGGGATCCATCTGGAAATCTGAAAAATTCAGCAATTCAAGATAGATGCCCTGTTTCAGTTCCGCAATCGACTTGGAACCATTATTGACTTCAAGATTGAAAATTTCTCCCGTAGGTACTATCTTCAGGTAATCGGCATATCGTTTCGAGGTTGCATAAGTTAGTAATTTCCCATTTTCAATGATATTGGCATTTTTGATAAAAACACCGTCAGTGTCATAGTAATAGTTGTGTGATGAATTGGGGATGACCGGTTTCATGGTGATGCTGACTTTGTCGCCTGTGATTTCACCTGCTTGGACCATGTCGCTTATTCTTGCGGTGGAAATGCCTTCATAGGCCATTTTGCCTGATGCTTTCGCTCGATAATAGGAGAAGAACGTATCAACTGCCTCGCCGGTGAGAATTACAGGAATAGAGCCAACACTTGGCAAGGGAATTGCTTTTGTCCGCAGGCTCGCCTTAATCAAAGCATCTTTCACAACTTCTTTGATCCATTCGGGATCGTAATCGCTAAATCGGAGGAAGTCGAAAAGTTCAATTTCTTCAGTTTCGCCTTTGGCTTCAGTGATCAGCTCGATAAGTCCGTCTACAGAATCATAACTTTTGTCGAGTCCAAGTGAATTGATGAGCCGGATGTGGTTCTTGTTGATGAAGAATTCGACAGAATTGATGTAAGCTCCGGATAAATGATCCATTTGGTACAAATCTCTCACCAAATTCGAGATATGTTTGATTGCTTCGCCTTCATTGAATTTCGAATTGATACGAGGAGCAGTTTCTGTTCCTGGAGCGACCAATTCATAATACTCGTTTTTAACAAATGAGGCAGCCAAAGCAGCAGAGTCGATTTTTTCTTCCATCTCTTTCAAAGACATCGTTGGAGACAGTTTTACCGAGCTCGACCCTTTGAATTTGACTCCGGAGTGCTCGAAGTTCCGGTAAACCGTGACTTCGATGTGTTTCACTTTTTTGCCTCTGTTCATCTGCAATTCGTCTTTAATGAAGAACAGTTCTGTACTTGAAGTTTCTGTGAGTTTAATTTTGTATTCATCAACGTTTGTTTTCTTGTTTAATAATCCGATTAGTTTTTCCATCATCCTAACCTCCCGACTGCTTTGAGATATGTTCCGCCAGTCGACACCTTGACAGATTCCTTGTAGCCTTTGCCACAGGCGCCTGTGCCGCTGAGTATGATTTTTTGATCTGAAACCATGGAGATTGATTTTAACAAGTCGGGAACATATCCGGTGAGAAGAACCGGGCTGATGATATTGCCGGTCAGTTTTCCGTCGATGATTTCCTTGCCTTTGGAGATTATGCATTGGATTCCCCAGTTTTTCGGATCTTCCATGCCGGAGAAATAGCCTTCAAGCAAATAACCGTTTTTGATCGATTTGATCATGTCTTCGAGCGAATCGGTTCCGCTTTCAAAGAAGGTATTGGTCATTCTGGCATATGCTTTGCGTTCGAAACTCTCTCTGCGCCCGTTTCCAGTCGGGACTGTTCTGAGAATCGTCGCACTCAGAAGATCGCTGATTCCCTGTTTCAGGATACTTTTCTCGATGATCAGGGTATCGGTCCCCAATGTGCCTTCATCGTCAAACAGGTAGGTTCCGACTTCGGTTGCACTCAAGGCTCCGTCATGCATGTTGACTTTATCGCTTGCGATAACTTTGCCGATAAATTCCTCGCCCTTGGCACGGTGTTTGACAAACATGTCCATTTCCACGCCATGGCCGAATGCCTCATGCGCGATTAGACCGCTTACAGCTGGGTCGCAGATAATCTCGTAGAGTCCGGGAGTGGCACGTTTGGCCGAAAACAATTCGATGACACTGTTTGTGACCATGTCAATTTTTGCCTGGGCCTCATCAAAGATTTCATAGCCTTTGAGTCCGCTCAGAGGTTGAAAATCATATTTTACTTCTCCGTCCTTGCGACCGATTGCCACGAATGACAAATTGGTATAGATAATGCTTTGGGAAAGATCCTTTTTGTTGGAAAGGAACACCTTGGAGATTTTAACTTCTTCGTATGCAATCCGGAAATCAACAAAAAACTCGCTTTTTTTCAAACCAGCTTGCATCAATTCGGTCAATTTTCTCAGTTTGTCTTCGGACGAAATCGAAAAAGGATCAATTTCGCATTCACTGTGAAATTCTTGGGTTAGTTTTGATTCGGTGATAATCGGAAAAGTCATTAGTTCAATGTTTGTGTTTTTCAGGGTGTCCAGGTCTGTTTTTGCGACTGCCTTGACCTGACGCTTGATTTCTTCGACATCGTCAAGCGTGTTGAACGAATATTCGCTATAGTTGATGCCATTGTAAACTCGAATCACGAACCCTCTTTCCGACCATTTTGAATCCCCGACACTCGACCCGCTTCTTGAAACGCTATACGTTGAGCCGATGGTATCTGTTCCAAGCAGGCTGACATACTTGAATTCTTTGTCAAGATCTTTTACTAGCGTTTTAAGAATTGGTCTTTGTTCTTGAAGAAACTTACTTAATTCTGTTTTCACTGAAACACCTCGCTTTTATTCAGAATAATTTGCATACAAAGATATTATATCATATCCTTTTAGGATATATTCCGAAAAAATTTTATGATATGAAAAGCAAAATTTACCAATAAAAAACCCGTGGTCATTGTTTATATTTATGTGAAGTAATGAAATTGAGTTCGAAAAGGTCGGCTAAGCTTTATAGAGGAGAAAATTATGAAACAAGTTTTGATGACATTCGTTTTGAGTATTTCGATATTTTGCCTTTGTTCATGCCAATCAGTTGCCTATGAAGATGGTGCCCAGGCAGTAGATGAATTGATTCTGGAAACATCTGATATGAGCGATGAATCGATAGCTCTGGCTCGAGAAGCATATGACGCATTATCATTTCGCGAGAGAAAATTGGTTGAGAATGTTGATTTTTTGGAACTGGTCGAAGCAGTAGAAATTGATGTCTACACCCTCAACTATTACGACAACTTGAAAGAAGAGTTTTTTGACAATCCCGATACATGGTGTTTTAAACCGGATACACAGCAAGATTTATTTGAAAATTATAGTTATCTGACTTTTAATAGTTCGGTTACTGAAATAATCACCACTGCGTTCGCAGGATCAGGAAAGATATATACGGTTGCTATGCCTATTGACCAGGAAACCGTCCACCATGACGACCATCAGTATTATTTTGATGGAACAACACTTTCGATTACACCAAAATGGATTGGACACGATGATCAGATTTACTATGGGTTCATTTTGGCGATGTTTGTCATCACCTCTGATTTGCCAATTGAGATTGAAGTAACTTCCGCGGATACTTTTTTTGAATTCATTACTCATATTTATTATTAAAGGTAGTTTCGATGCCTGAAAGGCATTCTTTCTTGACTGAAATCGATCCGATTTCAGTCTTTTTTTTGCTTGTAGGTCTCGCAAATAGATCGTTTGGGTTGACCTGAGGTTAATTGTGTGTTAAACTCTACGAAATACTTTCTTTACTATTTTAGGAGGACAACATGAGAAAATTATGGCTTTTCATATCTTTGTTAGCCTTGTCTGTTGCGCTAATTGGGTGCGATTTCTTATCGACAATCAACGCTATCAAAGGCCTGAAAGAAGAATATGACACTTATTCGCAATTATATCAAAACGCACAATATTTGGAATTTGCCTCTGAAACTGAATTCATTGTTGTCGAGACAAATATCACAGGCTTGGAATCGATTTCTTTTGAGCTTGACATGAAGTTTGACATAGCATCGGGAGTAACATATCTTAAGCAAATCACTGACGAATTTACCAGAGAATCTGTTATTGAAAGCATAGAAGGAATCCAATATGAGTATGTAATCGAAGACAATGTGGTAACGACTACTTTTTCAAGTGAGAATTCGGATGTTATTCTTGATCGAGAAATTCTTAATTTTGATGAGGGCTTTTCCTTTAGTGATATCGATAACGAACGTAAAACCGAGACCCACACATATGAACTAGATATTGCCCTTGACAAGGTGATTAATCTAGAAAAGATCGCAGAAGTCGTCAATAGACTTAATCTTTTTGAAACAGAAGCCGAGACATTTCCTAATGCCATTGCCCATCTGACGGTAGCTTTCGCAAATACCAACAGTCAAATCGACATGCAAGTGCGACTAGACGACTACCGCCTGGAATTCACTGAGGGGGCCTATGCTGTTTTCTCGGTAACGAACCATACTGTGACAGAAATCCCTGAAACTAATACCATCCCTGATGTGTTTTCAGAAACATACCTTCATAATCCTGCGGAAGAAGTTGGCCTGGCGAGAAAAATCAACTATGCAGGAGACGCTATCCAAGTTCCATACAATAACGGAATAGCCGGATGGATTCAAGTGAAACTAGAACCAGGGTCATATGTGATCTTTGCCAATCAAATGAGTAAAATCTACGAATCATATCTTGTCGATAGTTCAGGTCAAGATGTAGCATATGTTGAAAATGAGACCGTCATAGTGACAATTTCTGAAGCAGGCTCATATTTTATGTATATAAAAGGCAATTCTAGTTATTTGCTGGAAGTAACTTTTAGCAGCATCAACAATTAAAAATACTTATGACATATTCAAAATGACGCGATCAATATTCGCGTCATTTTTTCTATTTTTTTGTCTACGTAGGTTATGTTTTATTCAGGTGCAGAGTACTTAAATAATGAGCCTCCACTGGAAATAATAATTTGACTCGGAACCCCATATCCATAGAAGAGATTTATTTCAAGACTCTGATTGGCAAGAAGATCATTGGACGACAGATTAGAACTTCCTGTCGTGTAGACGCCTCCATAGATTTCGATATTCGTCCTCCGTGTTCCAACTGTAAAATTGTCCGATAGAAAATATCCGTAACCATTCACATTTGTGTTGAAATCAATGTCTTGTTCGGAAAAAACGAACGCCGGTCTGCTTGAGTTTCCCAAGGTTAGTCGTCCGACTGTCGATACGTCTCCCTTTACATACATTGTACCAGAGATTCCACAGGAATTGCTCGAACTCGTACTATTTGTAAAATCACCGTTGACGACTACATTTCCGTAGATAGTTCCATTTGTACTCATTGTCAAATTTCCGTTGATAACCAGCAGATACCCCGAGGGTATAGTAAGATTTTTATTGCTCGCAAGTGTCAGGTTGCCGTTGACATACCAATGACCACTGACCGTCGGATTGGATTGGTTGCTTAATACGGTTGGGGAAACGCTGATATAACTACCAGGAACACCTGTCAGCGAACTAATATAACTCACAATACTTTGAAAATCAGCGAATTCGGTTTGGGGAATAATTGAAGGAAACGTTGTCTCGATGAATTCTGGAAGATATGCTCCAAGGAGTGAAGTTGTGGTTAAGAGCGGGTCGATGATGAAACCAGGTTCATTGCCTTTGTACATGAAAAGGTTGTCATATGTCCAGAACGAGGAAGCAGAAACATCAATCGCCGTAGGAACTCCATAGTCATAAAATAGATTATTATCAAGACTAGGGTTGGCATTTAGATCCTGTGATGAAAGATTGGAACTGACCGAGGCATAGACACCACCATAGATATCGATGTTGGTTTTGCTTGTTCCAACGGTGAAATTGTCGGATAAGAAATATCCGAAACCATTCACATTTGTGTTGAAAGTAATGTCTTGTTCGGCAAAAACAAATGCCGGCCTGCTTGAACTTCCCAAATTAAGGCTTGCGACAGTCGATACGTTTCCCTTAACATACATTGTACCCGAGATTCCACAAGTTCTGTTCGAGCCGGCACTATTAGTAAAATTTCCGTTGACTACTACATTTCCAGAGATTATTCCATTTCTATTCATCGTCAAATTTCCGTTAATTACCAACAAATAACCCTCAGGAATAGTCAAACTTCTATTATTCCCCAGCGTCAAGTCGCCGTCGACATACCAATGACCGCTGACAGTCGGATCAGATTGGTTACTTAATATGGTTGGAGAAACACTTATATATGTTCCTGGGATGCTAGTCAAAGAATTAATATAACTGACAACACTTTGAAAACTTGCGAATTCGGTTTGAGGAGTGATTGAAGGAAAAGTTGCCTCGATAAATTCCGGAAGATAGGCAGCTAGGAGTGAAGTCGGAGTTATTAGCGGATCAAGGATGAAACCGGGTTCATTGCCTTGGTAGTCGAAAAGGTTGTCAAACGTCGAGACAGTGGAGGCAGAACCGGACAGATAACTCGTGACGGATTGGGTATCGGAATAAGAAGAACTGATTGTCCAAACTGTGGCATTATAGGAATCAATCGAGACCCCCATGTAGTTTGCCAAATCGAGAAGATAGGTGCTGTCTAAATCTTGGTCACGAACAATGATGGAAGCTGTTGCCTCTACTCTTTCTAAAGCGTTATAGTAGGCCTCGGATGATTCAAAGCTTATATCGACTAGATTCGCCTGAAAAACAGCGTATGTTAAAAGCGTCGCAACAACTGCGATGACAAAAGTAACGATTGCGAGCATTGTCGGAAGACCCATGCCTTGTTTTTTTTTCAGCAGTTTCATTCAATAAGCTCCTTTCACAATATCTTAAGCGGGAACGGATTCTAAACTATAGGAATATGTGGCGATAAAATTGAATTGCTCCAGATCTGCGGATTCCAGATAGAGATCGATAATCACATAAAGCATTCCGGAATTCTCGGTAAAAACGATTGAACTCAGTGCTCCGAGTGTAAAATCATTAAAAGCATAAGCGGTACCGTCAATTTTCAATATATTTTTACTATCGATCTCCAACCGCAAGGACAGAGCAGGAGAAAAAGTAACCAGAACAACATCTTCCTGAATTGGATCAAATTCATAGGCAAATTCCTTATCCAGGACGAGGCAGTCATTTAAACCGCATGAACTGTATGCAGTCGGTGAAAGATTCTGCATTTGCTCTTCAAGGATTTCCACAACCAACTGGCCTTCCTGGTTGGCCCTAGCGTTGATAGAGATGCGTTCGTTTGCCCGTAAAAAGACTGAAAGAAATAGGGCAACTAATGATGCAACAAGTCCGAAAATGACGATTGCTCCTAAAAGTTCGACCAGCGAGACGCCTTTTTTACTCATAAACGATACCTGTCAATTCAATTGACCTGTCGGCAAAATAATTGATAAAAACAGAAAAATGGATGACTTGATATGTGATGCTTTCGTCAGTGGGGGCATAAAAAACGATGGAAACAGACGTATCATAGGTTTTTCCATTGGCGGTGTAGGCGAACAAATCACAGGAAAATGGCGGTGCAAGCAAAGAACAGTTGGAAGAATCGACAGTCATAAGGAATCCATCTTGCCATAACGACAATTCATTGTAATTGGTTTCGTTGATGACATTGTCACGGATCCTAGATGCAACTTCGATGGCAACAATCCGTTCGTTGGTCGCGAATGTCTGGCGACGGATGTTCACGATGATGGTGATTGCGGTCGTCAAGACCAAAGTTATGATGAAAATGGAGGCAATTGCCTCGATCAAAGTAAATCCTTTTTTGTCAAGTTTCATCATTTTCCATCACCTCCGTTCGCTTGCATATTAATTATAGTATAAATCAGACGTTTTTCGCAATCTATATAGACAAATTGTGGCTTATTTGGGGTTATTTTCGTAAAAATTGATTGTTAATAAGGGTTATTTTGATATAATAGGACTTGATTAGGGGGGATGACCTTGAACAAACTATGGCAAATATTAAAACACAATCTTTATTTGAGCGTCACTTTGATTTTATTGGTGGCCTCTATTGCCTTTGCAGGCGTTACCCTTGGTGTGCTGGGGATATCTGGCAATGTTGATCAAACTTCGGTTGGAACAATCTATCTGGGTGAATACGACGAGTCGCAGTATCCTGATATTTTGACAAGAGAAATAGCTGCCTGGAGAAGAACGGTCGACTATCGGATCAAGTTTCAGGAATACGAGATCGAACTCGATCTAGGTGCCTTTGTTTTTCTTTCTGAAGCCACGATTGAAGGAATTCAACAAGACAAAAAAAACCCAGCTTTGTTTTCTTTACTAGCTACAAACAAGGATGCATTTGAAGCCATTTTGACAAATCAATTCACCCAAAGTATTATGGATTTCTTTGATTACGACACATTCTATGATGATTTGAATGTGAGCATGAGAAAACTTGACATAGTCAAAGTGTTTGAACTTTCTGATTTTCTTTCCCAAGATTTGATTGCGAATGAAATCGAAACCACGGAAATCACCAATATCCTTTCTGGTGATGTTGTAGCTATAACTGAAAAAATCACCTCGATCACGATTGAATCGGAAACGAGATTTTCTTTGCTGGAGACACTTTCCGGTTTTGGCCTCACGAACAGCCAGTTGAGCATCATCGCTTCGGCTATGCAAAAGCTTACGCAAAACACAAATTTCACAGGTTTTGTTTTTGAACAGAATTACCTTACACCCGCTTGGGCTGAATCAGGCAAAAACGTCCGCATCCTTATCGTCAACCAATACGATTTCAGTTTTTACAACAATCTTTATTACAACTTCACCGTGACGATTGATCAAGTCGATCAGAATACACTTGAATTCTCGCTCCGAGGGTATCCCTACATCACGAATTATTCGACTGCTTCTGTCGAACAAGACCCGATTCCTTTTCAAACAATCTATCTTGACAATCCCGATATCGACGAGACAACTCCAGGGGTGATCGTGACTGAGACCGACACTGAATTTACATATGACCTTTTGATCCAGGACGGATTGGATGGCACGATTATTTCTTTTATGAGAACTACAACCACACTGAATGGAACGCCTGTCACTGTCAAACTATATGATGAACTGTATGATGCTGTAAACATGATCTACGAAGAAAACATTGTGGATAAGGGGGGTGCATGAGATGGCGCTTAAACGCATTGGCGACATTTTGCAAAAAGAAGGAATAATTT
Source organism: uncultured Candidatus Izemoplasmatales bacterium (assembly GCA_964459895.1). GTDB lineage: Bacteria > Bacillota_I > Bacilli_A > Izemoplasmatales > Hujiaoplasmataceae > JAAYZB01. Next base: position 40,100 of record CAYWOK010000007.1, read on the forward strand.
CTGAAAGCCAGTTGAAGGAAGCCCTTAAAAACAAAAAATCTGATGAGAGACTTGGCGAAACATTAGTCAGACTGCAGATGTCGACTGAGATGCAGATTTTGAAAGCGCTGGAAGCATCAAGCGGTGTTCAAAGAATCTCGTTGGCAAACTTCACGATTGATGGCTATGTGCTGTCACTAGTAGAAGAAGCTTTTTGCCGAAGAAACAATGTGATCCCTTTAAGAATCGAAGGCAACAAACTGATGTTTGCGACTTTCGATCCTTTAGACTTTGCAGTTGTCGAAGAATTGCGGATGATCACAGGCTACCAGCCCAAAGCATATTCCGCTCCCAAAAATGACATCATCACTCAAATCGAGAAATATTATGGATTCACAAGGACTTTGGAAGCCTTGGGTGTCAAACAAAACATCATCGACGAAAAAACGATTGAAGACTCAGACGATACTGACGAAACGCCGATGGTCAAGCTTGTCAACCAGATTCTTACATCCGCAGTGTTTCAACGTGCAAGCGACATCCATATCGATCCCTTGGACGACAAGACTCTCGTAAGATACAGAGTCGACGGGGTCCTGGACACGGTCAGAGAATTTCCAATCAAGATCCACAACCAGATGATTAGTAGAATCAAGGTAATGTCAGGAATGGACATCACGGAAACGAGAATTCCTCAGGATGGAAGAATTCAGACCTTGATCCAACAAAAGAATCTTGACCTTCGAATATCCACCCTTCCAACTGTCAGAGGCGAGAAAGTCGTTATGAGGATCCTGGACCTTTCCGGACAGATGAACAATATCACTGCTCTGGGACTGAACCGTAAGGAAGAAACAGAAATTCGCAGAATGATCTCTCAGCCAAACGGGATCGTCCTTGTGAGCGGACCGACCGGATCAGGAAAAACCACGACTCTATACGCATGTCTTTATGAACTAAACAGTCCCAATGTCAACATTGTCACGGTCGAAGATCCCGTGGAAATAAAAATGGCTGGAATCAACCAGGTACAAGTTCATCCCGATGTTGATCTGACCTTCGCAAAAGCTTTACGTTCGATCTTGCGTCAGGACCCGAACATTATCATGATTGGAGAGATCAGAGACGTGGAAACCGCCGAAATCTCGATTCGGGCATCACTTACCGGTCACTTGGTTTTGTCGACAATCCATACAAATAACGCTATTAAGACCATTACCAGATTGCTTGATATGGAAATTGAGCCTTTCCTGATTGCCTCTTCATTATCAGGAATTGTTTCCCAAAGACTTGTCAGAAGACTATGCCCGGAATGCAGTTATGAAGAAGATGCCACCCATAGCGAGATGGCTGTCTTTGAAAAGCACGGCATGGAAGTAAAAAAACTCAAACGAGCCAAAGGGTGCCCGTCATGCAATTATAAGGGCTTTGCCGGCAGAGTCGGGATTTTTGAAGTTCTGCCAATATCTAAAGATATGGAAAAACTTATCTCTGACAACGCCCCGATGAGTGAAATGGAACAACTGGCCAAAAAAGAAGGTCTTGTGACTATTCTCGAATCTGGCCTCGAAAAAATCAAGGCGGGCATTACAACCTTGGAAGAAGTGCTAAAGGTAGCTAACGAATAGGAGGCGTGTCGTTTGAATCTACGTAATTTCAAATATGTGGCGACCAACGCCGACGGCAAAACTGTCAAAGGCCGGATTGAGGCCTTGAATAGAAATGTCAGTTTGAA